>NZ_BAAJCL010000008.1:56989-112506 GCF_057535655.1 Anaerostipes stercorihominis | reverse complement strand
GGAAGTATGAAAACCCTTTGTGCGAAGTTGGACAGTAACATTCGCTATCGGTTGAGAATGTGCATCTGGAAACATTGGAAAACGCCACAAAATAGAGCAAAGAACTTGATGAAACTAGGAATCGAAAAGAACAGAGCCTTTCACGTCGCATACGCAGGATACAGAATAGCGTATGTATGCAATAAAGGAGCTGTAAATGTTGCGATAAGCAACAAGAGACTAACCCAATTTGGATTAGTCTCAATGTTAGATTACTACACCAAAAGGTGTGTTACTTGTTAAGTTGATTGAACCGCCGTATACGGAACCGTACGTACGGTGGTGTGAGAGGTCGAAATTTCTCGCCTAAGAGGAATTTCTCCTACTCGATTTACGTTTTTTTAATTAGGTAGCAACAATGTTAGTGGCGGAACAACTGCTTATTTAGCATCAGTAGATTTTACAAAGAAAAAAGGGCAGGATTTCTATTGCGAAATCCTGCCCCAATTAATTGGGGATTAATCATGTTCAAATCCATTTCGTTGATAAAAAAAGATAAATAAAATAACGGAGAGAACTACTTCTGCTGCTAAAATTAAAATACTTTTCAGATCAAGAATGGTGTTTGATTTTGAAGCGATATTGGAAATCATATCCATAATGATTCCGGTAAACAAGAACTCAGAGATTTTTTCTAAACCATCAATAAATTGTGAAAACATCGGAATTAACATCAGTGCCAGAAGAACCGGAGAAGTGATGGTTCCCGTGCTGACCTGATTCTTTGCAAAAATTCCAAGAAGCATTCCAATAATGCAGCTGGTTAGAGAGGCTAATATGGAAACAAGAGCAAAGAGAGCAAAATTGCTTCCTGTGATCATAAATCCACTGATCGGCATCAGTAAAAAATTAATGACCGCTGTAATAAAAAAGACCGGAAGAATGCTTCCAAGAAAAAATTCCAGACCATTTACCGAGGAGGTCATCAAAACTCTCAGTGTATTTTTTTCTTTTTCTTCGGCTAAGAGCAGGCTTGGACAGTAGATGCCGCACATTCCGATATTCATAACCAGCCCCATACTTAATACATAGGCATACAGAGAATCCATGGAGGCGGCTGGTCCAAGATCCATATTTTCATAAAGTAACTTCATGATAAAAGTAAATCCAATGGAAAAAAGCGGCATGATAATACAATTTTTTCCCATAAAGGCTTTTGTTTTTACTTGTGCAATTGCTGCAACTTTGTTGAAATGTATTGGTTTCATGATAATTCCCTCCCTGTAACTTCTAAAAATACACTTTCTAATGTAGGTTCACAGGAATGTAGTGTATTAATTTTCTGTTCTTTCATCCAGTGATAGATTTTTTCTGTGTTTTCATCGTTTTGTGAGAGAATGTGATTTTCTCTGGTGGTTAAAGAAATCTCGTATTTTTTGTTTTTATTATATTTTAGGCAGATCTCCTTTGGAGAACCGTATTCTACAATGACTCCTTCGTTTAACAATGCAACGTGATCGCACATTTTTGTGGCTTCTTCCATGTTGTGCGTTGTGAGAAAAATTGCCATGCCTTCCTCTCTTAATTGGAACAGCATTTTGTGAATATCCAGTGCTGTAGATGGATCCAAACCTGAGGTTGGTTCATCGAGAAATAGAATTTTTGGCTTGTGAAGGACAGCGCGTGCCAGAATCAGTCGTTGAGTTTGTCCTTTGGAAAGCTTTCCTGCAAGCTTTTTGCGATGCTCATACAAACCTACCTGTCTCAGAACAACATCAATTCGTTCTTTGGGAACAGACAGGATTTTGGCAAAGTATTCTAAGTTTTTATAAACTGTTAAATAGCTGTAAACTCCACTGATATCCGTGACAATTCCGATCTGTTCATAAATAGTTTCATCAATATTGTGAGAGTTAATTCCCATAAGATAAGCCTCTCCCGAGGTTTGCTTGAGCTGCCCGGTGATGATTTTGATGGTCGTAGTTTTTCCGGCGCCGCTTGGACCAAGAAAGCCAAGAATTTCTCCCTGGAGCAAACTTGCATTAATATCTTTTAAGACCAATTCGTTTTTAAACCTTTTTGAAATGTGATCCAGACGGATCAACTCTTTTTTCATATGAAATTCCCTCCTGCTTATGTTTTGATTTGTTTATTATACCATAGAAAAAGATAGAAGTGTAATTGTGAAAATATTACTTTGATGTTTGGATGTCGTATTGTGTTTCATCCTATGGATTTTGAATATAAAACAGTTGAGTTTTGCACAAATTTTCTTTATGATAGAAAGAAGAAGCAGAAAGAAAGGAAAAAGAGCTATGGAAGAATTCTTACAGGTTGGGGCAATTTCCAATACTCATGGAATTGCCGGAGAAGTCAAGGTCTTTCCGATGACGGATGACATTAAACGTTTTAAGCAGTTAAAAGAGGTATATTTGGATACAGGAAGAGAAAGGATGCTTCTACATGTGGTGTCTTGTAAGTTTGTGAAAAATCAGCCCATTTTAAAGTTTAAAGAGTTTTCCAATATCAATGAGGTGGAGAAATATAAGCGATGTGGTCTTTTTATTACGAGAGATCAGGCGGTTCCTCTGAAAGATGATGAATATTTTATTGCAGATCTGATTGGATTGTCTGTACTTCGAGAGGAGAATGGAGAAGTGCTGGGAGAACTGACAGATGTTTTACAAACCGGAGCCAATGACGTTTATGCGGTGACAATGGCAGATGGAAAAGAAGTCTTACTTCCGGTGATCCGTGAGTGTATTAAAAAAGTAGATTTGGAAACAGGACAAGTGATCGTCCATGTGATGAAAGGATTGCTGGATGAATAAATTTCATATTTTAACGTTATTTCCGGATATGGTAAAAGACGGGCTGAATACAAGTATTATTGGAAGAGCTGCGGATGCCGGCTTTCTGGAAATACATGCAGTAAATATTCGCGATTATTCTACCAATAAGCATATGAAAGTCGATGATTATCCTTATGGCGGAGGGGCAGGACTTGTGATGCAGCCGGAACCGGTATATCGTGCTTATGAGGATGTGACAAAGAATATGAAAAAAAAGCCAAGGGTTCTTTATATGACGCCGCAGGGCTCGGTATTTCGGCAGGAAATGGCAAAGGAACTTGCAAAGGAGGAAGATATCATTTTTTTATGCGGTCATTATGAGGGAATTGATGAGCGGGTTTTGGAAGAAATCGTAACGGATTATGTCTCCATTGGCGATTATGTACTAACTGGAGGAGAACTTCCCGCAATGGTTATGATTGATGCGATTTCCCGTTTGATTCCGGGAGTTCTTCATAATCATGATTCGGCGGGAGAAGAATCATTTGAGAACGGACTTTTAGAGTATCCTCAATATACAAGACCACCGATTTTTTTGGAAAAAGAGGTGCCGCCGGTACTTTTATCGGGGCATCATGAGAATATTAAGAAATGGAGATATGAGCAGTCGGTTAGAAGAACAAAAGAAAGAAGGCCGGATTTATGGCAGGCATATGAAAAGGAAAGGGAGCGGTAACATGGAATCAAGGATAAAACTGGTCGCGGCGGATATGGATGGAACGCTGTTGAATGGAGAGCGCAGGATTACAAAATATACACAAAAAGTAATTAAAAAAGCCATGTCGCAGGGGATTTATTTTGTTCCTGCCACCGGAAGGTCAGTCAATGCCCTGCCGCAGGAATTAAAATCCTTAAAAGAACTTCGATATGGGATTTTCAGCAACGGCGCAACGGTCTACGATCTTTGGGAAGAAAAAACCTTGTATCAAAACCAATTTTCCAGAGAAAGAGCATTGGAGCTGGTTCAGTTTCTAAGAGCGTTTGAGGTAATGTTAAGTGTAAATCGAAATGGACGTTCTTTTGGAGAGCGTGAAGCAATGGAGCATATCGACGATTATGAATTAGATGAGAATACAAGAGCCATTATTCTTGGTTCCAGACAGCCTGTTGAAAATCTGGAAGATTTGTTAAAATCGAAGGATGGGAACGTAGAGAAGATTACTTTAGTATTCCGAACTATGGAAGAAAGAGCAAGAGCCTGGGAAATTTTATCCGGAATTAATGATATTCAGTTTGCAAGTTCTCTGCCAAAAAACATTGAAATCTCTTTAAAGGGATGCAACAAAGGAGATGGACTGCTTCATTTGACAAAGCATCTCGGTCTGAAACAGGAAGAAACTATGGCATGCGGAGACGCAGACAATGACAGAGAAATGCTTGAAACCGCGGGGATTGCTGTAGTGATGGAAAACGGACTGGAGTCTATGAAAGCCATTGCAGATTATATTACAGTGTCCAACAATGAAGATGGCGTGGCAAAGGCTATGGAGAAATTCATAAAATAAGACTTGCTATTGATAATAAAATATGATAAAATATTCAAGTTGTTATAAATAGGATGGTCCTCTGTTACTAAGGGTATTAAGAACATCTAAATTCGTTCAAGGAGGAACAACGATGAACGCACAGGATATTATTAAAAGCATCGAAGATGCACAGTTAAAAGAAGTAGCAGAATTTAAGACAGGAGATACTGTTCGAGTTCATGCGAAAGTAAAAGAAGGAAACCGTGAGAGAATTCAGGTTTTTGAAGGAACCGTGATCAAAAGACAGAACGGCGGAGCACGCGAGACTTTTACAGTAAGAAAACAGGCAAGCGGTGTTGGTGTTGAAAAAACATGGCCGGTACATTCTCCGATTATTGAGAAGATTGAAGTTGTAAGACGCGGTAAAGTAAGACGTGCAAAATTATACTACTTACGTGATCGTGTTGGAAAAGCAGCGAAAGTAAAAGAAAGAGTATAATCATAACGTATGATTGAAGAGAGAGGGATAGGCTGTCATAGCTTATCCCTGTTTTATTTTGTGACAGCGATGAGTCAAAGTCCGGGCCTGCCCGAGACTTTGTTGGATACTGATAGTTCTGGAATGCGCCTTTTGGCACTTCCAGTGGTTTCGTTGCATAAGAAAGGAGTGTTTTATGAAAAAAGGCTACACTGTCACCTATCAGATGCGCAGACAGCAGCGTCAGAGAAGAGATCAGATTCTTCGGTATCTTCTGAAATTTATTGCTGTAGTTGCAGCAGCTTTTCTGTTGGTTCGTTTTGTATGCAGCAGTTATACAATTCAAGGAGATTCCATGTCCCCTGCTTTAGAGGCAGGAGAAAAACATTTGGTCAACCGACTGATTTATAAGGTGAAGAAACCGGACAGGTATGATATGATTGTATTTAAGTTAGATGACAAAAAGAATCAAAATTTTTATGTGAAGAGAATTGTTGGTCTGCCGGGAGAAAAAATTCAGATAAAGAATGGAAAAATTTATGTCAATGGCAGAAAGACCAAGAATTTTTCTGACGAAAAGATTTTATCACCGGGATTGGCATCTGATGAAATTGTGTTAAAAAGCGGACAATATTTTGTGATAGGAGATAACTGCAACAACAGTGAAGATTCCAGAAGCGCAAATATTGGAAATGTGAAAAAAGAAAATATTATCGGAAAGGTCAGCCTGAAATATTGGCCGTGGTAGATGCAAAGGGAAGGGAGTGCAGAACATGGATTTTCAGTGGTATCCTGGTCATATGACCAAAGCAAAACGTATGATGCAGGAAAATATGAAATTAATTGATATTATGATTGAGCTTGTGGATGCAAGAATTCCATTAAGCAGCAGAAATCCGGATATTGATCAACTGGCTGTGAATAAATCCCGCCTTATTTTATTAAATAAGACAGATATGGCAGATGAACGTGTTACAGCTTTATGGGAAGAATATTTTAAGGAAAAAGGATTCTACGTGGCAAGAACCAATGCAAGGTCCGGCAAAGGCGTGAAAGGGACACAGGGAATTGTGATGGAAGCCTGCAAAGAAAAGCTTGAGCGGAATCGAAAGAGGGGCATTAAGAACCGGCCGATTCGGGCTATGATTGCAGGGATTCCCAATGTTGGAAAATCTACATTTATTAACAGTCTTGTGGGAAAGGCATGTACAAAAACCGGAAATAAACCTGGGGTGACCAAGGGAAAACAGTGGATTAAGTTAAATAAAAACATTGAGCTTCTGGATACACCGGGGATTTTATGGCCCAAATTTGAGGATCAGACGGTGGGGCTTCGTCTGGCGCTGATTGGCTCTATTCGAGATGAAATTTTAAATCAGGACGAGATGGCATTGGAGTTGATTGATTATCTCACACATCACTATGAGGGAGTGCTTGCAGAGCGTTATCAGGTAGATGAGAAACAGGAGAAAGTAAAAATTTTGGAAGCGATCGCATCGAATCGAAATTGTAAAATGAAGGGCGACGAATGGGATTATGAAAAAGCATCTAAAATTCTTCTGGAAGAGTTTCGGAATGGAAAGTTAGGGAAAATTTCACTGGAGGTTCCGAAAGAAGGGGAAGTGTAATATGTCATTTCGCGAAAGAAAAAGAAAAAATCGTGTCCGAAGAATCATATATCAGTGGGGTGTAACCATTGCTTTGGCAGTGGGAGTTGCAGCATTGATTTTAACTTTTGTGGGAGAGCGGACAAGGGTCAGTGGATATTCTATGGAGCCTTATCTTCACGATGGCGATCAAGTGATTTTAGATAAGCTGACCTATCGGTTTCGGGATCCGAAACGTTATGAAATCGTTGTATTTCCGGGACCGGGAGAAGAAACCCGATTTTTTGTAAAGCGAATCATAGGATTGCCCGGAGAAACCATTCAAATTGCGAGGGGCGTTGTCTATGTCAATGGAAAAAAAGTAAAGGACTATTCCAAAGATCATGTGACAGAACGCGGAGAAATGACAAAACCCATTCATCTGAAGGAAGACGAATATTTTGTATTGGGAGACAATAGGAATAACAGTGAGGACAGCCGCTATAAGGCTGTGGGAGCGGTGAAAAGATCCGAATTAAGAGGTCGCATTCTATTTCGGATTTTTCCGTTGAGTGATGCAGGTATACTAAGAGAGCGGGGATAGGGATATGACAAAAAAGGAAGAACGAGAAGCCAGAAGGCTTGAAAAATACCAGCAGGAACAACAAAGAATGTATCAAATGTTTTCTTATGAGCGTGAATATGAAACTTATGATACGATCTGCGGAATTGATGAAGTTGGAAGAGGACCTTTTGCAGGTCCGGTAGTAGCGGCAGCAGTAATTCTGCCCAGGGACTGTGATATTTTGTATTTGAATGATTCTAAGAAATTGTCAGAGAAGAAGAGAGAATTGCTATATGATGAAATTTATGAAAAAGCAATTTCCATTGGGATAGGAATGGCATCGGAAAAAGTCATTGATGAAATTAATATTTTGCAGGCGACTTATGAAGCGATGCGTCAGGCAGTTTCAAAATTATCTGTGGAACCGGATCTTTTGCTGAATGATGCAGTGACGATTCCGGGAATGAAAATGAGGCAGGTCCCGATTATAAAAGGAGATGCAAAGAGCGCATCCATTGCAGCGGCAAGTATTGTTGCTAAGGTTACAAGAGACCGAATGATGAAGGAGTATGATAAAATATATCCGGGGTATGAATTTGCAAAAAATAAAGGATATGGGACAAAAGCACATATTCAGGGAATCCGAGAACAGGGGATTTGCGATCTTCACAGAAAAACTTTTGTAAAGAAATACCGATGATGAATAAAAGAAAACAAGGAGCCCGGGCAGAAAAAATTGCCTGTGAATATTTAAAGCTTCAGGGATATGAAATTTTAGAGCAGAACTTCTATGCAAAAACCGGAGAGATTGATATTATTGCCAAAGAAGATCATGTACTGGTATTTATAGAAGTGAAATATCGAAGCGATGGCAGGCTGGGGATGCCGGGAGAGGCTGTCAACTGGAAAAAACAGCAAAAAATAAGAAATACGGCAATGTGGTATCTGAAAACGAAGCACCTTTCTTTTGATCAGCCAATGCGCTTCGATGTTGTCGAGATCTTAGGAAAGAAAATAAGAGTGATAAAGTATGCATTTTAAAAAATCGAATCAGAATCAGTCTACAAAGCTTCACCTTGGTGAGGTTCCATATTTAACATTTAAAAAACTGGATCAGGCAGGAGTGGTCCATGGATTTTCCACCAGAATGGGAGGTGTCAGCCAGGGCGTTTACGCGTCGATGAATTTAAGCTATCATCGAGGTGACGAGAAAGAAGCAGTGGATGAGAATTTTCAAAGAATCGGAAAAGCCATTGGTTTTGATTCTAAACGTTTGGTATTTTCCAATCAAATTCATGAGACCGGAATTTGCAGGGCGACACAGCAGCACTGCGGAATGGTAATGAAAAATATGGACGGTCTTGCAACCAATGAGAAAGGAGTTCCTTTATATACTGGTTATGCAGATTGTGTTCCGTTGTTTTTTTATGATCCTAAAAAAGAAGTGATTGCGCTGGCTCACTCCGGATGGAGAGGGACGGTGGGGAGAATCGGCGCTAAGATGGTTTTTTTTCTGGAAAAAGAATACGGAAGTTCCAGAGAGGACTTAATTGTTGCCATAGGACCGTCAATTTGCAGAACTTGTTATGAAGTGAGTTGGGAAGTCGCAGAGCAGTTTGAACAAGAGTTCAGGGAACATCAAAAAGAAGAATTTTTGGATGAGAAAGAAAACGGAAAATATCAGCTGGATCTTTGGAAAGTCAATGAGATTATTTTGTTGGAGGCAGGGATTTTGCCGGAACATTTGGATATCACGGATATCTGCACCTGCTGCAACTCTGATCTACTGTTTTCGCACAGGGCAAGTCACGGAAAGCGAGGAAATTTGGGGGCATTTATGGTTCTTTGAGAAAAAAATCATCCTGCTTTGCACTTTACGTGATTCATTTCATACGGTATACTAAAAGAAACTGAAAATAATGAGAGAGGTATATAGATTATGAGCAAACCGATCATTGCCATTGTTGGAAGACCCAATGTAGGAAAATCTACATTGTTTAATGCTTTGGCGGGAGAAAAGATTTCAATTGTAAAAGATACGCCGGGAGTGACAAGAGATCGTATCTATGCAGATATTACCTGGTTGGACTATCAGTTTACGTTAATTGACACAGGAGGAATTGAGCCGGATACCGGTGATCTTTTGTTGTCGCATATGAGAGATCAGGCAGAGATTGCCGTAGAGACGGCAGATGTTATTATTTTCCTGACAGATGTGCGGCAGGGACTGGTGGATGCAGATTATCAGGTAGCGGACATGCTGCGCCGTTCCGGGAAACCGATTGTACTGGCAGTCAATAAAGTGGACAACTATGAGAAATTTGTCTTAGACACATATGAATTTTATAATTTGGGACTGGGGACTCCGTTTCCGGTGTCTGCGAATTCTAAGATTGGATTTGGAGACCTGCTGGATGAGGTCATTGTACATTGTAATCCGCAAAATCAGGAAGAGACAGAAGACGAACGGCCGAAGGTTGCGATTATCGGGAAACCAAATGCCGGAAAATCTTCGATTATTAATAAGATTCTGGGAGAGGATCGCTTGATTGTGTCTGACATCGCGGGGACAACCAGAGACGCTATTGATACAGTTGTGCGGCGCAATGGAAAAGAGTACGTTTTTATTGATACTGCAGGACTTCGCAGAAAGAGCAGGGTGAAGGAAGATATTGAGCGCTACAGCGTAATTCGTACGGTCGCAGCAGTAGAACGATGTGATATTGCAGTATTAGTTATTGATGCAGAAGAGGGAATTACAGAACAGGATGCCAAAATTGCGGGAATTGCCCATGAGCGTGGAAAAGGCATGATCATTGCAGTTAATAAATGGGATCTGATTGAAAAAAATGATAAGACAATTTACAAATATACAAATAAAGTGAGAGAAGTGCTGGCTTATATGTCTTATGCAGAGCTGGTATTTGTTTCAGCAAAAACCGGGCAGCGTCTCTCGAAAATTTTTGATGTTCTGGATATGGTGATCGAAAACCATGCATTAAGAGTGCAGACAGGCGTGCTAAATGAGATTTTGGCGGAGGCTGTTGCAATGAAACAGCCTCCGTCTGACAAAGGACGCAGATTAAAGCTTTATTATATTACACAGGTTTCGGTGAAGCCGCCGACGTTTGTTGTATTTATCAATGACCGTCAGTTAATGCATTTTTCCTATACCAGATATTTGGAAAATCAAATTCGGAATACTTTTGGATTCCGGGGAACACCGATTCATATTATTGCAAGGGAAAGGAAGGAAAAATAATGGCGCTTTGTATTGCTGTTTGTATGATTGTCGGATATTTTTTTGGCTGTTTTCAGACAGGCTATTTTGTGGGGCGGCTGAATCACATTGATATCAGAGAATACGGAAGCGGGAATTCCGGTACTACAAATACTCTTAGAACCCTCGGAACGGGAGCGGCGGTCATAACATTTCTCGGAGATGCAGCAAAAGGGCTGATTGCAGTTAATTTGGCCCGTTACATAATTATGCCCGCGTTTCATGTGGAAGGGGAAGCCTATTTATGGCTGCTGACAGGATTTGCCGTAGTCTTGGGGCATAATTTTCCGTTTTATCTTGGTTTTAAGGGAGGGAAAGGAATTGCAACTACCGGCGGGGTGATTTTTGCGTTTCATTGGCAGTTAGGGCTTTTGTGTGCGTTGGTTTTCGGAGTGATTACAGCGATTTCAAAATATGTATCTCTGGGGTCCATCTGCATGGTGCTGATTATTCCGTTTATTTTATATTTTAATCATCCGCAGGACTGGAAGCTTGTGGCTGTCGGCTGCGTTTTTACAGGTATGGCAATCTGGCGCCATCGTGCCAACATTGACCGCCTGATGCATGGTACTGAAAACAAATTGGGTCAGAAAGTAAAACGTTAAGGAGGAATCTATGAAGAAAATCAGCGTTATTGGCGCAGGAAGCTGGGGAAGCGCGCTATCTGTATTATTGGGAAATAATGGACATGATGTTTCATTATGGACACATGATCCCCATGAAATTGAAATGCTTCAAAACAAACGGGAGCAGGAAGAGAAACTCCCGGGGGTCAAGCTTCCGGAAAATGTGAAAATTGAGGCAGATCTCGCAGCTGCATTGAAAGGAAAAGATGTGGTTGTAATGGCAGTTCCTTCTCCGGTGGTCCGTTCTGTGGCAAAGCAGATGGCTCCCTTTGTGGAACCAGGACAGGTGATTGTCAATGTGGCAAAAGGAATTGAGGATGTAACCTATAAGACCTTAACGGAAATTATTGAGGAAGAGATTCCGAATTCTGAAGTGTGTGTATTATCCGGACCGAGCCATGCAGAGGAAGTGGGAAGAGGAATTCCAACGACGGTGGTTGTAGGTTCAAAGAAAAAAGAAGTTGCGGAGATGCTGCAGGATGTATTTATGAATCAGGTATTTCGTGTGTACACCAATCCTGATATTATAGGAATCGAGCTTGGCGGAGCTTTGAAAAATGTCATAGCATTGGCGGCGGGAACCACCGATGGTCTTGGATATGGAGATAATACCAAGGCAGCTTTGATGACAAGAGGAATTGCGGAATTATCTCGCCTTGGAGTTGCGTTGGGAGGAAAACCGGAGACATTTTCAGGCCTGACCGGTGTGGGAGATTTGATTGTAACCTGTACCAGTGTACACAGCCGTAACCGCAAGGCGGGATATTTGATGGGAAAAGGAATGACGGCAGATGAGGCAATGAAAGAAGTAAAGATGGTAGTGGAAGGTGTATATTCAGCCAAAGCAGCTTTGGGACTTGCAAAAAAATGCGGTGTTTCCGTGCCGATTGTGGAATCTGTGAATCGCGTACTTTTTGAACATGCCGATCCAAAAGAGGAGGTTATGAATCTTTTGCTGAGGGAACGTAAAAAAGAGTATCATAGCCTGGAATGGGAGAAAGAAGATTAAAGAGACAAGAATAATGGAGGAATGGTGACGATGGAATCATGGAAATCAAAATCAAAGGAAGAATTGCAGGCACTGAAGGCAGAAATTGATAAAAAATATGGGGAATGGAAAAATAAAAATTTGTCTTTGGATATGTCAAGAGGAAAACCGGCGCCGAGCCAAATTGATTACAGCAATCAGATGTTGGAAGCTATGGAAGATTATCATACGGAAGCAGGGATGGATGTCCGCAACTATGGCGTATTAGATGGAATTCCCGAGATGAAGCAGCTCTTTAGCGAATTGCTGGATATTCCGGCACAGCAGCTGATTGTAGGAGGAAATGCCAGTCTGAATCTGATGTTTGATGCGATGATGCGATTGTATGTCTTTGGAACTATGGGAGAAAAACCATGGGGACAGCTGGAAAAAGTGAAATTTCTCTGTCCGAGTCCTGGATATGATCGTCACTTTACCATTAGTGAAACGTTGGGAATGGAATTGATTCCGATAAAAATGACAAGTTCAGGTCCGGATATGGATCAGGTGGAACAGCTTGTGGCGGAGGACGCCTCAATCAAAGGAATCTGGTGTGTTCCGAAGTATTCCAATCCTCAGGGAATCTGTTACAGTGATGAAACTGTGAGTCGTCTGGCATCTATGAAGACTGCTGCGAAGGATTTTAAAATTTTCTGGGATAATGCATATGGTGTTCACTGGGTATTTGAAGATGTGGAAGTAAAGGATATTTTAAAAGAATGTGAAAAAGCAGGAAATCCAAATCGCCCGTATTATTTCTTTTCCACATCTAAGATTTCTTTTCCGGGCGGCGGAGTATCTATGGTTGCCGCAAGTGAAGAAAACATTTCGGAAATTAAAAAAATTATGGGAGCTCAGACCATTGGATTTGATAAAATCAATCAGCTTCGTCATGTACAGTTTTTCCGGAATGCAGAGGGTGTCCGCAGTCACATGAAAAAATTGGCAGAAAGTATGAGACCGAAATTTGAGACGGTGCTCAATACTCTGGAGGAAAAATTAGGCGGCAGTGAATTAATCTCATGGGAACGTCCGAAGGGGGGATATTTTGTATCCGTTGACGTTCTTCCGGGATGCGCAAAGGAAGTTGTGCGTCTTGCAAAAGAAGCAGGGGTTGTTTTGACCGGTGCGGGAGCGACCTATCCGCTGCAGCAGGATCCGCAGGACAGCAATTTAAGGATTGCCCCAAGTTATCCGACTGTAGAAGAACTGCAGCAGGCAATGGAATTGTTTTGTGTCTGTGTTATGAAAGCAGGAGTGGAAAAACTTCTGGAAGCGTAAAAGTTAAGATTGGAAATATTCATTGATTTGAGTGCTGTGAAAGAGTTGTTACTTTTTCACAGCCTTTTTTTCTGATAGGACTAGTACAGAAATTATTGATTCTATAAATTTCTGTACAATTTGTACTTTATTATGATAAAATAGTAAAAAATCAAAAAGGAGTGATTCCATGAAATTTACAAAGATGCACGGTTGTGGAAATGACTACGTATATGTAAATTGTTTTGAAGAGACAATTAAAGATAAGAGTAAGGCAGCAGAATTTGTCAGTGACCGGCATTTTGGCGTTGGTTCTGACGGAATGATTTGTATTTGTCCGTCAGATCAAGGAGATTTTCGGATGGAGATGTATAATTCTGATGGATCCGAGGGAGCGATGTGCGGCAATGGTGTGCGCTGTATTGCAAAATATGTTTATGATTATGGGCTGACAGATAAAGAAAGAATTGTAATTGAGACAAAAGGCGGCATGAAGGAACTGGAGCTCACAGTAGAAGATGGGAAAGTAGTTCTGGTGAAAGTTGATATGGAAGCGCCGGTGACGGAAGCGGCAAAGATTCCGGCGATTTATGATGATCTTTCGGAAATCATTGATCAGCCGGTGATTGTGGATGATAAGTCTTATCGCATTACCTGTATTTCCATGGGAAATCCTCATGGAGTTGTATTTGTAGATTCCGTGGATGATTTAAATCTTGAAAAACTTGGACCAAAGTTTGAAAATCATCCGATGTTTCCGGACCGGGTGAATACAGAATTTGTGGAAGTAGTGGATGATCACACTATTAAGATGCGGGTGTGGGAGCGCGGATCCGGAGAGACTCTTGCCTGTGGAACCGGCGCGTGTGCCAGTGCATATGCTTCTTATTTAAATCATAAAACAGGCAGTAAAGTTCTTGTACATCTTCTTGGAGGAGATCTGGAAATTGAATATGATCGGGAGAAACATACGATTTTTATGACCGGACCAGCCACAAAGGTTTTTGATGGAGAGATCGAGCTTCCGGAGACAATCCGATAGGGAAAAGAGGCAAGCAGAGAAAAAGGGAGAAAGATCATGATTTTAAAAGATTTATTGGAGCGTTTGGAGTATTCTCTTGTGCAGGGAACCGTGGAAACTACAATTTCGACGTTAGTATATGATTCCAGAAAAATAGAAAAAAACAGTGTGTTTGTATGTATTTCCGGGGCTGCATTTGATGGTCATGAGTTTGCGGCTCAGGCAGCCGAACAGGGGGCAGCAGCGCTGGTTGTAGAAAAAGAAGCAGCGGTGCCGGAAGGAATCACGGTGATTCGAGTACAGAACACAAGACTTGCTCTGGCAGAAATGTCGGCGGCTTATTTTGGGTATCCGGCAGAAGAACTGACGACCATTGGCATTACGGGAACCAAAGGAAAAACTACGACAACTTATATGATACAGGCAGTTTTAGAACATGCAAAGCAGCGCACCGGTTTGATTGGAACCATTGAAACCATCATTGGAGATGAAAGAATTCCTTCTGTGAATACCACACCTGAATCCTATGTGATTCAAGAGTCTTTCCGAAAAATGGCAGATGCGGGAATTCAGAATGTTGTTATGGAGGTCTCCTCTCAGGGGCTGATGCTGCATCGATGCAGTGGTTTTACCTTTGATTATGGAATTTTCACAAACCTGGCGGAAGATCATATCGGAGAAAACGAACATAAAGATATGGATGACTATATTCACTGCAAAAGTCTTTTGTTTCAGCAGTGCAAACAGGGAATTGTCAACGGAGATGATGATTATGTTGAGCGGATTATCAAAGATCATACCTGTCAGATTGAAACATATGGTATGAGTTCCTCCAATGATGTTTACGCAGAACATATCAGAAGAATACAAGAACCGGGGTATCTTGGCGTATCGTATGATTTGAAGGGAAAACAGGAGTATAATGTCCATGTGGATATTCCGGGGGATTTTACTGTCTATAATTCGTTGGCAGCCATTTCGTTATGTCGTCATATGGCAATCCGACAAGAGGATGTTCTTTCTGCTCTAAATACCATTCAGGTCAAGGGACGGCTGGAGATTATAAAGACTCCGGGAGAGTATACGCTGATGATTGATTATGCGCATAATGCCATGAGTCTTGAGAGCCTTTTAACAACGATTCGGAAATATGAACCAAATAAGATTTATTGTCTGTTTGGCTGCGGGGGGAATCGCGCCAGGGCAAGACGTTATGAGATGGGTGAGGTTTCTTCAAACCTTGCGGATTTGACCGTTGTTACTTCTGATAATCCGAGAAACGAAGAGCCGATGGATATTATCAATGATATTTTAGTCGGTGTGCAGAAAGGTCCGGGAGAATATGTCACGATTCCGGATCGGAAAGAAGCCATCCGCTATTGCATGGAACATGCGCAAAAGGGAGATATTGTTATTTTAGCTGGAAAAGGACATGAGGATTATCAGGAGATCAAAGGTGTAAAATATCATATGGATGAGAGAGAATTGATTCAGGATATTCTGCGCTCCTGAGTGTCAGAAAATTTATACTAGATGATGAACTGGAAAATAGATAGGAGAAGAGACAAATGGAAGAAAGAATTACAGGAACAACAAAATTATTTTCGGTGATCGGATCACCGGTGGCACATTCTGCATCCCCGGCGCTGCAGAATTTCGGACTGAAAGCATGCGGAGTCGACGGGGCTTATCTGGCATTTGATATTAAAGAGGATCAGGTGGCAGATTTTGTGAAAACAATGCGTCTTTTGGATATACAAGGATGTAATGTAACCATGCCGGATAAAACGGCGGCAGCGCAAAATATGGATGAACTGTCCCCGGCTTCTGAGTTGATTGGGGCTGTCAACACCATTGTGAATCGGAATGGAAAGCTGTATGGACATATTACAGACGGGGAAGGTTTTGTTGCCAATTTAAAGGATCATGGGGTTAGCGTTGAAAACAAAAATCTTGTATTATTTGGTGCGGGGGGAGCTGCTACGGCTATTTTGGTACAGTGTGCGCTGGACGGAGCAAAATCTATCACGGTGTTTAATCCGAGAGATTCTTTCTTTGAGAGAGCTGAGAAACTTCATGAAAAAGTTCGCGAGAAGGTTTCGGCATGTAAGATTGAATTGTATGATTTGGATGCGAAAGAAGTGATGCGTGAAAGACTTGATGAGGCAGACATTTTGGTGAACGGAACGATGCTTGGAATGAAACCGAAAGAAGATACGACTGTGATCACAGATACCTCCATGTTTCATGAAGGACTGGTTGTAGCGGATGCAGTATATAATCCGGAAGAGACCAGATTGTTAAGAGAAGCAAAAGAGCATGGATGTGTTGCAATTCCGGGAAAAGGAATGTTATTGTGGCAGGGAATCGCTTCTTTTAAGCTATTTACAGGAAAAGATATGCCGGTAGAGGGAGCGAAAAAGTTATTTTTCGGGGAAAAATAGAAAAACCAAAAAAGAGAAAACCAAAAAGACCAGTTTCACAATTTGCTGATTCTGGTCTTTCTTTATTTCATTCTTGCAGAAAAATTAAGATATATTTTTTAGTACATTCCAAAGCTCAGAGCAAAAGCAATGAGTACGGCGATTGGTCCGGTGATAAGTCTGGAAAATAACATTGCCGGAACTCCGTAATTTACTGTATCATCTTCAGCTTCTGCCAGGGTTAACGCAACAGGGACAAAGTCACATCCAACTTGTGAGTTAATAGCGAATAGGGCAGGCAGAGAATATGCCAAAGGAATTGTACCTTTTCCGATTTCGACACCTAAAAGAACTCCGATGACCTGAGCAATTACAGCGCCTGGTCCGAGGACAGGCGATAAAAAAGGAATTGCACAAAAAACAGACAATGCGAGCAATCCCGGAAGACTTCCGGCAAGAGGTTTAATGGTATTTGCCAGAACATTTCCAATACCGGAGTAATTAATGATACCAACAATGATGCTGACAAAGATCATAAATGGAAGTATGTTCTTCAATACAACGTCTAAAGTATCACGACCCGCCTGATAAAAAACATTGACAATACTTCCGATTCCACGTCCGATGGACGTCATAAAGCCGACAATTCCTTTCTGATTGTTTTCTTTCAAAGGAGTGTGGGGATCTGACTGTGAAGAAATATGAGAGGATTCTTCTGAGACTTTGCTTTCTGTAGGTACTGCAGCATCTGCTTCGTCATCCAGAAAGACATTTTCTTCTTTTACTCCGGATACAAAATTCTCCTGTGTGATATATTTCGCGAGCGGACCGGATGGTGAAATCGGATGGATATCAATGGTTTTGACACCCATTTTAGGATATACACCACAACGAAGGGTTCCGCCACAATCAACAACCGCAATGATCATAGTTTCAGGCTCTACTTTATTATTAAATGCATCAACAACAGGAACCTCTAAAAGATCTGCAATCTTTTGGGCTAAAGGATGAATTGTTCCACCGGTTACTGATGCGACGACCTTTTGAGTAGAAGTTTCACTGATGGTAAGGGGACCACCCCATCCGTTTGTTCCACGAGTAATTTTAACAACTGGCTTTTTCATATGTACATCCTCCTATTTTTGTTTTTTTTCACGATTCATTAATTTTCTTGTGACAAACTCAGTGATGTTTCCACGAATAAAAATGACAATAATACCAACAAGAAGATAACGGACGGCTAACGGTGTCGTTGACTGACCGAGTGTGGTAATACCTGAAGCAATTCCTGTCCATACAAATAATTCCGCGGGGTTGGCATGAGGAAACAGACCGGTCAAAGGATGTGCAATTGAAAAAGCCGAATCAATAAAAGCAGGTTTTTCTTCCTCTTCTACAAATCGACCAATGGTGTATGCCATTGGGTTTGTAAGGAAAAACATAGCCATAACGGGAAGCAATGTATATCTTAGAAGACGAAATCGGGTTAATTTTTTAGAGAAATTCATAACCTTTTCTTCACCGACCAGACTGATTAAGGCATTAATGAAAGTTAACAAAACTAATACATTTGGCAAGATACCGGTGATTAAAGAAACCAAATTTGTGCCGCCGGCAGAAACAATACCGGTGAATCCCTCTGCGATTTTTACAACAAAATTCATAGATAATCCTCCTAAATATTTAAAAGATCATAGTTAAGTGGCTCTTTGTTCTAAAGTAGATGTAAGAGCAAGAGCCTGTTGACTGTTAATTAACTTCATAAATCAAAACCACTAATTTCCTCCTTTCTACTAAAAATTCATCAAATGTTGGACTTATTTTAGCGATAATGGATGAAATAAGTCAATGAAAATGGGTATATTGGAACATATTCTACAAAAAGATGTATTGGAAATAAAACAAGTTGCTGAAAATATGTCATTTGTTCCAATGTAAATCAAAAGATTGACAAAAAATTTTCAGAAAGATATTTTAAGTACATAGCAACAAGAAGCAGTACAGAAAGAGGTGCAAACATGAAAACAAAGGCAATTCGTTTATATGGAGTTAAGGATTTAAGATTGGATACATTTGATCTTCCGGAATTAAAGGATGATGAAATTCTTGTAAAGATCATTACGGATAGTGTGTGTATGTCTACATATAAGTTGTGTCAGCAGGGAGAAAAACATAAACGAGCATCCAGGGATTTAAAAAATCATCCTGCGATCGTAGGGCATGAGATGTCAGGAATTATTGTTAAGGTTGGGGAACAGTGGAAAGAAAAATACAAAGAAGGAATGAAATTTACAATTCAACCGGATATGAATTATCATGGAAAAACACTAACTCCGGGATATTATTATGAATTTTGTGGTGGGGATAGTACATACAGCATTCTTCCCAAAGAAGTTATGGAACTGGATTGTTTAATACCATTTGAAGGAGACTCCTTCTTCGAGGCATCATTATCAGAACCTGCTGCGTGCATAGCTGCCGGATATAGAAGAATGTATCACACATCAAAACAAAACCATGAACATACGATGGAAGTAAAAAAAGACGGTTACCAGATTGTTTTGGGGGCATGTGGACCAATGGGGTTAGAATGTGTTGATTATGGACTTCAGATGAAGGATGGAGCAAGAATGATCGTAGCGGTTGATGTCACTGAGGAACGATTAGCTCGAGCAGAGAAAGTATTAATTCCAAGAAATACATATAATAAGCAATTGAAATTTGTAAATGGAAAAGACGAGAAATTAATTGAAAATTTAATGGAACTAACAAATGGTCATGGATTTGACGATGTATTTGTATATGCACCGGTTCAAGCATTGATTGAAGAAGCAGATCAATTACTTGCAGAGGATGGCTGCCTGAATTTCTTTGCAGGACCTATTGATAAAGAATTATCTGCAAGTATTAATTTTTATAATGTACATTATTCAAGAACACATACAGTGGGGTTTACAGGAAGTACAAAAGATGACTTGATCGATACACTCCGTTTGATGGAGGAGGGAATTATTCAGCCAACAGTTATGGTAACGCATATTGGTGGATTAGAGAGTGCGATTGATGCCACCTTGAATCTTCCAAAGATTCCGGGTGGAAAGAAAATGATTTACACTCAGATTAACCTGCCATTAACAGCAATTGATGATTTTGAAGAATTAGGAAAAGAAGATCCATTGTTTGAAAAATTAGCAGCTTCCTGTAAAAATCATCAGGGATGTTGGAATGCAGAAGCAGAGAAAATCTTATTGAATCACTTTAACGTAGATTTAACAAAATAGCAGAAAAGGAGATAGTATATGTTAGTTACATTAAAAGAATTATTAGAAGATGCGAAAAAACAGAAAAAAGCAGTAGGAGCATTTAATGGAACAACGTTAGAGGCGATTCGCGGGACAATAAAAGCAGCGGAAGAATTAAATTGTCCGGTAATCTTACAACATGCTCAAAGTCATGATGATATTATAAGTCTAGATGAGATTGGGCCGATTCTTTTGTACTACGCCAAAAGGGCAAAAGTGCCGGTTGCGGTACATCTGGATCACGGAAGCAGTTTTGAGCGATGTGTACAGGCGATTCGCCTTGGGTTTACGTCTGTTATGTATGATGCATCTGCGAAAGATTTTGAAACAAATATGAAAGAAACAAAAGAAATCGTAAAAATTGCACACGCAGCAGGTGTGAGTGTAGAAGCTGAACTTGGACATGTATTTACTTCAAAATTAGTTGTGGGGGAAGGATCGGTGCAGGATCAGCAAGAAGATTATGAAAATTTTGATGATATTTATACAGATCCGGATATGGCAAAAAAATTTGTTGATGAGACAAATGTTGATTGTCTGGCAATTGCGTTTGGAACAACGCATGGTGTATATTTAACAGAACCTGAATTAGATCTTGACAGAGTGAAGAAAATCAGGAATACTATAAAAATACCATTGGTCATGCACGGGGGATCAGGTGTTTCGGATGCAGACTATAAGGTGGCAATTGAAAATGGGATTTGCAAGGTGAATTACTATACCTATATGAATACTACTGCCGGACAGGCATCAAGTGAATATTGGAAACAGGATCATCCTTTCTTTTACGATCAGATGTCGTTATATGCAACAGATCGATTGAAAGAAGATGTTCAACGGGCTATGAGAGTTTTTCAGAGAATTTAGGAGAGAAAAATGAGTGGTACAGAAGATGTTCGAGTTATGATAGAAATTGCACATATGTATTATGATGAACAATTAACACAGCAGCAAATCGCAAAAAAAATGTGTATGAGTCGTTCTTTGGTTTCGAAGCTTCTGATAAAAGCTCGCAAAGAAGGAATTGTAGAAATAACGATTAAAGATAAAAACCTGTATCCTCATCGCGGGTTGGAAAAAAAGATCGAACAGCTTTTTGGAATAAATGACGTCTTTATTGTTGATACATTCAATAGCAGAGCTCCACGTAAAAAAATAGCTGTTGAAACCAGTAAATATTTGGCAAGAAAAATATCTAAAGCGAAATATATTGCGGTTGCAGCAGGAAGAATGACAAGAGAAATAGCACTGAATTTTACAACATCGTTCCCTTTAACCGGGACGGTGTTTGTTCCCATGTCAGGAGGATTAGGGGAAGAGCGTTGGGAGATTCAAGCAAATAATGTATGCAAGTATTTTGCACATAATTCCGGAGCAAAAAGTGAACAGCTTCATGCGCCGATTATGGTAGATAGTATAATGGCAAGGGAAATTTTAATGAAACAACACTTTATAAAGAATGTTTTGGACAAAGCGAGGAATGCCGATATTGCAATTGTAGGAGTTGGAAATGCGCGGCAATATTTTGAACTGACCGAAAACTATCTTTTGGAGTCCGGACAAGAAGAGAAAAATATGGATATGATCAAGGGTGATATTTCTTATAATTATTATGACAATGAAGGAAAGTTAATAGAGTGCAACTGGAATAAACAGCTGATCGGGATTGAATTGGATGAATTATTAGAAATACCAGAAGTTATTTGTATCGCCACAGAACAAGAAAAAGTGGAAAGTATTTATGTTGCGGTTAAGAATGAGCTGATTACATCATTAATAACAAATGTAGAGATTGCTAATGAATTGATAGAATTGTGCAACAAAGAAGATCATAAAATAAAATGATCCGCATATTTAAATTTGCTCCTGCATATACTTTAACAGTCTATCCAAGGAGGATGTTATGGATCAATTTAATGTATATAAGGATATGAAAGCAAGAACCAACGGAGAAATTTACATCGGCGTTGTGGGACCGGTTCGGACGGGAAAAAGTACTTTTATCAAACGTTTTATGAATCTTATGGTGCTTCCCAATATGGAAGATGATCATGAGAGGAATCGTGCCAATGATGAACTTCCACAGTCCTCAAGCGGTAAAACCATTATGACAACGGAACCGAAGTTTGTTCCAAATGAAGCAGTTTCCATTCAGGTGGAAGACGAAATCGATTTAAGCGTCCGCCTGATTGACTGTGTTGGGTATATGGTAGATGGAGCAACAGGGCACATGGAAGGGGAAGAAGAAAGACTGGTAAAGACCCCGTGGTTTGATTATGAAATTCCTTTTACCAAAGCGGCGGCGATCGGAACGAAAAAAGTTATTACAGAACACTCCACGATTGGCGTGGTTGTAACTTGTGACGGATCGTTTGGTGAAATTGAGGCAAAACAATATGAGAAACCGGAGATGGAGACCATTCATCAATTAAAGACGTTAAAAAAGCCATTTGTTGTACTTCTGAACACAGTACATCCGTACTCAGAAGAAACAAAAAATCTGGCAAGAGAAAAAGAGGAGCAATATCATACAAAGGTTTTGCCCATGAATTTGGAGCAGCTGAAAAAAGAAGATGTGTATTTCATTCTGAAAAGTGTATTGATGGAATTCCCAATTTCATCCATTGGGTTTTATGTTCCGAGATGGACGGAAACTTTATCAAAAGAACATCCCCTGAAAAAGGAATTGCTGGAAACTGCAAGGGAAATTATCAATCAGAAGTCAACCATGAAAGATGTTTATGAAAAAAATGAGACAGAGACAGATCATGGGTACATAAAAAACTGGAAATTAGATACGGTTGCAATGGATACAGGAGAGGTAACCATACAGGTAACGGTGGATGACTCGTATTATTATGAATTTTTAAGCGATACCATTGGATTTCAGATTCAAAATGAATATGAGTTTATTAAAATCATGCGGGAACTGGCACAGAAGAAAAAAGAGTATGAGGAGGTTGGAGAGGCTTTGAATGCAGTGAAGCAGAGAGGGTATGGCGTTGTGACGCCGACAAAAGAGGATATAATCTTGGAAGAGCCGAGAATTGTCAAACATGGAAATAAATATGGTGTAAAAATTAAAGCGAGTGCTCCGTCCATCCATATGATTCGTGCAAATATTTCAACGGAAATTGCTCCAATTGTGGGGGAGGAATATCAGGCAAAAGATCTGATGGAATATATCGAAAAGGGATCTGGAGAACCCGGAGAGAGCATGTGGGATGTGAACATTTTCGGAAAAACACTGGAGCAGCTTGTCGGGGATGGAATGCAGAGCAAAGCTTTGAAAATGACAGAAGAGAGCCAGCAAAAACTGCAGGATACTATGGAGAAAATTGTAAATGAAAGTAATGGAGGACTGGTTTGCATCATTATTTGAGATTGTTGACAAATCTATAAAAAAAGAATATACTTTGATAGACAAAGAATGTCAGCAAAAACGGTAAAACAGAGAGAAACGATTAAGATAAATGGAGTAATTATGGCTGTAAAAATATTAGGAACAGGAAGTTATCTTCCGGAAAAATTAGTGACCAATGACGATCTTGCAAAAGTGATGGAAACAAGCGATGAATGGATTTCATCAAGAACCGGTATTCGTAGTAGACATATATCGGTTCAGGATACAACCACTTCCATGGCAGTCAAAGCGGCAAAGATTGCGTTGGAGAATGCAGGCGTCATGCCGGAAGAGCTGGATCATATTTTTGTGGCTACTTTGTCGGGAGATCATGCAACTCCAAGTACTTCCTGTGAACTGCAAAAGGAAATCGGAGCAGTTCATGCAGTCTGCATGGATTTGAATGCAGCATGTTCCGGTTTTGTATACGGTCTGAATACAGCGATTGCCTATGCGAAAGCAGGAATGGGAAAGAAAATGCTGGTGATGGGGGTTGAGACGTTATCCAAGATTCTTGACTGGAACGACCGCAGTACCAGTGTCTTGTTTGGCGACGGTGCAGGCTGTGTGATCGTGGAAGCGGATGATTCAAGAAAAATTTATATTGATGCAGGTTCTGACGGGGGAAAAGGAGATGTTTTAACATGTGATGAACGTCACCTAAATAATTTCCTTGTTCAGGATCAGGAACCGATGAAACAAGTCATGATGGATGGTCAGGAAGTGTTTAAATTTGCAGTGAGAACGGTGCCGAAGAGCATTGATCAGGTGTTAAAATCGGCAGGGGTAAAGAAGGATGAAATCAAATACTATGTCCTTCATCAGGCAAATCGGCGGATTATTGAATCTGCTGCAAAACGGTTAAAAGAACCTATGGAAAAGTTCCCGATCAATGTAGATCGGTGTGCCAATACGTCCTCAGCAACTATTCCGATTTTATTGGATGAGATGAATAAAAAAGGAATGCTCAGTTCAGGTGATAACATTGTGCTCAGTGGATTCGGCGGTGGATTGACTTGGGGGTCCATACTTCTTCAATGGTAATTTTAGTAAAATAGGATTTTTGGAATATAGTCAGCTTCCTTGGCATACAATAGAAGTTGGCTATTTTTTTTGGCAAAAATATGCTATAATGAAAAGATAAGTACAGGAGGTACATATGGAATTACAATTGTGGAGAGAAATACTTACCCCATATGAATTGGCAGTTGATGAATTAATTCTTAAATTCCGCCATATTATTCAGGAATATCGCGGAGCAGGAAGATATTCGCCAATTGAGCAGGTGGACGGGAGAGTCAAAACCATTTCGAGCATTTTAGATAAAATGCAACGAAAAAAAATTAATGTAAATAATGTGGAAGCTGAATTGGAAGATATTGCGGGGGTACGATTGATCTGTCAATTTGTGGAAGATATTGATAAAGTATTGGAAATAATCGAGGGACGGTCTGATATGGAAATTAAAAGTCGGAAAGACTATATTTCCCAGTCCAAAGACAGTGGATATCGAAGTTACCATGTGATTATTTATTATGAAGTCAATACGATTTACGGAGCGAAGAAAATTCAGGCAGAGATCCAAATCCGCACACTTGCCATGAACTTTTGGGCAACAGTGGAGCATTCCCTCCAATACAAATACAAAGGTAATATTCCGTCCCATGTAACGGATAAACTTCTTGCGGCATCGGATGCAATTGATGTTTTGGATCATGAAATGTCAAGTGTTCGGGATGAGATTATGGATGCACAGAACTCATTTCGCAAAAAATCAAATCTTGTGTCTGAGATTCTCCATACCATGCAGAATCTTTATAAAGTTGCCAATAAGCATGAAGTGATTAAGATTCAGGATGAATTTTATAAAATATATGAAACAGGAGATATGGAGCGCTTAGAGCACTTTAACAAACAGCTGGATATTATAGCGGAAGGTTATCGTGCACAGAGCATTTCTTAGGAGATATATGAAGTTACCAATACAATTTGAAGAGAAGATGAGACGTCTGTTGGGCGATGATTTTGCAGAATATGAACAACATTTAGAGGATCTTGCGTTTTATGGGATTCGAGTGAATACCTTAAAAATTACAGTGGAAGAGTTTTTGAAAATATGTCCTTTCCATGTGACGAAGGTTCCATGGACGGAGAATGGATTTTATGTAGATCGGGAGGAAAAGCCTTCCAAGCATCCATACTATCATGCAGGATTATATTATATTCAGGAGCCAAGTGCTATGACTCCGGCAGCTTATCTCCCGGTAGAGCCGGGAGACAGAGTTTTGGATCTATGTGCGGCTCCGGGAGGAAAATCGACGGAACTTGGGGCAAAGCTCAGGGGACAGGGAGTTTTGTTTTCCAATGATGTAAGTATTTCAAGAACCAAAGCTCTGATTCGCAATCTTGAGATGTTCGGAATCCGAAACAGTGTGGTGCTTTGTACGGAAGCAAGATTTTTAGTGCCTTCCCTGACCGGATATTTTGATAAAATTTTAGTGGATGCTCCGTGCTCCGGCGAAGGAATGTTCCGAAAAGGAAATCAGGAAATTAAGAATTGGCAGCAAAAGGGAAGCGAACCATATGCAAAGCTTCAAAAAGAGATTGTAGAGGATGCGGTGAAGCTTTTGCGGCCAGGGGGAATGCTATTGTATTCTACCTGTACCTTTTCCCCGGAAGAAAATGAACAGGTTATAGAATATTTATTGGAAAAAAATGAAGATCTCTCTCTTGTACCTATGAAAATGTGTGAAGGGTTTGACTGCGGACACCCGGAATGGGCGCTGCATCAAAGACCGGAAATAAAAAATTGTATTCGGCTCTGGCCACATAAAATAAAGGGGGAGGGGCATTTTCTTGCGCTGTTAAAAAAAGCGGAAGGAAAGGAACCTTCTTTTTCCGTGGAAAAGGTCAGAAAACCGAAGCTTACAGTGGAAACGGAAGAATTTTTTCAAAAATGCAAGATGGAAATTCATTGGGAGCATGTGAGAGAGCATCAGGGAAAGTTATTTTATTTACCGGTGGATTTACCGGAATTGAGAGGGGTTCGTGTATTAAGAAAAGGGCTGTTTTTAGGAGAAATGAAAAAAGGGCGGTTTGAACCGAGTCAGTCTCTTGCGGCAGCGCTTTTCCCCGATGAATTTACACCATATGTATCGTTGGATGCCAAAGAAGATGCAATTCGATATTTGAAATGTGAAACTCTCCAGGCAGAGACAGAGACAGAGGGGATTCATTTGATTGGCACAAAGGAGTTTCCTCTGGGATGGGCAAAAATTCAAAAAGGAAAAATGAAAAATAAATATGCATCCAGTTGGAGATGGCTGTAATGGGAAAGAAAATACGCTTGGATAAATTTCTGTGTGAAAGTCTGAATCTTTCAAGGAGAGAAGCAAAGGAACAGATCAAAAAGGGACATGTGACGGTCAATGGACAAGAGGAAAGGAAGCCGGAATGTAAAGTGGATGCTGCCCGAGATCTGATTTTCTATGACGATCATCGACTGCTTTTTGAAGAATTTCATTATCTTATGCTACATAAACCGGCAGGTGTGGTATCGGCAACCAAGGATTCCCGGGACTCAACAGTTTTGGACTTGATTTCAGAGCCGTGGAAAGACCGGTTATTTCCGGTAGGCCGTCTGGATAAAGATACGGAAGGTCTTCTTTTGCTGACCGACGACGGACAGCTTGCCCATGAGTTGTTGTCTCCGAGAAAGCATGTGACAAAAGTTTATTATGCAAAAGTTGCAGGGAAAATCCCGGAAACGGCGAAGAACGCATTTCGACAGGGAATTTCCATTGGAAATGGTGAAACTGCCAGAGAAGCAGAACTTGAAATTTTAACAGCTGGAGAAGCGGAATCAGAAGTTCTCATTACGATTACAGAGGGGAAATTTCATCAAGTAAAACGGATGGTGGCTGCGGTTGGCAGCCGGGTATTATATTTGAAACGGTTGTCGATGGGAATGCTTTGTCTGGATGAACAGCTCCCGATCGGCGGGTACCGCGCACTGACAAAAGAAGAAATCAACCAATTAAAGGAGTCGGAACATGTTGAAAAATAAGACATCGGTGATCTTTGATCTGGATGGAACGTTAGTAGATTCTATGTGGATATGGAGAGAAATTGATCTGCGTTTTCTTGGACAATACGGTCTTAAAGTACCCAAAGGACTAAATGATAAGCTGGAAGGGTACAGTTTTCATGAAACGGCAGTTTATTTCAAAGAGCATTTTGAGCTGCCTTTGAGTACAGAGGAAATCATGGATACGTGGAATCAAATGGCGGCAGAGCTTTATATACACGAAATTCCATTGAAACGAGGAGTAAGGGAATTTCTCACACTTTTGAAGGGGAGAAATATGAAACTGGGAATTGCAACCAGTAATTCCAGGGAACTGACAAAAGCGTGTTTAGAATCCAGAGGAATTTTGGATGCATTTGATGATATATGTACCTCAGACGAAGTGCAGCGGGGGAAACCGCAGCCGGATGTATACCTTTATGCCGCCGAGGCCATTGGCGCAAAGCCGGAGGAGACTCTGGTTTTTGAAGATATCCCCTATGGTATGCTGGCAGGAAAGCGTGCCGGGATGACCGTTTGTGCCGTAAATGACCGGTATTCCAAGGAGGCAATGGAGGAAAAATTACAGATTGCGGATTATTATATTGACGACTATTTCGATGTATTAAACGGAACTTATCGGAAATTAGGTTGAGAGGAAAGGCTGGGAAATGAAGAAAATTGCAGTGGTAACCGGAGCATCCTCCGGTATGGGAAGAGCATTTGCTTGTCAAATTGCAGAAAAATACCCGATTTTAGAAGAAATTTGGGTGATTGCCAGAAAAAAAGAAGCGATTCGTGAACTTCAAAAGGAAATTCCCTACAAGAAACTTCGCCCGTTTTTTTTAGATTTAAGAGAAGATTCCAGTTTTGAGATTTTAAAGCAAACACTCAAAGAGGAACAGGTCAGAGTGGGAATTTTAGTTAATGCTTCGGGGGTGGGAATTTCCGGGAAATTTCAAACGCTGGGAGAAAATGAAATTTGTGAGATGATTGATGTAAATTGCAGAGCACTTACAAGAATAACACATCTGATGCTGCCTTATTTGGGGAAAGGATCTTATATCTATCAGTTTGCCTCAGCGGCGGCTTTTGCGCCCCAGCCGGGATTTGCGGTCTATGCTGCAAGCAAATCCTATGTTTTGAGTTTTGCAATGGCATTGAGACGGGAGGTAAAATCCAGAGGGATTCATGTAACTGCAGTTTGTCCGGGACCGGTGGATACAGCTTTTTTTCATCGGGCTTATGTCCATGAAGAAATGAAATTTTATAAAAAATTAGTTATGGCTGATCCACAAAAGGTTGTGAAAAAAGCTTTGAAGGACGGAAGGAATAAGCAAAGCATTTCTGTTTATGGATGGACAATGAAGGCAGTGAGAATTTTATGCAAGATCATCCCGGCAGAGTGGATTGTAAGAATCGTTGGATAGGGTCTAAAATGAGAGAAATAAAAATCACAGAGAAAGAAAAAGGACAGCGTCTGGATAAACTTCTGATGAAATATTTAAATCAGGCACCAAAGAGTTTTGTCTATAAAATGCTTCGGAAAAAAAACATTAAGTTAAACGCCAAGAAAGCGTCAGGAAATGAGAAACTTTCTGTCGGAGATCTGATTTCTGTTTATTTATCAGAAGAAACGATAGAAAAATTTCGAGAAGAAAAAATAGTTGAGAAACAGAAAATCAAATTGGATATTCTTTATGAAGATCAGAACGTTTTGATTATAAACAAACCGTGGGGCGTGTTGTCTCAGAAATCGAAACCAGACGATCTTTCCATCAATGATCAAATCATTCCTTATGTGCTCTCCAAAGGCCTTTTGACGCAAAAAGAGCTGCAGGTTGTACAGCCATCCATTTGTAATCGTTTGGACCGCAATACTACGGGCATTATTCTTTGTGGGATTACCATAGAAGGTCTTCAGACGATTTCCTCTATGCTCAAAGATCGAACCATTGATAAATATTATGAATGCATTGTGAAGGGGTGCATCCGAGAGTCGCAAAGTATTTCGGGGTATTTAGTGAAAGATGATAAATTAAATAAAGTAAGAATTTCTTCAGAAAAGCACGGGCAGGGCAATAAAATCGAGACATTTTATGAACCGATCCTGTTTCATAAGGGATTTACGCTGCTTCGGGTCAAACTGATTACGGGGAAAACCCACCAGATTCGGGCGCACCTTGCAAGCATCGGACATCCTTTGGTTGGAGATTTTAAATACGGGGACCGGCAGTTGAATCAAAAAGTAAAACAGCAATTTGGACTGAAGGATCAGCTTCTTCACTGTCGGAAGGTGGTGTTTCCACAAAACATGAACATGTGCCGTGAATTGTCGGGAAAAGTGATCGAAGCGCCTCTTCCTGAGCGGTTTCAAAAAATAAAGGAAGGATTGTTAGGGAGAATATAATGGATCAATGGAATACAAAGGGGCTGCGGGGTTCCGTTTTAGAGGAACTGGTGAATTATACCAATGAAAAGTACAGACAGCAAAAGCTGGCGTTGGTACAGAAAATTCCCACATCCATTAAACCGGTTCGATTTGACAAAGCCACAAGGCACATTACGCTTGCTTATTTTGACCAAAAAAGTACTGTAGATTATATTGGAGTGGTGCAGGGAGTTCCCATATGTTTTGATGCAAAGGAATGTGCCAAAGATATTTTTCCGCTTCAAAATATTCATGAACATCAAATTGAATTTATGCGTCAATTTGAAGAGCAGGGAGGGGTCAGCTTTCTTTTAATTTATTTTACAAGTCGTCATGCGTGCTATTTTATGTCATTTGAGGAAGTGATGCGGTTTTGGGAGAGGGCACAGACGGGAGGCATAAAACATTTTAAATATGAAGAATTGGATCTAGGATATTTTGTTTCTTTGAAACAGGGCATGATTCTTCATTATCTGGAATGTCTGCAGAAGGTATTGGTAAAACGGCAGAAGTAACGTTGGTTTTTGGCGGAAAACATTGACGAAGTACATAGATTCGCGTATAATAAATAAGATTTGAAAAAATAGAACCTGTAAATGACAGAGCAACAGGATGGAAAAGGATAGATTTATGATTAGGAGCATGACAGGTTTTGGGCATGGAGAAGTGTCCAATTCTCAAAATCAGAAAGTAACCGTAGAGATGAAATCGGTAAATCACAGATATTGTGATATTTCGTTAAAGCTTCCAAAAAAGTTTGCTATGTTTGAGGCAAAGATTCGCAATATTATGAAAGAATATGCCAATCGCGGAAAGGTGGATATTTTTGTATCTTACGAAGATTTATCAGAGACCGCGGTAGGACTTCATTATAATCGGGCAATGGCGGCAGAATATATGGAAGTTTTTCGCAGAATGCAGGAAGACTTTGGGGTTGAGATTCAGGTAAGCGCGGAGAGTCTTGCCGGATATCCGGAAGTGGTCTCTATTGAGGAAGTGCAGCAGGATGAGGAAATCTGGTGGGAATTATTAGAAAAGGCGCTGAGAGAATCTGCGGAACAATTTGTGGAGACAAGAACCATTGAAGGAGAGAATCTGAGAATGGATCTTTTACAAAAACTTTCACAGATGGAAGAAGATGTAGATTTTATTGAGCAGCGTTCACCGGAGATCATTGCAGAATATAGAATAAAACTCCAGGAAAAGGTAAAGGAATTTCTGGAGGATTCCTCCATTGAGGAAAATCGCATTGTGGCAGAAGTGGCATTGTATGCGGATAAAATTGCAGTAGATGAGGAAATTGTACGTTTAAAGAGCCATATTGCGTCTATGAGAGATGTTCTGAGAGAAGAAGGAAGCATTGGAAGAAAGCTGGATTTTATGGCACAGGAGATGAATCGTGAGGCAAATACCATATTATCGAAGTCAAATGATGTGGCAGTATCCGATCATGCCATTGAATTAAAAACCAATGTTGAGAAAGTTAGGGAACAGATTCAGAATATAGAATAAGAAGGGATAAAGCATGGGAAAAAAAGGTTCACTGCTGGTGCTGTCTGGATTTTCCGGCGTAGGAAAAGGTACGGTAGCAAAAAAATTAGTAGAAAAATATGGATATAGTCTTTCGATTTCTGCAACGACCAGAGCGCCCAGAGAAGGGGAAGTTCATGGAAAAGAATACTTTTTTAAGTCAGAAGAAGAATTTAAAAATCTCATTGATTACAATGGATTTATTGAATATGCCAAATATGTTGAAAACTATTATGGTACGCCGCGAAAGTTTGTGGAAGAGGAACTTGCAGCCGGACATCATGTGATTTTAGAGATTGAAGTGCAGGGGGCGTTTCACATCAAACGGCAGTATCAGGATGCATTGTTGATTTTTATTACGGCGCCGAGCGCCGCTGCAATTAAAGAACGTTTGATTGGAAGAGGAACGGAATCGGAAGAAGTAATACATAAACGGATCCAACGCGCCAAAGAAGAATCTGAGGATATGACAAAATATGATTATATTGTTGTAAATGATGATCTCGACGAGTGTGTGGATCGTGTTCATGCGATTGTTCAGGCAAAAGAATGTCTGCTTGAGAATAATCTTGATTTTATAGAAACAACCAAAAAAGAATTGAAAGATTTATAGGAGGAATGATTATGTTACATCCATCATATACAGAATTAATGAAAGTAATCAATGGAGAAAGTGAAGATGAAAAGGTAATATCCAGCCGTTATTCCGTAGTGCTTGCCAGTGCAAAGCGGGCCAGACAGATTATCGGAGGGGATATGGCTTTGGTGGAAGAACGGGACGGATCTAAGCCATTGTCTACCGCGGTAGAAGAGCTGTATCAGGAGAAAGTTAAGATTCTCGGCGATGATGAAGATGAAGAGATTGAAGAAACAGAAGCTTAGAGATCAACACAGGGTGCTTAGGAATTCCTAAACACCCTGATCTGTATTCGGGGAGCATATAAAGTATGACAGGAGATGAAGATGGATATTTTATTATTTTTGAAAACAATGATTTTGGGAATTGTGGAGGGAATTACGGAATGGCTTCCGATCAGCAGTACGGGTCATTTGATTTTGGCAGATGAATTTATTCAGCTGAATATGTCGGATTCGTTTATGGAAATGTTTAATGTTGTAATTCAGCTGGGCGCGATTATGGCTGTTGTGGTCTTATATTTTCATAAGCTGAATCCATTTTCTCCAAAGAAAGATCGGAGAGAGAAAAGCGACACTATGGTTTTATGGAGCAAGGTAATTCTGGCTGTCTTTCCGGCGGCAGTGATTGGAATTCCATTAAACGACTGGCTGGATGAGCATTTTTATAATCCTCCGGTTGTGGCAGCAACTCTGATTATTTACGGTGTATTGTTTCTTGTAATTGAAAATCGAAATCAGAGACAGCGCAGAAGGACAATGGATGATTTGAATCGGCTGTCCTATCCCATGGCAATCGGGATCGGTGTCTTTCAAATCCTTTCTTTGATACCGGGGACTTCAAGATCCGGTGCTACGATTCTCGGAGGAATATTGCTGGGATGTTCCAGAACGGTGTCAGCAGAATTTTCATTTTTCTTAGGAATTCCCGTAATGTTCGGAGCCAGCCTGTTAAAGATTGTAAAATTTGGTTTTCATTTTACCGGAACAGAAGCTGCCGTGTTAATTACAGGAATGCTGGTGTCATTCTTGGTATCCATTGCGGCAATTAAATTCCTGCTTGGATATATTAAAAAGAACGATTTTAAGGTGTTTGGTGTTTATCGAATCGTTCTTGGTATTTTAGTAATTGCTTATTTCGCGTTTGTAAAATAAGGAGAGATTGCATGAATAAAGAGCTGTTTTTAAAAAGTATGCAGGAAATTTTGGCAGTTGCAAAGACCAACGGAAATCAGATTGCCAAAGAAGAATTGCTGGATTATTTTAGTGAATATCAGTTAAAGGAAGAAGCAGAGAACTTGTTAGTTGCAAGCTTTCAGGAGGCAGGAATCCGTGTAACCGGCGCAGAAGCTTTTTTAGCGTCCGAGGAGAAAGAGGTCTTAAAAGAAGAAGAGCAGGGTGTGATTCGTTTCTATGAAGAAGAATTGTCGAAGCTGGATTTGCCGGATGAAAAAGGGAAAAGGGAATGCATTCGCCGATGGATTCAGGGAGAAGAAAATGGTGATGATGTGATTTCCTGTCTGCTTCCGACGGTGCTTGAAATTGCCCGAAGGCATGCAGGAAAAGGTCTGCTGTTTGCAGATCTCGTGCAGGAGGGGAATATCGGTCTTCTGGAAGCGATGGCAATTTATACCGGCTGCGATGAGGAGGAATTTTTGCTGCATGCAGGGAATGCCATTGAAAATTCTATGCTGGATGCAATTGCCATTCAGAAAGGTTCTGACAGTGTCGGAGAACAGATGGCGAAAAAAGCCAATCGTCTGGATGAAGCGTCGACAGATTTATCTAAAGAGCTTGGGAGGGAGCCAACGGTAGAGGAGCTTGCCGAATATCTGTCAATGACAGAAGCGGAAATTAAGGAGATTATGAAAATATCTTTGGATGCGATTTCGGTGACGGAGCCGGATCTTTCGGTCAGTCCCTCATAGTTTCAAAGATCGGATTGTAACAACCGGAACCAGCCGTATCGGTGGATAGGAGGTTCTTTTATGAATATCAGAGAAAAGCAGGAGGCAGAAGAACGAAATCTGCTGAGCCCCTATGCAATGCAAAGTGTTAATACAAAAGGAAGAAAAAAGCCTGAGATGGAGTGTGTGATCCGGACCTGCTTTCAGCGGGATCGGGATCGCATTCTCCATTGCAAGGCTTTTCGCCGTCTCAAAGATAAGACGCAGGTTTTTTTATCACCAAAGGGAGATCACTATCGAACAAGGCTGACGCATACGTTGGAGGTTTCTCAAAATGCCAGAACCATTGCCCGGGCTTTAAATTTAAATGAAATGTTGACGGAGGCTATTGCATTGGGGCACGATCTGGGGCACACGCCGTTTGGTCATGCCGGAGAGCGGGTGCTCAATGAGATGAATCCCGATGGGTTTCGTCACAGTCAGCAAAGTGTGAGAGTTGCACAATACCTTGAGAAAAACGGAAAAGGATTAAATCTTACATGGGAAGTTTTGGATGGCATGGAACATCATTCGATTCATAGCCAGCCGGCAACTTTAGAGGGAAAGGTGGTTCGTTTGGCTGATAAAATTGCATACATCAACCATGATATTGATGATGCGGTTCGCGGGAAAGTGCTGTCAGAAGAAGAACTGCCTGCAGAATATACGGAGATTTTGGGCATCACATTTCGTGAAAGAATCAATACCATGATTCTTGATATTATAAAACAAAGTCAAGGCGTAAACGATATTATCATGTCAAAAAGAATACGAGATGCCATGCTTGGACTGAGAAATTTTTTATTTCAGCGTGTTTATCTGGAACCTTCAACGAAAAAAGAAGAAAAAAAGATTCATAATATTATAGAATCTCTCTATGATTATTATCTTCATCACGTGGAAGAACTTCCTGCATATCTCACCTGTCAGATTGGTCAGGATACTACAAAAGAACAGATTGTTTGCGATTATATTGCAGGGATGACCGACCACTATGCCGTGGAAGCCTACAAAGAGATTTTTATTCCGAAGTTTTGGATGGGAAGTGAGAAGAACTGAAAATAGTGCCGGCAAAAGTTCTGTAGAATTTCTTATAAAATAAAAAAGGAATTGAACAAAATATGTAGAATAATATAGATAGAGGGAAATTTGAAGGAGGGACAAGGTTGATTTACGGAGAAGAAATCATAGAGGAAGTGCGCAGCCGCAATGATATTGTAGATTTGATCTCTGCATATGTGCCGCTTAAGAAAAAGGGCAGTTCCTATTTTGGGCTATGTCCTTTTCATAACGAAAAATCCCCCTCTTTTTCTGTGAGCAGGGACAAGCAGATGTATTATTGTTTTGGGTGCGGAGCCGGAGGAAATGTTTTTACTTTCCTGATGGAATATGAAAATTTTTCATTTCCGGAAGCTTTAAAATATCTGGCGGAGAGAGCAGGAATTACTCTTCCCAAGGAAGAGCTGAATGAAGAAGCAAAGCGGCAAATGGATGAAAAAGCCAGGCTTCGTGAGATGAATAAGCTTGCTGCAAATTATTTTTATTATCTCCTGCATCACAGGAGAGGTGAAAGGGGACTTGCATATTTAAAGAATCGTGGTATTTCAGATGAAACCATAAAAAAATTTGGACTTGGATACGCAGATCTTTATAACGATGACCTCTATCGCTTTTTAAAGAAAAAAGGGTATACGGATGAAGAACTGAAAGATTCTGCGCTGGTAACGATTGATGAAAAACGGGGAGGAAGCGATAAATTCTGGAATCGTGTTATGTTTCCGATTATGGATGTAAACAATCGGGTCATCGGATTCGGCGGGCGCGTCATGGGAGAGGGAACTCCGAAATATTTAAATTCCAGAGAAACTAAGTTGTTTGATAAAAGCAGAAACCTCTATGGATTGAATTTTGCGAGAAGTTCCAGAAAAAATGAATTGATTTTATGCGAAGGATATATGGATGTGATTGCCATGCATCAGGCAGGATTTACCAATGCGGTAGCAGCTCTCGGAACTGCGTTTACCAGCGGACATGGAAGTCTTCTCAAACGATATACGGAAAATGTTATTTTATCATTTGACAGTGATGATGCAGGACAGAGAGCGATTCTTCGGGCAATTCCGATTTTAAAGGATGCGGGGCTGACGGTGAAGGTCTTGGATTTGACGCCCTATAAAGATCCGGACGAGTTTCTCAAAGGGCTTGGAAGTGAGGCTCTTCATGACCGGATTAAAAAGGCAGTCAATAGCTTTATGTTTCAAATTCGAGTGTTGTCAAAACGATTTCAACAGGAAGATCCGGAGGAGCGCACAAAATTTCAGCATGAGGCGGCAAAGCTGCTGTCGTCCATTGAGGAGCCGCTGGAGCGGAGAAATTATATTGAGGCAGTTTCCAGAGAGTATTTTGTCGAGATTGGAGATTTTGAAGATCTGGTAAATTATTATGGGACTTCCGGATATGCAGTCGCACGAAAAGAACAGGAGAGGCAAAGAGAAGAACGAAAAATACAGCAAAGGGACGATAAAGAGGAAAAAAGAAAGAAACCACAGAAACTTTTGTTGACATGGATGGTCAATGAACCGGTTTTATTTGAGAAACTTCAGGGGATCATAGGTCCTGATGATTTTTTTGAAACGGTTTACCATGGAGCTGCGCTGCTTTTGTTTGCGCAGTATGAACAGGAGAAGAAGGTTGTTCCGGGGAAAATTTTAAATCAATATACAGACCTTGAAGACCAGAAGAAAATTGCAGAATTATTTAATACAACGCTGGAGATGAGTCCTTCGCCGCAAGACCGCAGCAAAGCATTGACGGATATTGTACGGCGAGTGAAAGAAGACAGTATAGAACAGCAGATGAATTCGACAAATGATATTTTGAAATGGCAAGATCTAATCAAGGAAAAAGGCAGTCTTTCAAAACTGCATATTTCATTATAGGTTGGTTAAAATAGGAGAGAGAAGAAAGGACGAAGGAATGGAAGGTACAATGGAACAGTTCACTGAGAAACTTGCAGGCTTGGTGGAATTAGGAAAAAAGAATAAGAATTTTCTGGAGTATGCGCAGATTGAGTCATATTTTAAGGAAATGAAATTAACCTCTGATATGATGGAGGCCATTTATGACTATTTGAAGCAAAACGGCATTGATGTTTTGACATTGGCAGCGGTGGAAGATGATGACGATGATTTGGACGAAACATTAGATGACGAGACAGAGATCACCGTCCCGGATGGCATCAGCATTGAAGATCCGGTAAGAATGTATTTGAAAGAAATTGGAAAAGTACCGCTTCTGAGTGCGGATGAGGAAATCCAACTGGCACAGAAAATGGAAGATGGAAATAAGGCGGAAGAAGAAATTGCAAAATTAAATCAGCAGCTTTCCGAGACGGAAGATGAAGAGGAAAAGAAAGAGATCAAGGAGCAGCTGAAAAAACAACGGGGAAATCTTGCACAGGGAGATGCCGCCAAGAAAAAACTGGCGGAGGCAAATCTGCGCTTAGTTGTCAGCATTGCAAAACGGTATGTAGGGCGTGGAATGCTGTTTCTGGATTTGATTCAGGAAGGAAATCTGGGTCTGATCAAAGCGGTGGAGAAATTTGATTACAGTAAAGGATATAAATTCAGTACCTATGCGACATGGTGGATTCGTCAGGCAATTACGAGAGCAATTGCAGATCAGGCGAGAACCATTCGGATTCCGGTTCATATGGTAGAGACCATTAATAAATTAATCCGAGTATCCAGACAGCTGCTGCAGGAACTTGGAAGGGAGCCATCCCCGGAAGAAATCGCAGAGGAGATGGATATTCCGGTAGAGAGGGTACGTGAAATTCTTAAGATTTCACAGGAGCCGGTTTCTTTGGAGACACCGATTGGAGAAGAAGAAGACAGTCATCTCGGAGACTTTATTCAGGATGAAAATGTGCCGGTTCCCGCAGATGCCGCGGCATTTACTTTGTTGAAAGAGCAGCTGGATGAAGTTCTCGGAACATTAACAGAAAGAGAGCAAAAGGTTTTAAGACTTCGCTTTGGATTAGATGACAGCAGAGCCAGAACTTTAGAGGAAGTAGGAAAAGAATTTAATGTGACCAGAGAGCGAATTCGTCAGATCGAGGCAAAAGCTCTTCGGAAGCTGAGACATCCGAGCCGCAGCAGAAAGTTAAAGGATTACTTGGATTAGGGTGTAACTATGGAATTATCAAAACGATTGCAGACGATTGCCTCTTTTGTGACAGATGGATATCGTCTCGCAGATATAGGAACAGATCATGGATACATACCGATCTATCTGACGAAAAAAGGAAGATGCCCCAAGGCCTTTGCGATGGATTTAAATCCACAGCCGTTAAAGCGGGCAAAACAACATATTTTAGAGGAGCATGCACAGGAACAGGTTCAATGCATTCTCTCAGACGGATTGAATCAGCTTCCCCAAGGGGAAGTTGATTCAATTGTCATTGCAGGGATGGGCGGAGATCTGATGATGAGAATTTTGGAGAACGGATGGGACAAGCTTTTCGATGTGAAGGAATTGATTCTTTCTCCACAGTCACATTGGGAAAAGGTGAGGCATTTCCTTCATGATCGAAATTTTCGGATTCTGCGGGAAGCATTTTTGGAGGAAGACGGAAAATATTATGTAGTTTTGAGAGCTGTTTTTGGAACCCAGACTTATGAAAAAGAGTGCTTTTACCGTTTTGGGGCAGAGCTCCTCTGGAATAAAGATCCTGTGCTGTTGGAATTTTTGAACCGGGAATATGAGAAGTACAGCCGCATTCAAAAAGAATTGGAAGATAATGCAAAGGATCACATAAGAAAACGAAGATTTCAGGTAGAGGAAATACTGGGTGATATCAGGGAGGCATTGGGATATTATGAAATGTAGTGAAATCATTGAGCTTTTAGAAGCAGCGGTTCCCGTAGAGATTGCAGAAAGCTGGGATAATCCGGGATTTCTGATTGGAGATCAGAATCAGGAAATTCAAAAAATTATGGTGGTTTTGGATATTACAAATCAAGTTGTGGAAAAAGCTGTGAAAGAGAAAGTAGATTTGATTCTTTCTCATCATCCGGTTCTTTTTTCTAAGATTCAGAAATGCACCAGCGATGATTTTCAGCAGAAAAAGCTTCTCACTTTGATTGGAAACGGCATATGCTGTTATGGAATGCATACCAACTATGATGTCTGCCGTATGTGCGATCAAGTATCGGAGCGTCTGGGCTTGAAGCCAGAACGTCCGGTAGAGCCGTCAGACGCTTCTGATCCTAAAGCACAGGGAAAAGGAATCGGAGTTTTTGGGGTTTTAAAAGAAGCCATATCGGTGAAAGCGTATGCCAGGAAAGTCAAGAGCGCATTTTCCTTAGACTCTGTGATGATTTTTGGAAATCCAGAGGAAGAAATCAAAAAGATTGCCGTTGTCCCCGGATCTGGAAGAAGTATGTTAAAAGTGGTAAAGAATATAGGCGCAGAGTTATTTCTTACCGGAGATATCGGGCATCATGAGGGATTGGATGCAATGGATATGGGGTTGTGTGTAATTGATGCAGGGCATTATGGTCTGGAACAGGTTTTTATTGATGACATGACACAATTTCTAAAAAAACGGATTCCACAATTGGAAATCATTTCATATAAAATAGGGAGTCCGTATCAGATATTTTAAAAGAAGGAAGTGACAGCTTATGGTAAAGGTCACCGTAAATCAGAAAATCCATCAGGTTTTGGATGGAACAACTTTGGCGGAGCTTGCAAAACAGGTGAAGGTTGCCGGAGAGCCGATGATTCTTCTGGCGTATATGAATGGAAAGTTAAAGGAATTGTTTGCTCAGGTAGAAGATGGAAGCTATGTTCGCTTTGTGACATTAAAGGAACAAACCGGATATATGGCTTATAAGCGGACCGCTACAATGATGTTTTTAAAAGCATGTGAGGAACTTTTTGGAAAGGGAGCATCCAGAGACATTGCCATTAATTACTCCATTGGAAACAGTATTTTTTGTGAATTTTCAAAAAATGAGAGAACCGTCAAGGAGGAAGTTGCAGAAACGATTCAGAAAAAAATGGAAGAACTGTGCAAAGCAAATCTTCCCATTCACAAGAAAACCATGGATACTTATCGGGCGGAACGCTATTTTGGGGCCATTGGCTTGAGAGAAAAGCAGAAATTGATGCAGTTTCGCAGAGAATCAAAGACCAATGTTTACGAACTGGATGGATATGAAAATTATTTTTATGGATACATGGCGCCGTCCACAGGATATATTCCAAAGTTTTGGGTTTCTGTTTACGAGCACGGTGTGGTACTTCAAATTCCCAAAAGAAATCAGACAGAAGAAATTGTACGTTTTCAGCCTCAGCCCAAATTATTTCGGGCAATGCAGCGTTCAAGAGAATGGAGTAAGACCATGGGTGTTGATACAGTGGGAGCTTTGAATGAGGAGATTACTTCCGGAAACATCAATCATTTGATTTTACTTCAAGAAGGGCTGCAGGAAAAGGTGCTTTCTGATATTGCAGATGAAATTGTCAGTGAAAAAAAGAGAGTTATTTTAATTGCAGGTCCGTCTTCCTCCGGGAAAACAACATTTTCTCATCGTCTTTCCATTCAACTGGAGATTGCCGGACTGAAACCGCATCCGATTTCCCTGGACGATTATTTTTTGGATCGGGAGCAGTCGCCCAAGGATGAATTTGGAAATTATAATTTTGAGACGATTGCGTCTCTGGATGTGGAATTGTTATCAGAGCATTTAAATCAGCTGCTGGCAGGAAAAAAAATTTCTCTTCCGACCTATAATTTTGTCACAGGGAAGCGGGAATATCGGGGAAAAGAACTTCAAATCGGAGAGAAGGATGTTTTGGTTTTAGAGGGGATTCACGGATTGAACGGAGCGTTGACTGCGGGAATTGAGGAAAAATCCAAATATAAAATTTATGTCAGTGCCCTGAGTCAGATCAATCTGGATGAGCATAACCGGATTCCCAGCTCAGACGGAAGATTGCTTCGCAGAATTGTCCGGGACGCTATGACAAGGGGCAACGATGCCTGTTCCACCATTTCCCGATGGGATTCTGTGCGCAGAGGAGAAGAAGAAAATATTTTTCCTTATCAGGAAGAAGCGGATATCATGTTTAATTCTGCACAGATTTATGAACTGGCAGTGCTAAAACAATATGCGGAGCCTTTATTATATGCAGTTCCGAGAGATTGTCCGGAATATCAGGAAGCAAAGCGGCTGTTAAAATTTTTAGAGTACTTTTTAAATATTAAGAGTGAGGATATTCCCAAGACTTCACTTTTAAGAGAATTTATCGGCGGGAGTTGTTTTGAGACGTGATTTGTGATATGATATCAATCGTGTTTAGTTGGACAGGTGGCCGCGCCATTTCAGACGAAAGGGAGATGGTGAGGAAAGTCCGGGCTTCGCAGGGCAGGATGCCGGATAACGTCCGGTAGGGGTGACCCTCAAGCTAGTGCAACAGAAATAAACCGCCGGTGCAAACCGGTAAGGGTGGAAAGGTAAGGTAAGAGCTTACCGCCTGGCTGGTAACAGGCAGGGCATATGTAAACCTCATCCGAAGCAAGACCGAATGGAGAACGATAAATCGGCCCGATTTGTTCTCAGGTGGGTCGCATGAGCTTGCTGGCAACAGTAAGTCGAGACAGATGGCCATTCAACGACATAACCCGGCTTATCGTTCAACTAAAGCAAACCCTATTTTGCAGTTGCAAAATAGGGTTTTTTATGATACAGGAAAGTTTTTACTTTCCTGTATCATAAAAACGCTTTACGGGATGCACACTTTGAGTCAGACTTATTTGCTTTATTTGATCTTAATTTTTTTCTCTAAGTTCTTTTTCCGTTTTAATACTCCTTATGTTAAGTTAAGAACAGAAGGAGGGATTTGATATGACGGCAATTTTAAAAGCAATTCAAAAAATAAAAGTACAATACAGCGATAGTGAAAGAGAATTTTTCTTTCATCATCCGTTGGTTGCAATGCTATTTGTATTTATTGGAATACCGGTATGCATTTTGACCATACTGTGTCTTTGCACTGCTATAATCAGTTTTCTGTTTTATGTTATGGTGGGATTTTAGAGGCTTCTTTATACAATCTTAAGATAGCCTTTTATTTGTTTATACGAGCTTAATGAAAAGAAAGCTATGATAAGTGACATAGAACTTCGTATATGTTAAGTGTAAGGAAAAAAGGGTATGATCATATGGAAAATGTAATTTTAGCGGCAGCAATGTGCGGAATCTTTCTTTTTGGATATGTGATAATGAAAAAACTGGATGAAGTTTTAGAAATAAAAAATACAAGAGATGCCAGAAAACAATTAATCTGGGAACTCAGAAAAGAAAATAAAAATCAGAGAAACAGTTTGTAAAGTGGAAAATAAAAAGCAAATATGGTATTTTATCAGTAGCAGAAGGAGGGGATGGGGTGAGAAAAAAGAAAAGTCGTCTTGCAGTTTCACTGGAAGATGTTTTAAAGAGTGTTGGGATTATACTGGTTGTAAGCTGTATTGGAAAATTATTTCAGAGTCTGGAGTTTGCAGAATCAAATATTATTACAGTTTATGTTTTTGGAGTTTTGGTCATATCGGTTGTCACAAGATATCGTATTTACAGCTTAATCTCATCGGTTGTGAGTGTTTTGGTTTTTAATTTTCTGTTTACAGAACCTAAATTGACGTTACATGCTTATGATCAGGGGTATCCGGTGACTTTTGTGGTGATGTTTATGGCTGCTTTTTTAACCGGAACTCTTGCAGTGCGGATGAAGGAACAGGCGAAACAAGCTGCACGATCTGCATATCGGACGAAACTGTTGCTGGAGACCAATCAGTTGCTGCAGCAGGCAGAGGATCCGAAAGAAATTATTCAAAGGACAGCAAATCAGCTCATGAGGCTTTTAGGAAAAGATGTGATTTTTTATCTGGCAGAAGAAAAAAGCCTCGGAGAGCCTTATATTTTTTATGTACAGGAAGGCAGCGTGCAGGAGAATTACAGTTCTGAAAACGAGCAGAAGGCAGCCTCCTGGGTTTTTAAACATAACAAACAGGCAGGAGCTTTCACAGATATTTTATCCGATGTAAAATGTCTGTATTTGTCTGTGAGAACAAACAGCAGAATCTATGGTGTGATTGGAATTGCGCTTCAGAAACAGCCGCTGGATGACTTTGAACAAGGAATTCTTTTGTCGATTTTAGGTGAATGTGCATTGACTCTGGAAAATGAAAAAAATGCCAGAGAGAAAAAGGAGGCGGAAATTCTTGCGAAAAATGAACAGCTTCGGGCCAATCTTCTGCGCACGATTTCTCATGACCTGCGCACGCCGCTAACTTCAATTTCTGGTAATGCCAGCAATTTACTCTCCAATGAAACTTCTTTTGACGAGGCAACAAGAAAGCAGCTTTACACAGATATCTATGACGATTCCATGTGGCTGATAAATTTAGTGGAAAACTTACTCTCTGTCACAAGAATCGAAGGAGGACAGTTGAATCTGCGAATGACCAATGATCTAATAGATGATGTAATCGTTGAGGCGTTGCACCATATCAATCGGAAAAGCGTGGAGCATGAAATTGTCGTGGAACATGAGCAGGAATTTCTTTTTGCAAAAATGGATGCGAAGCTGATCGTTCAGGTTGTGATCAATCTCGTGGATAACGCCATTAAATATACACCGAAGGGATCAAGGATTGTGATTCGGACCATGAAACGCAAAAATCAAGTGGCAGTATCGGTGACTGATGATGGGGATGGCATTTCAGAGGAAAGGAAACCGCGTATCTTTGATATGTTCTACAGCGGCGCTGATAAAATAGCAGATAGTCGAAGAAGTCTCGGTCTTGGACTGGCGTTGTGCAAGTCTATAATACATGCGCACGGAGGAAGGATCTGGGTGTCTGATCATAAGCCGCATGGCACGATATTTACGTTTACACTACCGGCAGAGGAGGTACAAATACATGAATAAACCATTAATTTTAGTTGTGGAAGATGATGCGTCTGTGAAAAATTTAGTTACAACGACTTTGAAGGCTCACGACTATCGTTATTTAACAGCTGCAAATGGAACTTCTGCAATTTTGGAGGCGTCATCTCACAATCCAGATATTGTTTTGCTGGATCTTGGGCTGCCGGACATGGATGGAATTGAAGTTATTAAAAAAGTACGAACTTGGTCCAATATGCCGATGATCGTTCTGAGCGCCCGAAGTGAAGACACAGATAAGATAGATGCTCTGGATGCGGGAGCGGATGACTATCTCACCAAGCCCTTTTCAGTGGAAGAATTGTTGGCGCGTCTTCGTGTCACACAGAGACGCCTGGCGATTATGGAGAAGGAGTCAGAGAAAGAATCTTCTGTTTTTACAAACGGCAAGCTTCAGGTTGATTATGCGGCGGGATGCGCTTATTTTGATGGAAAAGAGCTGCATTTAACCCCGATTGAATACAAGCTGCTAAGTCTTCTCTCGAAAAATGTCGGGAAAGTATTGACCCATACTTTTATCACACAACGAATTTGGGGGAGCAGTTGGGAAAATGATATAGCGTCGCTGAGAGTTTTTATGGCGACTTTGAGGAAAAAAATTGAAAAAGAACCCAACACTCCAAAATATATTCAGACGCATATCGGAGTCGGCTACCGAATGTTAAAGGTAGAAGGATCTGATGGTGGATCTAAAAACCCCAATCTGTCAAAATAAGACAGATTGGGGTTTTTGAAATTACATACAATATAGAGGGAAGAAATCGACAGTTTTTGATTGGATATGAAAGAACTTTCAAAATTAATAAAATCTATTGAAAATAATTTTAAACAGGATATACTAAAGATTAAGAACAGGTGAGAGAAGGAGGAAGTCGTATGAATCCAAAGATGGAACAGATAAAAGGAAAGTTAATTGTATCTTGTCAAGCTCTTCCAGAAGAGCCGCTGCATTCATCCTTTATTATGGGAAGAATGGCGTTGGCAGCCAAACAAGGTGGCGCCAGCGGAATACGCGCCAACACGAAGGAGGATATCAAGGAAATTAAATCTCAGGTTGATCTTCCGGTCATTGGCATTGTCAAGAGAAATTATGAGGACTGCGACGTATATATTACTCCGACAATGAAAGAGATTGATGAGTTGATGGAAGTAAAGCCGGAGATCATAGCATTGGATGCAACGATTTCTGAACGGCCGGGGAAAAAGAGTCTGGATGTATTTTTCCATGAAATCAAAGAAAAATATCCGGACCAGCTTTGGATGGCAGATTGTTCTACAGTGGAGGAAGCAGTGTTTGCAGATCAGCTGGGATTTGATTTTATTGGAACGACTTTGGTGGGATATACAAAGCAGAGCAGAAATTTAAGAATTGAGGCTGATGATTTTGAGATCATAAGAGATATGATAAAGAAGGCAGAGCATCCGGTTATTGCAGAAGGCAATATCAATACGCCGGAGAAAGTAAGACGAGTCTTGGAACTGGGAGCATATAGCGTTGTGGTTGGTTCTGCGATTACGCGGCCGCAATTAATTACCAAATCATTTGCAGATGCGATTCCATCGTAAGAAACCGGCTGAGAGGGAAGTCTTATGGAGTATTATGTGAAATCGGTGATTCCAATTATTGAATCGAATTATGAGAATTTTACGGTTTTGGAAAGAACGATTGCAGATTTTTTTATGAACAATCAGGAAAAGCTGGATTTTTCCGCAAAAGCAATTGCGAAGCGGTTGTATGTTTCCGAGGCGTCCTTATCAAGGTTTTCAAAAAAATGCGGATTTCGGGGATATCGAGAATTTATTTATCAATATGAAGAATCCTTTGTTGAGAAAAGTCAGGAGATGACAGGACACACCAGACAGGTGTTGAATACGTATCAAGAATTGTTGAATAAGACGTACAGTCTTTTGAATGAAGAGCAGATGATCAGAATTTGTGAAAAGCTGGGACAGGCAAAACGAGTGTTTGTTTGTGGCAGAGGGAGTTCCGGTCTGGCAGCCAGAGAGATGAAACTTCGGTTTATGAGGGTTGGGGTGGACATTGATTCTGTCCAGGACCCGGATTTGATGCGGATGCAGTCCGTTTTTCAAAGAAAAGGATGTCTGGTGATTGGAATCAGTATCAGCGGAGAGTCAAAAGATGTACTTTACTTTCTTCAGGAGGCAAAAAAACGAGGAGCAGAGACAATTCTGATTACGGGGAAAAACAGAGAAAATCATATGGAAATTTGTGATGAGATGGTATTGATTCCGTCGAGAAAGTATTTAGATCATGGAAATGTCATTTCACCGCAGTTTCCGATTTTAATAATGCTGGATCTTATTTATTCTTATTATCTGGAACAAGATAAGGGCAGCAAAGAAACCATGCATAATTACACTGTCAAAGCGTTAAAAGGAGAAAAAAATGAAAATTATTAAAACAAAGAATTATGAAGAAATGAGCAAAAAAGCAGCAAACATTATCGGTGCTCTTGTGACATTAAAACCAGAATGTATTCTTGGTCTTGCGACAGGTTCTTCTCCGATTGGAACTTATGATGAACTGGTAAAAAAATATGAACAGGGAGACTTGGATTTTTCCAAGGTTACAACGGTGAACTTGGATGAGTACAAAGGGCTTTCTAAGGATAAAGAGCAAAGCTATGATTATTTTATGCATGAATATCTTTTTGATAAAGTAAATATTAATCCTGATAATACTTATCTTCCAGATGGCATGAACTTAGACAGTGAGGCAGAATCTGCAAGATATGAAGCGCAGGTGAAATCTTTGGGAACTGTCGATCTCCAGCTTCTCGGAATGGGACATAATGGACATATCGGATTTAATGAGCCGGGAGATATTTTTATGGATGAAACACATTGTGTGGATTTAAAAGAAAGCACCATTGAGGCAAATAAAAGATTTTTTGATTCTGCAGACGACGTGCCGAGACAAGCTTACAGTATGGGAATTGGAACCATTTTAAGATCCAGAAAATTGCTGGTCGTTGTCAGTGGAGAAGGAAAAGCAAAAGCTTTGAGAGATTCCATTTGCGGACCGGTAACGCCTCAGGTTCCGGGTTCCATTTTAAAATTCCATCCGGATGTAACGATTATTGCAGATGAAGAGGCATTATCACTTGTTCCGGAAGAATATTTTGATTAAGAAGAAAGAGAAGTAAAATCCAAGCTCGTCATCTGACGGGCTTGTTTCCTTTGGGTAATGGAAAAGTTAGAATACTTAAAGATTTTGTAAGAATATTTTTTTCTCAAATGCATACACTATATCAAAGGAGCGTATGTAACATTGAAGAAAAAGATAGAAATTGCAGCCATTGTGTGTTCCATCGGGATCTGCAGCTTTGGACAAAAAGTCTGTGCCAGTGAATTTCTGCAGCTGCCCAAGGAGACCAATGTCAAAGTGGAACATCTGGTGCAGACGAGACTTTTAAAAGAACAAAGAGAGTACCTTTTGCAGGCACAGCTGATGGCAAAAATTGATCTGGAAAAGCACATGAAAGAAAAACCTGTGTATATTCCGGAAACAGATCATATTGTCACACAGAGAGAACGTGCGGTCTTAGAACGGATTGTGGAAGCGGAGGCAACGGGAAAAGACCAAAAAAGTAAGATTTTAGTTGCCAATGTTATTTTAAACAGAGTCCGATCAGAGGAATTTCCGGATACCATTGAAGGTGTTGTCTTCCAAAGAGAAAATGGGAAAGTGCAGTTTTCTCCGACCGCAGACGGACGATATGATTCCGTAACGATTACAAAAAGTACGAAAATCAGTGTCACAAAGGCTTTGGAGGGAGCAGATTATTCGGAAGGCGCCTTATATTTTGTAGAAAAAACCATGGCGAATCCAAGGAATGTTTCATGGTTTGAATCTTCTTTAACCAGATTATTCACCTATCAGGGACATTCTTTTTACAAATAGTTCTTGACAATTGAAATGAAAAGTATTATGATCTTAGACAAATAGAAAAGAAACCGTTGAGAAAGAGTAGTAGGCAGAAACAGAAGGATTCAAAGAGAGCTGCAGATGGTGGGATTGCAGTATGATTTCTCTGCTGAATGGACTTTCGAGGGTGATTTTGAAGATGAGTAGGGATCACCGGGCACCCGACCCGTTATCAGAAAGGGCATATATGTTAGTATATGATAGGAAGTGGACATAGTTATGTCAATTTGAGTGGTACCGCGGATATTTCGCCTCAAGCAGAGATGCTTGGGGCTTTTCTTTTTTTCTATTGATTATTTGTGGAAGAACAACAAGAACAGAAAAGGAGATCAAACGATGAGAATGATGAAAAGAGTGTTAGCAGCAGGAGTGAGTGTAATGTTGGCGATGGCCATGGTGACAGGATGTCAAAGCAAAGGAGCAAAAGACAGTGGGAAAAAAACTTATAAGCTTGGAATGATTCAATTTGCAGAGCATGGTTCTCTTGACAACTGTCGGAAAGGCTTTTTGCAGGGGCTTGAGAAGCAGGGAATCAAAGAAGGGGAAAATCTGGAAATTACGTATAAGAATTCTCAGGCGGATACAGCGACAGATAATCAGATTGCGTCAAGTTATGCGTCAAAAGATTTTGATATGATTTGTGCCATTGCAACACCAAGTGCCCAGAGTGCCTACAATGCAGTCAAGGATAGTGATACGCCGGTGGTATATACAGCGGTGACTTCACCGAAAGCAGCGGGATTTGTTGATGAGGATGGGAAAAATATTGGAAATATTACAGGAACATCGGATATGGTTTTGGCAGACAAACAGTTAAAGCTGATTCGTCAGATGATGCCGAAGGCAAAAAAAGTCGGAATTTTGTATAGTACAAATGAAGCAAATTCCAAGGCTGGAATTGAAGCTTATGAAAAAGTTGCAGACCAGTATGGCTTTCAGATTATTACTCAGGGGATTACAGCTTCCGCAGATATGCCAATGGCTGCAGACAGTCTGATCAAGAAGGTTGACTGTATTACGAATTTAACAGATAATCTGGTTGTCAGTAATATGCAGACTTATTTAGAAAAAGCCAACAAGGCAAAGATTCCGGTGTTTGGTTCTGAAGTGGAACAGGTAAAATTAGGATGTGTGGCAAGTGTTGGAATTGATTTCATAAAATTAGGTGAACAAACCGGGAAAATGGCTGCAAAGATTTTAAAAGGCGAGGCAGAGGCAAAGGATATGAAATTTGAGACATTTAACGACGGAGACGTTATTTTGAATACTGCAGCGGCAAAAAAAATCGGGATGACCATCAATGAAAATGTGAAAAAACAAGCAAAACAAACGTTTGATCAGATTTCACAGCCAGAAAAATAATTAGGAGATAGAAGAAATTATGGAACAATTAATCATCGGCGTACTTGAGCAGGGATTTATTTATGCAATCATGGCTTTGGGCGTGTATATAACTTATAAAATCTTGGATTTTCCGGATTTATCCGTAGACAGTACCTTTCCTCTTGGAGCGGCAATTACGACAGTGATGTTATCCTCCGGGAAAAGTCCTTGGCTGGCGTTATTGGCATCTGTAGCAGCCGGTGCTCTGGCAGGTACGGTGACAGGCGTGATTCATGTAAAATTTAAAGTGAGAGATCTGTTGTCTGGAATTATTGTGATGACAGCACTGTATACACTCAATCTGCGCATTGTGGGAGGGGTTGCCAATGTGCCATTGTTTCATTATCACTCTATTTTTGACAATGATTTGATCAATCGCCTGTTTCCGGAGACTCTGTCTCCGTATAAGACGGTCCTTCTTATTTTTATTGTTATGATTCTTGCAAAAATATTGCTGGATCTTTATTTAAAGACAAAGTCAGGGTACCTTCTTCGAGCTGTCGGTGATAATCCGGCGCTTGTAACGGCTTTGGCAAAAGACAGCGGAATTGTGAAAATTATTGGGTTGGCAATTTCCAATGGTCTGGTTGCGCTCTCAGGCAGTGTTATGTGTCAGCAGCAGAGATTTTTCGAGATTTCCATGGGAACCGGTACCATTGTCATTGGACTTGCCAGTGTGATTATCGGAACCAATGTATTTAAAAGAAATTTTATAAAAGCAACCACAGCTGTTGTAATCGGATCTGTGATCTACAAAGCATGTGTTGCCATTGCCATTGAGATTGGTTTGCCCGCGACGGATTTGAAAATGATTACGGCTGCATTATTCCTGATTATTTTAATTCTTAGTATGGATCGAAAAAAGAAGGTGAAAGCATGATTGAATTAAAGCATATTGATAAATATTATAATATCGGAACTGTAAATGAAGTCTGTCTATTTCAGGATTTTCAGCTGAAAATAAATGAGGGAGATTTTGTCTCTGTGATTGGGAGCAACGGTTCCGGGAAGACCTCACTGTTGAATTTGATTTGCGGCAGTCTGGAACCGGAGTCCGGGAGTATTTTGTTAAATGGAGAAAATATTACTCGGCAAAAAGAATATATCCGGCAGAAAAAGATTGGAAGAGTTTATCAAAATCCTGCAATGGGAACTTGTCCGTCAATGACAATTCTTGAGAATATGTCCCTGGCGGACAACAAAGGAAAACGTTTTGATTTAGGGTTTGGAACCAATAAAAAAAGAATCCATGCCTATCGGGAAATGTTAAGCCAGCTAGGGCTTGGACTGGAAAATATGATGGACAGTAAGGTCGGATCTCTTTCAGGGGGACAGCGGCAGGCAATGGCATTGCTGATGACAACTATGACGCCAATTCAATTTTTGATTCTTGATGAGCATACAGCGGCGCTGGATCCGAAAACGGCGGAATTAATTATGGAATTAACGGGGAAAATTGTAAAAGAAAAGAATTTGACAACCATTATGGTGACACATAATCTCCGGTATGCGGTGGAATATGGCAATCGGCTGCTTATGATGCATCAGGGAAAGGCTATTTTAGATAAGGCAGGCAGAGAGAAGGAGTCTTTGGTGGTCGATGATCTTTTAGATCAATTTAACCAGATTAGCATTGAGACCGGAAATTAAAAGTTGGAAACGGTATCTTTTGAATCTGAAGTTTGAGGGGAATGAAAGAGCTTTAATTTTCAAAATCGAATCATAGTCCTTAAGTTTATATAAAGTGATGAATATAGATTTATTGTTGTATGAATCGAAAAGTCGAATTTATACGCAAAAAGTCTTCTAAAAGATAAAAAAAATAAATAAAAAGCTTGCAAGTTGCTCCCGTTAAGAATAGGATATAGTAGAGGTATTTAAAAATAAGGGGCATATTTTGAAAAGGAGTATGAATATGAATGAAAATTACAGTATTTTGATTGCGGATAGCAATTCAGATGAGATTGTACAGCTAGAAGATGTACTGTCGGAGAAGTTTGATGTTCTGTCCGCTGATACCGATGGGGTACAAGCACTTAGTGATATTGTTCTTTTACAGCCGGATATCGTGATTATTGATCTGATGCTTCCGGGCTTGGATGGAATTGGTGTCATTGAAAAATGCAAAGAAGAATTGGAGGATGAGAAAGTTCCGTTTTTTATTACGCTGACATCGATTGGAACACAGAATTTAATGGAATATTTATGTGGTATGGGAGTAGATTACTGCATGATGAAGCCATTTCAGCCAGCGATGCTTCTACATAGAATGGAACAACTGATTCGGTTAAGAACTGCACATGCCAAAATTCAGATGAACACGAGAGACAAGAAAGCTTGCGGCTTAGGAAATTTTTGTGAAGCCAATGACATTCGGAGAGACGTAAGTTTACTAACGCGTGATTTAGGAATTCCCGCGCATATTAAAGGATATCAGTATTTAAGGTCGGGAATTGTAATGGCAGTGGAAGATAGCAACATGGTAAATTACATCACAAAGCTATTATATCCTGCAATTGCAAAGGAACATAAAACAACTTCAAGCAGTGTAGAACGTGCAATTCGGCATGCCATTGATGTTGCATGGAATCGAGGGAATCAAGAACTTTTAGGGGAGATTTTTGGTTCTTTTGTGTATTCTGGGCATGATCGGCCAACCAATTCTGCCTTTATCGCAGTAATTGCAGATCGAATAAGATTAGAATACCAGATGAGTGCTTCTTAAAGGTAGAATATCTTCAGGGGAAATTTGAACGAGAGCAAATGAGAAAAGATCTTAATGGAATATATGAAGTTGTAGTTGCATATTGTTTCAAAAGTGAGTAAAATAGACCTTTAGAATCTAAAATAGAAAAGAAGGCGGTTATTATGTTAGAAACACTTGCAAGAAATATAACTCAGATGATACAGGGAAATCTTTGGATCGGTCCTCTCTTTGCCCTAATTGCCGGAATCTTTACTTCTCTGACACCATGTGCGTTATCGAATATTCCATTGATCACAGGATATGTCACAGCAGATGGTGATGAGATTCAAGATAATAAAAAAGCATTTTTGCTGTCTTTGACATTTGCGGCGGGGGCGGCTCTGACTTTTATATGTCTTGGATTTCTCGCATCGGCAGTTGGACATGTGATTGGACATTCGGAAATTCTTCATATGATTCTCGGAGCATTGATGCTTTTGATGGCGCTGCAGATGTGGGGCGTGATCCATGTGATTCCGCATATCCATAAAATTGGGGGAAATGGAAAACAGGGATTTATTGGAGCTTTCTTCATAGGGATGATCGGAGGAATTTTTTCTTCCCACTGCGCAGCACCGGTGATTTTAATGCTTTTGACAATTTCGGCGCAAAGCGGAAATTATATCTTGGGCGCACTGCTTTTATTTTGTTATTCTGTTGGCCATGGAATCATGATTGTGGCTGCAGGAACCTCTGTAGGCTTTGCAAACCGACTGGAGGGAAGTGCGGCGGATAAGACAGGAAAAGTATTTAAAGGCGTTTTGGGAGCTTTCATGCTTTTGATAGGGTTATATATGTTGTTTTTTGAATAATAGAAGAGTGTGGTATGTACAATATTTTTTTGTACATACTTTTTTTATAACACAGGAAAGTTTTCACTTTCCTGATATTATAAAAATGCTTGGTTCTAAAAGTATATTATATAAAAGATTTTTGCAAAAATGAAAGAAAATGGTTTTTTTTGATTGACTTTGGCTAAAAATATGATAAAATATAAAAAATATGGTTGAATTTGACTGTTTTAGAAAGAAAAAGAGGAGACGTTGTATGAAGATTACAGAGTTATTGCAAGAAGCAACCATTGATTTGGGTGTCAAGGTTCATACGAAAGAAGAAGCCATTGACCATCTGGTGGATTTAATGGTGAAAGGAGGAAACATTGAAGATCGGGAAGAGTACAAGCAGGGGATTCTTTCCAGAGAAGCTAGTGGAACAACAGGAATTGGAGGAGGAATTGCAATTCCCCATTCAAAAAATTCGGCGGTAACAAAGGCAGGACTGGCATCTATGACAGTTCCGGAAGGAGTGGATTATGAAGCAATGGATGGCGAGCCGTCTGATGTATTTTTCATGATTGCGGCGCCGGCGGAGGGAAGTGATCTGCATCTGGAAGCTCTTTCAAGATTGTCTGTGATTTTAATGGATCCGGAGTTTAAAAATAATCTTTTGAATGCAAAGACAAAAGAAGAATATCTGCGTCTAATCAATGAGAAGGAAAGTGAAAAATTCCCGGAAGAAGTGGAAGAAGAAATTTCAAACGATATAAAGGACGGATATCGTGTGCTCGCAGTTACTGCGTGTCCTACCGGAGTTTCCCATAGTTAAAGATACCACACCAAATATGATGAACCCACGCTTATACACTACCAGCTATAATAAACCGCAAGGACAGCAATTTGATGATACTGCTGTCCTTTCTTTTATAAAATTGCAGTACACATAAAAAAGCTGTAAAATGATAAATATATTTGTCCTTGTAACAATTCTCGGACATTTGCCTGTTATACTATCTGCAAAAAGCAAAGGAAGTGAGGATATGAAGCAGATTTTAATTGTCGAGGACGACAGTTTTTTGAATAAGATGTTGGCCTATAACCTGACCGCAGACGGCTACGGCGTAACTTCTGCCCTAAATGCCAGAACCGCAGCCGAAGCCATCCGCCAGCGGGAATTTGATTTAGTGCTGCTGGACATCAACCTGCCGGACGGCAACGGTTTTGAGCTGTGCAAGCTGATAAAGCCCCAGCACCCGGACACCATCGTGATTTTCCTAACCGCCAACGATCAGGAGAGCGACCAGATACGGGGTTATGAGGTGGGGGCGGTGGACTACATCACAAAGCCCTTTGTGATCGGGGCCTTGCAGCGAAAAATCAAAGCCATGTTCGCCATGCTGGAACACCACAAACCGGCCAAGGACATTTACGACGACGGGCGGCTGTTTCTGGACTTCTCGGAGCAGACGGCTTCCTTAAACGGCAAGCCCCTGACCCTATCCCCGATGGAGTATAAAATGCTGAACCTGTTCCGCAAAAATCCCCGGCAAGTGCTGACCCGTGGGCAGCTTTTGGAAAAGCTGTGGGATATAGACGAGAGGTTTGTGGACGAACACACCCTGACAACCTCCATCAGCCGGATTCGCAGCAAGATCGAATCCAACGGCGGCGCACCCTACATCAAGACTGTTTACGGCATGGGCTATCAATGGACGGGAGGCGAGGCAAAATGAAGTTTCAAAACCTCTCGGTAAAGCGGCTGTTTGGCCGGGTGGCACTGGGGCTTGTCCTATCTATGTCCGGGATCACCATAGCCCTGTTTTTTGTGACGAAACAGACGGCGGTGCTGCTGACGGGCGGGGCGCTGCTACTGTGCGCTCTTGTGGGGATTTTCGTATTAACGCAGACCTTTGGAAAGCGGCTGGCACAGTTTACCGCTGACCTGTGCCAGACTTTAGACCACATGATCGCCGGGAATGAAGCACCCCAGCGCCCAGAGGACAGCGAAACCCAGCTTGCCAGAATCGGACACCGGCTGGCAAGGCTTTACCAGATCATGCAGGAGAACCGCCGCCGGGTGGACGAGGAACGGCAGGAGTTACAGACCCTTGTATCAGATATTTCCCATCAGGTGAAAACGCCGGTAAGCAATCTGAAAATGGCGACGGACACCCTGCTGGAAAAGCCTATGACCGAGGCGGAGCGCACCGACTTTATCCGTGGAATCCGCAGCCAGACGGATAAGCTGGACTTTCTCTTTCAGGCCCTTGTGAAAACCTCACGGCTGGAAACGGGCGTGATCCAGTTGGATAAGAAACCGGGCCGCCTTTTTGATACTGTGGCACAGGCCATGAGTGGGATCGTGTATGCAGCGGAGAAAAAGGAAATTGCCGTGTCCGTGGACTGCCCGGAGGATTTGGCCGTTTCCCATGACAGTAAGTGGACATCGGAAGCCCTCTTTAACCTACTGGACAATGCGGTGAAGTACACCCCGGCGGGCGGGAAAATCGCTGTGTCGGTGGTACTGTGGGAAATGTATGTGGAAATCAAAGTAGTCGACACCGGCAAGGGCATTTCCGAAAGCAATCAGGCCGCCATCTTTCGGCGCTTCTATCGTGAGGAAGAAGTACACGAACAGCAGGGCGTGGGCATTGGCCTGTATCTGGCCCGCGAGATTGTAACGCGGCAGGGCGGCTATATCAAAGTGGTTTCGGAGCCGGGCAAGGGTTCGGAATTTTCCATTATGCTGCCTACAAAATAGAACGCGGC
>NZ_BAAJCL010000008.1:0-56764 GCF_057535655.1 Anaerostipes stercorihominis | reverse complement strand
CGGACGGCCATTTCCGGCTGCCCGCCGTAAATTTTTTTGAAATGTCCGAGCGTTGTAACATTTCACCCCGATTTTCAATGAAATTTTTTGGCCGCTGTAACATTTCGCGGACATTTGGGTTTTACAATACCCTTATCAAATATGGAGGTGATACAACTATGACATGGCCTTTTGAAAATGACACCAGCGCCATTACAAAGAAGCTGGCGCAAAGAAGCTTCAAAGCCAACAAATTACGAAATATTGTTGCTGTAATAGCAATCGTTTTAACATCAATGCTTTTTACTTCTGTAACGACTTTATGTGTTGGAGCGATCCAGTCTATACAGACAACTATTTTGCAAATTAGGGGAACCAGCCCGTCCACTGGTACATCTGTAAATTGGATTGCCATAATAGCAGCCCTGTTTTTTATTATGATTTTTGTAATAACGGGCTATTTGCTCATTCGCAATATTTTTGAGATTTCTGTTGTTCAAGAAATAAAGAAATATGGCTTATTAAGAACAATCGGAACAACGGAGAAGCAAATCAAGCGAATTGTTTATAAGCAAGCATTTTGGCTGTCTATAATTGGTATATCTATTGGGTTGATTTTAGGATATATAGTAGGAATACTTATGCTTCCGTGGATTCTTAATTTTATGAAAGGCGAGTATCACAATCTTTCTGTGAACTTGAGTTTTAATCCTATTATTTTTGTCGTTGCCGGGATATTTAGTGCGATTACTGTTTGGGTGAGCATAAAGAAACCATTCAAAATTGCAGCTACGATTTCGCCCATTGAGGCAACCAGATACTATGAAAAAGACAATTATCATAGTGCCAACAAGAATCGTCTTTCGTTTAAGAATAGAATAACAGAAATGGCATGGAGAAATTTAAGAAGAAATTCAAAGCGTACCATATTTATCGTCTTATCCATGATACTCTGCATTATTCTCCTAAACAGTGCAATCGCAATCGGAAATAGTGTTGATGTTAAAAAATATGTATCTTCTGTTACCTCATTTGATTTTGTTGTGGCAAGCCCAAACACATTTTCTAATGTGCAAGGTTTTCGATTTAAAGATGATTCTGTTAGTAATGAAATCATATCTGATATTGAAAATAATATTCCTGTGCTGAACGGAAGTCGAATTTATAAAAACACTTTGGATGATGTCAGTGTTACTTATGATTATGGTAGTTTGGTCACGGAAGTATTAGACGAATACACAGAAGATAATCACCTTATACGAAGTGGTATGGTTGATGGCAGAACTTATCCAGTAAAACTCGGTGTTGATTATCGACCTCTTTGCAATATTTACGGGGTAGAAAAATCAATACTTCCTAAATTGAATTTCATTGAGGGAGAAACAGATATACAGCAACTAACCTCATATTTGGAAAGTGGAAACTATGTTATAGAAATTTCAGCGATCAACCCAAATGAATCTCCTGAATTTCTTTGTCCGCTCAATCAGGAAGTTACCATTTACAAAGATGGATTGCCTTATAAAACGGTTTCGGTAATTGCGCGTGCAGTGGTTGATTTTTCATTGGTAGAATCTCCGGGTAAGAATGTTGGCTACACTGATGTTGGCGGCGATTGTCCTATTTTCTATATGAGTAATGAGATGTTTGTGGAATTGTATAACAATCCAGCCATAATGAGTTATGTGTTTGATGTGGAAAAAGAACACTTTTTGCCAGCGACCGAGTACATCAATTCTTTGCCTACCGTTGAATACGCATCGTCTGAAACATTGGCACAAACTATGAATGGATTAAAACAAACTATTTTTATCATAGGTGGCCTTATTGGGTTTCTATTAGGAAGTATCGGGCTTGTGAATTTTTCCAACATCATTATAACGGGCATTATAAACCGGCAACGGGAATTTGCTACATTAGAGAGCATCGGAATGACGAAAAAACAAATTAACAAATTGACCGTATTGGAGGGATTGTTTTACGCATTTCTGATTTGTGTAATGGGTTTACCTCTCTCTCTTATTGTTGCAAATACAATTCTTCCTACTTTCTTTAATCAACCTGACTTATGGCTGTTTACAATACAGCCTACGATTTTCCCGTTGATATTAGAGGGAATTGTTATTTGCGTTGTGGCGATTATAGTTCCTCATGTTTCGTTTCGCTATTTTAGAAAAACAAGTATTGTAGCTCGATTAAGGGTAGTTGAATAATAATTTTGAAATGTCCGAGCGTTGTAACATTTCACCCCGATTTTCGATGAAATTTTTTGGCCGCTGTAACATTTCGCGGACATTTGGGTTTTACAATGACCTTATCAACAAAAGTGAGGAGGCGTTGCAATGGAACTGACCCCGACCATGATTTTGAATCTGGCGCTGCTGATCGTCCCGCCCGTTGCCCTTGTGCTGGTGTTCCGGCAATGGCTGGCCCAGCATACCCGCTGGACGGTTGCCTTGACTGCTCTCTGTGATGTTCTCCTGTTTTGGGATGAATTGTTCTACTATGAGAGCTTCGGACTGTTCGCTGTGCTGATTCTGGTACAGTTGGCGGCCACCGGCGCAGCAGCGTTCCGCATTTACAACAAACAAAGAAAGGATTGAATTTTATGAGAATTTTACAGACTATCGACCTGAAAAAGTATTACGGTACAGAGCCGAATATCACCCGCGCCCTTGACGGCGTGAACTTCTCTGTAAATGACGGCGAATTTGTGGCCGTTGTGGGAACCTCCGGCAGCGGCAAGTCCACCCTGCTTCACATGATGGGCGGGCTGGACACCCCTACTTCCGGCAATGTGATTGTCCGGGACAAAGAACTGTCGAAAATGAACGACGAACAGCTTACCATCTTCCGCCGCCGCAACATCGGCTTTATCTTCCAGAACTATAACCTTGTTCCCATCCTGAATGTGTATGAGAACATCGTCCTGCCGGTGGAGCTGGACGGGGACACGGTGGATCAGAAGTTTTTGGACGAGATCGTTCACCTGCTGGGGCTGGAAGATAAACTGAAAAATATGCCGAACAATCTTTCCGGCGGCCAGCAGCAGCGTGTGGCTATCGCACGCGCCCTGATTACCAAACCGGCTATTGTGCTGGCCGACGAACCAACCGGCAACCTTGACAGCAAGACCAGCGCCGAGGTGCTGGGACTTATCAAGCGTACCAGTGCGGAGTTCCGGCAAACTGTTGTGATGATTACCCACAATGACGACATAGCCCGTCTTGCAGATCGGATTGTCCGCATTGAGGACGGCAAGATTGTGGAATAAGGAGGTGGCAAGCTATGACATGGCCTTTTGAAAATGATACCAGCGCCATTACAAAGAAGCTGGCAAAGGAGAGTTTGAAAAGCGAGAAGCGCCGGAATTTTATGATAATAATTGCTATTTCACTGGCAGCGTTTTTGATGTCAATGTGTGGAACATTATTTTTTGCTTTTCAGGAATCTCAAAATAATATGGCCACTTTTCAAGCCAGCTATGATAATCTGACAGAGGATAAAATTGAAAAACTTCGTCATCAACCAGAAATCGAAATGGTAGCGTCGCTTTACAATCTGGGAGAAATAAAAATGCCAGAGGGATATTCATTGTATTTGGCATATATGGATGATGCGGCATGCTATATTGCCCGAAATCAATTTACACTAAAAGATGGGACTATGCCATCTAAAGAAAATGAAATTGCAGTTGACCGTGAAATGGTGAACAAATATTTTTCTAATACTGCAATCGGAGATAAAATTTCTTTTCAAATAAACGGAAAATCACAAGATTTTGTGATTTCTGGGATTACGGAAAGCTCGACTGAATCACAGGGCAATTACTCGTGCTATATATCAAAATCGTTTGTAGAAAATAGCTCTAATTATAATCCTGCAAAATACCAAAGCTATGTTTGTTTTGCTGATGCAGATTCAACATCAAAAGAAATTCTAAAAGAAAGAATTGCTTCTATTGGAAAAGAAATTGGTGCTGATTATAGCTTAAGTTTTCTCTTTTTTAGAGAGAATATGGGATTGTCATTTGAAAATATACTAACTTTTGTAAGTTTGTCCGTGTTGGTATTATTTGCAGGTATAACGGTAATCCAAAGTATTTTCAGAATTTCTATCAATGAAAAAATAAGAAATTTCGGACAGTTACGCACTTTAGGTACAACTGCATTACAGATAAAGAAAATGATAAACTATGAAAGTAGATATTTATCATGGCTTGGAATCCCTCCGGGTATTGTTTTGGGTGCGATTGTCGGAACTGTTTTGGGAAGTAATGAATTTTCCAGCGGATTTTCTCCTATCAATATTCCTTTTGTAATGATAGGTGTTTCCATCATTTGCACTCTTATGGTGAAATTATCTGTTCGCAAGCCGCTTAAAATTGCGGCAACTACTTCCCCTATTGAGGCAGTACGATATATAGCTTATCGAAATGCTCCGATGCAATCTCGAAAACATAATAAGAAAATTTCACCTTACTCTTTAGCTCTATTAAATCTTGGACGCGATAAGAAAAAGACAGCCAGTACATTGCTTTCCTTGATATTTGGAGGATTACTCTTATTTATATCTGCATCCGCAGCAGTTAGTAATACGCCAGAGCAATTTGTCCGTGAAAAGTTTTTTGTAAACGGCGGAAGCTTCCGTATATATCTTTCTGAAGAATCAGTTGGAAAAAACGAAACAAATAATCCGCTAAATGAATCTTTGAAAGAAGAACTTTTGAATACTAAAGGAATCCAAAAGATTATACCACTTAGAGATTCGGTAGGAATGTGTCATTATTCTATCAATGGAAATGCTACTGAGGGAATGTGTGATATAATTTCGGTTCAAAGTACAGAAGGTAATTTTAGCTTTGTTGAACAACATTTGATAGATGGACAAATGCCTAAGAACCAGTTTGAAGTTTTATTGACAGATGGATATATGGAACTGGGGATTACAAAAGGGACACCTATAAAGATTACAAATAGTGGAGAGGAAATAGAATGTATTGTTTCCGGTTTCTTTGATAAGAGCTTTGTCGGAACCGAAAACGGTACAGATGCTATTGATCCAGCGAATCTTATAATTACACAAGAACTTGCACAACAACTATTCACAAACACAGAAAATTTTGCTTACTCATGGGAGATCATAACTGATAAAACTTATAATGATGAAATAGAATCAGCCATTCAGCAGAAAATTACCTCTAAAGAAAAGGGGCTTTCTATTTGCAGCTATAATGATGCTGTAGAGTACATGGAATCTTCTATGAACTTATTGTTTGGAAGTTTGCAAATGCTGTCATTACTAATTTTGCTGTTTGGAATAATCAATCTAATCAATATGACGCTCTCTAACCATCAAGCGCGTAAACAGGAAATCAGTACATTACGCTCTGTTGGATTAAGCCTAAAACAATTATATCGTTCTCTCATAACAGAGGGATTGCTATATGTACTTGTTTCATTTGGAATCGTTCTTTTGGTTGGTATTCCCATAGCTATTCCTGTGAGCAAAGCTGTTGGTATTCTATTCGGTATGCCAAATCTCTCATATCAATTTCCAACAATGCAGATAGGTGGATATCTACTAATATTGATTCTTTTACAGTTGATTCTTTCTGTATGGGAAATACGGGATTTGAAAAAGCGTTCATTAACAGAACAAATGCGGGCAATGGAATGACCTTTTGAGATCGGCGGGGCGGCGTATGCTGCCCCGCTTTTTCCGCCATTTCTCAAAAAGATTTTTGAAATGTCCGAGCGTTGTAACAATTCAGCCTGTTTTTCTGTCGAAATCAAAGGCACCTCGGACATTTATAGTTCTTCCAAAAGTTTGATGATAATATTACCATTCATGGAAGAAGCAATCTGTTATTGCAATAATGCGAAATTGACGATAGAAAGTTTTTCATATCTCGGTCAGCTCAACAATTACATTACTCTGCTGATACAGCCAGTCCGCAAATTCTTTCGGGCTGGCTGTTCCTGTTTTTACAGCCTTTTTTCTCTGTAAGGCTTCTTTCTTAAAGTCGGAAAAGGCAGCCTGTATTTTTTCCAGACAGTCAGCCGGAAAGCCTGCGGTATTTTTTACCCGGTTTATTTTGTTGCGCCAGTTCTGGCATTCATTTTTATAAAGCAGGTCATAGTTATTTTCTCTTGCCCTCTCGTCAAATTCCCGCTTGTTTTGAAGCGCCTGTGCTTTGCGGCACTTGTCGCTGCACAGCTCATACCGCTGGCTCTTTGCCAGAAAATATTTCCCGCAGACCTTGCACTGCCGGAAGCAAAGCCCCCAGTCATTCAGCCTGTTCAGATAATAGGTAATCAACGGGTAGAGGGACGCATAGGCAGACACACATTCTTCTGTGCGACGGTTGTCCGGGAACCAGAGGTCAAGCCGGGTATCTTCTGATGGTGCGCCTTTGAAATAAAGGCTGCCAGCTTGAAAATGTTTCGGTTTTCCTGTCTCCCTGTCAAAGCTCATGGCTTCGTTATGGAATACCCCGGTCAGGCTGCTCATTTTATCCATGAAGCGGTCACAGGCAGCGTTACGGTCACGGGGTTCTCTGGAAAGCAGATAGCTGTTCCAGATACGGAACGCCACATACATTTTCAGAGGGTCATTGCTAAGATATTTTCCCCAGAGAAATTCGCTTGCCGCCTGCTCCAGCTCCGGCTGTTTCCATCGGTTGGAGTGGAGGGCTTGCCGCAGTGGAGAAAGCCCGTATAAGTTCCAATCTCTGTCCGTGTCACGCTCAAAGTTTATCAAAAAAGTTCCCAGCGGGCGTGTCATATCACAAAGCACCTCTGTGTTTTGGCTCCCGTTCAGCCGGAAGCGGATCTGCTGTTCTTCCCCAATCAAAATCCGCTCTTTCATTTTCTTCCTGTCCAGCGTCAGGACAAACAAAATCCTCTCAAAACATGGCTCATGTCGTATAAACTGATTCTCCATCCCTATCCCCTGCCTTTGTTTATGGTAATTATATAATTCAGTTATATCCGTTACACTCATGGTATTGCAGAATCATTGTTTTGTCAAGGATAGTACGCTATGATGATTGCAGTTGGTAATTTCGTACCGCACAGTACCTTGACAAGTGAATGACCGTCCAAAAGGGATATGACCGGCAGGAGAAGTGACGCATCCGGCGCACCAATGCAGGGAAACACCGCAGGAATGGGGCAGGAAAACGGCTTTTGGGGAAAACGGCAACAGGAAGCATTTTAACCTATTTGATTTATGGGAGGAACAGAATGAACGATAAAAAGAGATTGAACAGCTACGAGGATTTACCGCTGGTTCTGGATGTGGCGGACATTCAGCAGATTATGGGAATTTCAAGAGCGAGCGCCTATGAGCTGGTACACACACCCGGCTTTCCAGCGTTCCGCAGGGGCAGACTTATCAAGGTCAGCAAAATTGCTTTCTTTGAATGGATGGCAAAAGGCTCCGAAACCGTACCGAGAAGCGACAAATAAGCGTGAGTTATCATTCCCTGACTGCAATACTGCCGCACTTTACAAAGGGGTATACAGAGGGAAAAAACCTTAAAAATGATACCGAAACGCTACACCAAAACAGCCTATCTGCGTACATCAGATAGAAACGGAGAAAGGAGCCGGTTATGGCAAGAATGAGCAACAAGCGGCGGCTGGAATGGTCGTTCTTCTTAAATGACCGCAGCCGTATCACTTACAACGAACTGTGCCGGAAATGCCAGCACGAATGTAAACAGAGCTTCCGGGCGGTTGTGGTTGACTGCCCGAAGTACCTTTCTAAGCGTTCCAAGAAAAAGGACAAAACTGCCGGAAACGGCAAAATCCCTTAGGAACTAAGGGCGCACTTCTATACATAGTCTAAAGACCATGTATCGTGCGTCCTGCGGAGCTTACCTCTGCCGCTGATAAAATCAGCAATCCGAGGTCTGCGTTCGCTTCGCTCCGACAAGGTGGCTACACCCCCTTGCGCCGCTAAAGCGGCTATCCCCTGTGTACCCGCCGCAAAGAGAAATCCGCTCTGCGGTTTTCCCTTTTCATCGGGTTTTATAGAAGCACTGACACACGGACTGTCTGCGGATGGTCTTTCTTTATCTTATAAGCAAAGGATGTGAGAACATGGAAAAATCTTTGGAACAGTTGAAGCAGGAATATGAAAAAACCACTGTCCTGCTGGAACGGGAAAAACGGAAAATGCAGCGTTTGAAAAACCGGCAGGCGTATCTGGAAAGCGGTTCCCGGAAACAGAGGACGCACCGGCTGATTACCCGTGGGGCAGCTATTGAGAGCATTGCACCACAGACAAAGGAGCTATCCGAAGCGGAATTTTATTCCCTCATGGAAAGCATTTTGAATCTGCCGCAGGCGGAGCATTTCATCCGGTCTGCCGTAGAAAACCACGCCCGTATTTCCGGGCAGGAGAAAGGCGGTGACTAAGGATAGCACTTTATCATTTTTCAATCGCACAGATAAAGCGTAGCGCCGGTCAGAGCGCCATTGCCAGCGCAGCCTACCGAGCCGGGGAGCGTCTTTACAGCAGCTACTATGGAGAAGTCAGCGATTACACCAAAAAGGGCGGCGTGATCGCTTCGGAAATCATGCTGCCGCCCCATGCGCCGGAAATATATCTTGACCGGGCGACCCTCTGGAATGCTGTGGAGAGCTGCGAGAAACATCCAAAAGCACAGCTTGCCTATTCCTTTGATATTGCCATGCAGAATGAATTGACGCTGGAAGAAAACATGGAACTGGCGAGGAAGTTCGTGCAGGAGCAGTTTGTGGCAAAAGGCATGATTGCCGATCTTGCTTTTCACAGCCCGGAGAAAGAGGACGGCGGTATCCCTAACCCGCATTTCCATGTGATGACAACCATGCGCCCTTTGAACCCGGATGGCACATGGGGACAAAAACAGCGGCGGGAATATCTTCTTGATGAAGATGGAAACCGAATCCGGGATAAAAACGGCGATTATATGTTTAACGCTGTCCATACAACAGACTGGCATGAGCCGGAAACGCTGGAACACTGGCGGGAGCAGTGGGCGGCTGCCGTTAATACAAAATTTGAGGAAAAAGGGCTGGATGTGCGTATCGACCACCGTTCCTATGTGCGGCAGGGGCTTGACCTGATACCTACTGTCCACGAGGGAGCTAATGTCCGGCAGATGGAAGCAAAGGGCATCCGCACCGAGAAAGGGGAACTGAACCGCTGGATTAAAGCCACCAACCGGCTCATGCAGGATGTGAGGAAGAAGATCAAAGCCCTGTTTGTCTGGATGGCAGAGGTAAAAGAAGAACTTTCCAAACCGCAGACACCGAGCCTTGCCGACCTGCTGATCGCTTATTACAACCAGCGCAACGCAGGGGCATGGAGCAATAAAGCCAGAACCGGAAACTTAAAGCAGTTTGTCGAAACCGTCAATTATCTGACGGAAAACAAGCTGCTCACATTAGAGGATTTGCAGGAGCGTCTTTCCTCTGTCAGTGAAGAATTTGAAGCATTAAGCGGCTCCATGAAAAAGAAATCTGCCAGGATAAAGGAATTGCAGGAATTGATACGGGAGGGCGAGAATTACCAGCGGCTAAAACCTGTTCATACGGAATTGAACAATATCAAGTTTAAGAAACAGAGGGAGAAATTTGAAACATCCCACGATGCGGAGTTACGGCTGTTTTATGCCGCCCGCCGTATTCTGAAAGAAAAACTGGACGGAAAACCCATTGCCCTGAAAGCATGGAAACAGGAATATGCACAGTTAAAAACAGAGTATGCCGAACTGTCTCCGCAGCACAAGCCACTCCGGGAGGAAGTCATACGGCTGCGGCAGGTGCAGAACGCCGTAGATACCGCACTGCGCCGGAGGGAGCAGCCACAGGAAGTACAGAGAAAGAAACATGAGATGGAGCTATGATATAACCGGCAGCTTTACCGCTGCCGGTATTTTTATGGAGGGAGCATTTGAATGTATTTGAAGCGGTGAAACAGTCTGTTACCACCCGGCAGGCTGCTTCATTCTATGGAATCCGGGTGGGGAGAAACGGCATGGTCTGCTGTCCATTCCACAATGACCGCACGCCCAGCATGAAAGTGGACAGCCGCTTTTACTGCTTCGGCTGCGGGGCTTCCGGGGATGTGATCGACTTTGCCGCTTTGCTGCATGGATTGGGGAAACGGGAAGCTGCGGTCAGGCTTGCGAAGGACTTCGGCGTTTCCTATGAGAAACCCGGCAATGCACCGCCAGATAGGAAGCGTCACAACAGGTCACAGCCCCGACAAAAATCAGCGGAGCAGAGATTTCAGGAAACGGAACGGTATTGTTTCCGGGTGCTATGCGATTATCTGCGCCTGCTGGAGCATTGGAAAACAGCATACGCCCCACAGCCGCAGGATGCCATCTGGCATCCTCTTTTTGTGGAAGCGTTGCAGAGGATAAGCTACACAGAATACCTTTTGGATATTTTGTTATACGGAGAAATAGAAGAAAAAGCGGCATTGATCGCCGCACAGGGAAAGGAGGTGCTGCGGCTTGAACAGCGAATTTCAGAGCTTGCCGCCGGAAACGCAGGAAGTGGTCAAAAGGACGATGGACACAATGGAACCGGCGCAAACACCGGCAGAAATCCGGGAAACATTAGAGGGGACGCAGAAAGGCGGCGTGAAGAACAGCATCCGAAACTGCCTGACGGTGTTCCAGCGTGACCCTCTGTTTCGCGGGGCGCTGCGCCTGAACCTTTTGACGGAGCAGATTGACATTGTGAAGCCGCTGGGCTGGGAGCGCACCAGTACCACGCTGACCGACATGGACATAAACTACCTGCTTTTGTATCTGGAAGAAAACTACGGGCTTACCAGCGAGAAAAAGGTGCAGAGCGCCATCAAGATTGTTGCCAATGAAAACCGCTACCATCCAGTCAGGGATTACCTGAACAGCCTGCAATGGGACGGCACAGAGCGCATCCGTTACGCCCTGCATCACTTTCTGGGAGCCGATACGGACGAATACACCTATGAAGCCTTGAAACTGTTCCTGATGGGAGCCATCCGGCGGGTATTCAGACCGGGGAGCAAGTTTGAGGTCATGCTCTGTCTGGTTGGTGGTCAGGGAGCCGGGAAATCTACCTTTTTCCGGCTGCTGGCAGGCAGGGACGAATGGTTTTCAGACGATTTGAAGAAGCTGGACGATGAAAATGTGTACCGCAAGCTGCAAGGGCATTGGATTATCGAGATGTCGGAGATGATCGCCACAGCCAACGCCAAGAGTATTGAGGAAATCAAGTCATTCTTAAGCCGCCAGAAAGAAACCTACAAAGTGCCGTATGAGACACACCCGGCAGACCGGCTGCGGCAATGTGTATTCGGAGGGACGACCAACCGGCAGGACTTTTTACCCCGTGACCGCACCGGCAACCGGCGCTTTCTCCCCGTGACGGTGTACCCGGAACGGGCGGAGGTTCACATACTGGATGATGAAGCGGCGGCGAGGGCGTATATCGAACAGATGTGGGCGGAAGCCATGACGGTTTACCGCAGTGGGAAGTATAAGCTGTCATTCAGCATAGAAATGAACCGATACCTGAACGCCCACCAGCAGGACTTCATGCAGGAGGACACACAAGCTGGCATGATCTACGCCTATTTGGAGGACTACACCGGTGACAGGGTATGCTCCAAACAGCTTTATGAGGAAGCGCTGGGGAACTTAAATTCCCCGGCAGACTGGGAGACACGGGCAATCTGCGAGATTATGAATACTGGCATTGCGGGCGGCATCATACAGGGCTGGGCAGCCTACAAAAGCCCGAAGCGGTATAAGAAATACGGTTCTCAAAAAGGCTGGGAGCGTGTCAACCAAGCCCCGCCGGAGGGGGACGGTTTTAAGGAAATCACGGAAGAAGAAGCCCGGCAAATGGAACTGCCATTCTGAAAAGCCGCCGGTTAACAGTTTGGTTGACGCTTCGGTTGACAGCCGGTTGACGGGGAAAAGCCTGATATTTGGGGCATTTCTCTCCTTTGTCAACCATGTCAACCAAGAAATCAAAGAAAAAGTAAAAAGTAATCATAGAGCGCCTATGGATTGTTTTCAAAGTCTTTTCTGCCGGTTGACACGGTTCGGTTGACATGGAGACAGTCTGCGGCTGTACACCTGCCTGACATTCCCTTGTCGGGCATATTTCATTTATGGAGGTAACTGCCTATGGCAAAAAGCAAAAACGAGAGCAATAACAAAAACAGCGGCACCCTGCTTACCGAAAAAGACGGCACCCAGTATTTTGTCATGGGGAAAGTCCGTATCAAGGTATCGGAGCATTTCGCACAGGATGGGAAGCCGCTTGACAGCCTGCTGGAAGATGTGATCCAGCACGCTGCCGCCGCTTCCTGAAAAAATACGGAATAACGACTGTCAATCAGCCCACGCTTATGATATACTTGTACCAGCGAGTATTGTATAAGCGTGGGTTGTTTCTTTTAGAAGGAGGATTTTTAACCGTGAAACAACCATACAATACAACGATTTATAACACCGCACTTTATTTGAGATTGAGCCGTGACGATGAATTGCAGGGAGAAAGCGGCAGCATCCAGACCCAGCGCATGATGCTTAGGCAGTATGCCGCAGAGCATGGGCTGACCGTTGTAGACGAGTACATTGACGACGGATGGAGTGGGACAAATTTCGAGCGTCCAAGTTTCCAAAGGATGATTGATGACATCGAGGACGGGAAAATCAACTGCGTTGTCACAAAGGACTTATCCCGTCTGGGAAGAAACTATATCCTGACCGGTCAGTACACGGAAATCTATTTCCCCAGCAAGGGAGTACGCTACATTGCCATCAATGACAATGTGGACACCATCAACGGAGAAAGCGAGCTTGCACCGTTCTTAAACATCCTGAATGAAATGCACGCCCGACAGACCAGCAAAAAGGTCAAGGCTGCCATGCACACAAGATTTGCCAATGGCGCACACTATGGAGCCTATGCACCGCTGGGCTATGTAAAAGACCCGGACAAAAAAGGTCATCTTCTGATCGACCCGGAAACACGCTGGATTGTAGAAAAGATTTTTGACCTTGCCGTACACGGGAGGGGTGCCGCCAGCATTACACGGATTCTGGTGGAAGAAAAAGTACCTACCCCCGGCTGGCTGAACTATGAAAGATATGGGACTTTCGCCAATATCTACGCCGGTGCGCCCGCAGAAAAAGCCTATGCGTGGACGATTGCACAGGTCAAGAGCATTTTGAAAGAGGAAACTTACATCGGTCACAGCGTTCACAACAAGCAGAGCAACATTTCATTCAAGAACAAGAAAAAAGTGCGGAAGCCGCAGGAAGAATGGTATCGTGTGGAAAATACCCACGAAGCCATCATTTCCGAAGAAGTGTTCCAAAAAGTTCAGGAGCTGATTGCAAGCAGACGCAGGAAACGCAGAAATGGTACAACACAGATTTTCGCAGGATTGATAAAATGTGCAGACTGCGGATGGTCTTTAGCCTATGGGGAAAACAAGCAGAATAAGAACCCATACGGGTACTACCATTGCAGCAAGAACGGACAGGGATTACGCCAGTGTTCCATGCACTATATCCGTTATGATGTACTGTATGCCTATGTGCTTGCAAGACTGCAATACTGGTCTATGTTGGCACAGAAAGACGAGGACAAGCTGCTGAAACGGCTGCTCAATGCCAGCGACAGAGAAAGAAACTCTGCGAAGAAAAAGCAGGCTGCGGAGCTGAAAAAGGCGGAAAAGCGTAAAGCCGAGGTTGACGGGCTGTTTGCTAAAATGTATGAGGACTGGTCTGCCGGACGCATAACCGAGTATAATTTCAATATGCTGTCCGAGAAGTACCAGAACGAGCAAAAGGAGCTTGAAACAAAAATAAGACAGCTTCACGAAATGATGGAAGCCGCCGTACAGACCGCAGCGGATGCTGAAAAGTGGATTGCCCTAATGAAACAGTATGTCAACCCTGTGGAGCTGACCGCCGAACTTCTGAACACTCTAATTGAAAAAATAACCGTCCACGAAGCTGTCAAGGGCGAGGACGGAAGTCGTGAGCAGGAAGTAGAAATCTACTACCGCTTCATCGGCAAAATCGACTGACCTTTCTTTTTTTACCCAACAATATCTTTAATTAAGGGAAACGGGGATTGCTCATACATATATGGCGGCGGAGTCTCTGGAAAACAAAGCCAAAGAGATGGGAATTCAATTGAAAGCCGAGACAAATGGTTCCGGAGGGGCAAAAAATATTTTGACAAAAGAAGAAATTGAAGCTTGTGACGGAATTATTGTAGCGGCAGATAAAAATGTAGAAATGGCACGTTTTGAAGGTAAGCAGGTTCTTAAGACAAAGGTTTCAGATGGTATCAATAAGCCGGAAGAACTGATTCAGACGATCATGGATGGAAAAGCTCCGGTTTATCATCATGCCGGAGGAGCCGCAGAAGAAGAATCAGCTTCTGATGAGGGCGTCGGACGGCAGATTTATAAACATCTGATGAACGGAGTATCCCATATGCTGCCGTTTGTGATCGGCGGAGGTATTTTGATTGCGCTGGCATTTTTATTTGACAATCAGGCAATTGATCCAGGAAATTTTGGTAAGAATACGCCTCTTGCGGCAACTTTAAAGACCATTGGAGAGCAGGCATTTGGATTTATGCTTCCGATTCTGGCAGGATTCATTGCCATGAGTATTGCAGATCGTCCGGGTCTGGCAGTTGGTTTCGTTGGAGGAGCCATTGCCAATGGCGGATATACATTTTCTAATATTATGAATTACAGTGAAAGTAATCCGGTATCTTCAGGATTTATCGGAGCACTGTTGGCCGGATTTGTCGGTGGATATATTATGGTATTGTTAAGGAAGCTGTTTGACAGACTTCCGAATGCACTGGAAGGGTTAAAGCCGATTTTACTCTACCCTGTATGTGGTATTCTTCTCATGGGGATTGTTATGATTGCGATTAACCCGATTATGGGAGCAATTAATACGGGATTGAATAATTTCCTTTCCTCTATGAGCGGAACAAGCTCTATTCTTCTGGGTGCTGTATTAGGTGGTATGATGTCTGTAGATATGGGAGGACCATTTAATAAAGCGGCCTACGTATTCGGAACAGCACAGCTCACTGTTACTAATGCAGGACCGGAACAGTACGCAATTATGGCAGCTGTTATGGCAGGAGGAATGGTACCTCCTCTGGCAATTGCGCTTTGTACTACATTTTTCAAGAATCGTTTCACAGAAAATGAAAGAAAGTCCGGTGTAGTAAATTATGTTATGGGATTATCCTTTATTACGGAAGGGGCAATTCCGTTTGCGGCAGGAGATCCGATTCATATTCTGCCTCCGTGTATTGTTGGCTCTGCCGTGGCAGGAGCATTATCCATGGCATTTCGATGTGGACTTCCGGCGCCTCACGGTGGACTGTTTGTGATCGGTGTGATTACCAATCCACTGCAGTATCTTCTGGCAGTAGCAGCAGGCTCTGTGGTTGGGATGCTGATCATGTCTTTTACAAAACGCCCCTTAAATCACTAGATTTTATATAAGCAAAATAGCAAACAGAGATTACAAAAATGTAATCTCTGTTTGCTATTTTAGAAAAGGAATGTTATACTAGGAGAAGTTTCAAGAAAAAAGACAGTTCATTCGTACCATCCTGTCTATAAACAAAACTAGGACTGGAATACTTAGAAGGAAAGTTTTCAGGATACAGGTACGTTTAGAATCTGTATCCTTTTTATATTATGAGAAAGGAAGAGTTATGTACCAATTAACAACGCACGCATCCTTTGACTCGGCTCATTTTTTATCGGGTTATGAGGGGAAATGCAGCAACATTCATGGTCATCGCTGGAAACTGGAGGTGACGGTGCAAAGTGAATTTTTGAAGCAATCCGGGCAGATACGAGGAATGATTGTGGATTTTGGAGAATTAAAAAAAGATATAAAAAATTTAGCGGATGAATTTGACCATTGCCTGATTCTGGAGAAAGACACCTTGCGGCGTAAGACACAAGAGGCTTTGGAGGAAGAAGGATTTAAACTAAGGATAGTAGATTTTCGTCCGACGGCAGAACATTTTGCAAAATATTTTTATGATCGGGTCCGGGATCTCGGGTATCACCCGGCTATGGTAAAAGTTTATGAGACGCCAAATAATATGGCGGGATACGGAGAAGAGTAATGGAAACATTTCAGGTTGTGGAAACCTTTGTGAGTATCAATGGAGAAGGAAAGAAAGCGGGAAGGCTTGCTATGTTTCTTCGTCTGAAAGGATGTAATTTAAATTGTTCCTATTGTGATACCAGGTGGGCAAATGAAAAAAAGGCTCCATGTGAACTTTTAACTTCCAAACAGATTACAGATCGAATTTTGGAAGCGGGAGTTTCGCTGGTGACGTTAACGGGAGGAGAACCTCTGCTGGATGAAAATATCGGGGAGTTGATCGGCAGCATTTTGATGCTTCCGCAAGTGGAGCTTGAAGTTGAAACCAACGGAAGTGTCCCGATTCGTTGTTATAAAGAACGGGATGCAAGATTTTCTGTGACAATGGATTATAAACTGCCGTCCAGTCATATGGAGGAGGCGATGTGTCTCGAAAATATGGAATACTTACGTCCGTGGGATGTTGTGAAATTTGTGATTGGAAGCAGGGAAGACCTTCTGAGAGCAGAGGAGATGACACAGCGCTATGATCTGTGCGGCAAAGCAATTGTATATTTTAGCCCGGTTTTTGATGCGATTGAACCGGAGGAAATCGTAGAATTTATGAAAGAACGGCATTTGAATAAAGTAAGATTTCAGATTCAAATGCATAAGGTTGTTTGGGATCCGGAAAAGACCGGGGTGTAGGAGGATAAGATAACGATGGCAATTGATAAAGAAGCAATTAAACGGCATGTCAAAGGGATTCTGACGGCGCTTGGAGATGATCCGGAAAGGGAAGACTTAAGAGAAACCCCGGATCGTGTGGCTCGAATGTATGAAGAAGTATTTGAGGGAATGAATTATACAAATCATGAAGTTGCGCAAATGTTTTCCAAAACGTTTGAGGATGATCTGGCAGTGAATGGTCACAGAGATATGGTGATCGTAAAAGACATAGAAATTTTCAGTTATTGCGAGCATCATCTGGCGTTAATGTATGATATGAAGGTTTCGGTAGCTTATTTGCCCAAAGACAAGGTTTTAGGTCTCAGTAAGATTGCAAGAATCTGCGATATGGTTGGCAAGCGGCTGCAGCTGCAGGAGAGAATTGGCAGCGACATTGCAGAAATTCTTACGGAAGTTTCCGGAAGTATGGATGTAGCAGTTTATATTGAGGGGTGTCATAGCTGTATGAGCGCCAGAGGAATTAAAAAGCAAAATGCAAAAACAGTGACAACAACGCTTCGCGGCGCTTTTGAAAAAGATGATACATTAAAATGGCATTTTATGATGCAGGCAGGAAAATAAAAGAAGGGAGAAAATAGAGATGTCAAAACCAACAAAAGCCTTGGTAATTTTCAGCGGAGGACAAGACAGTACCACATGTCTGTTTTGGGCAAAGCAAAAATATGAGGAAGTCCTTGCTATTTCCTTTGACTATGGACAGAGACATCATCTGGAACTGGAGTGCGCCCGAACGTTATGTAAGAATCACGGAATTGAGCATCATGTTTTAAATATGGAACTTTTAAACCAATTAGCACCCAATGCGCTGACCAGAACAGATGTTGAAGTGGATCATGACGCGCCGGAAGAGGGAACTCCCAATACCTTTGTAGACGGAAGAAATATGCTCTTTCTAACATTTGCAGCAGTTTTTGCAAAACAGAGAGGAATTCATATTTTGGTTACCGGAGTATCACAAAGTGATTTCAGCGGTTATCCAGATTGCCGCCATGTCTTTATTTCATCCTTAGAAACGACGCTGACACTGGCAATGGATTATGACTTTGAGATTATTACGCCAATGATGTGGATTGATAAAAAAGAGACCTGGGCAATGGCAGATCGTCTGGGAGTTTTTGATATCATTCGGAATGAGACGCTGACTTGCTATAATGGCGTCATGGGAGACGGATGCGGCGAATGTCCGGCGTGCAAACTTCGGAATCGGGGACTGCAGGAATATTTGGAAAACTCATAAAAGGTATTGATAAAATTTTAACAAAAATGTATAATAGAATACAAGGAGAATTCCTAAACTGTAACTGTACATTAGCAACAGAGGAATAGAAGGAGATGTTGTTATGGCAAGATTTACGTTACCAAGAGACTTGTACTTTGGCGAAGGAGCACTTGAGACACTAAAGACAATCAAAGGGACAAAAGCAGTATTATGCCTGGGAGGAGGATCTATGAAACGTTTCGGTTTTGTGGATCAGGTGATCGGGTATTTAAAAGAGGCAGGAATTGAGACAAAGCTTATTGAGGGCATTGAGCCGGATCCTTCTGTGGAAACGGTTATGAGAGGCGCACAGGAGATGAGGGAGTTTGAGCCGGACCTTATTATTGCGATGGGAGGAGGTTCCCCGATTGATGCGGCTAAGGCTATGTGGGTGTTTTATGAGCATCCTGAAACAACGTTTGAAGATATCAAAGATCCATTTACGATTCCGCCGCTTCGCAGCAAAGCAACTTTTATTGCGATTCCATCCACCTCTGGTACGGCAACGGAGGTAACGGCATTTTCTGTAATTACTGATTACAGTGCGGGAATTAAATATCCGTTGGCGGACTTTGAAATTACACCGGATGTTGCAATTGTTGATCCTGCGCTGGCAGAGACTATGCCGAAGACATTAACAGCGCATACCGGAATGGATGCCCTCACGCATGCAATTGAGGCGTATGTGGCGGGATTGCATTCCCCGTTTTCTGACCCGTTGGCGTTGCAGGCAATTGAGATGATTTTCGATCATCTTAAAGCTTCTTATGAGGGAGATATGGAGGCAAGAGGAAATATGCATATTGCACAGTGTCTGGCAGGAATGTCATTTTCCAATGCGTTATTGGGAATTGTACATTCGCTGGCGCATAAGACGGGAGCTGTTTTTGATACCGGTCATATTCCGCATGGCTGCGCCAATGCAATTTATCTTCCGTATGTGATTCAATTTAATGCGAAGGTATGTGAAGACCGTTTTGCAATGATTGCGAGAAAGCTTGGGCTTCCGGGAGTCACAGATAAAGCGTTAACGTTATCGCTAATTCGGGCAGTGCAGGAATTGAGAGCAAGTCTTGATATTGTATCCAATTTAAAAGATTTTGGAGTAAATGAGGAAGAATTTTTAGAAAAGAAACATATGATTGCAGAGAGAGCTGTGGGAGATGCCTGTACAGGTTCTAACCCTAGAGAGACGTCTGTCGAAGATATGGAAAAAGTCTTAGAATGCATTTATTATGGGAAGGATGTCACTTTTTAAAAAACTCAGCTGAATGCGCGGAGCATATGAAAGCAAAAAGATCAACAGGGAAATGGAATGGTTTTTAGGAATCATTCCATTTCCCTGTTTTATACTATCAGGATACTTCGTGGCGCGAAAATGTCCGGATTTGGCGGAAGGCAAAAGTAATTGCACAAATGGCAGCAATGGCGTCCGCAATTGGAGCAGAGAACATAACGCCTTCAATTCCCATAAAGATTGGAAGCACAATCATCAGCGGCAAAAGAAAAAGAATCTGTCTGGTTAGAGACAGGAAAATACCGCGGCTTGCCTTTCCGATCGCGGTAAAGAAATTGGAGGTAATCGGCTGAAGACCGTTGATGAATGTACAGAATAAGAAGATACGGAAAAATTTTTCTGCAAATTGAAAGTACGCTTCACTCTCTGAACCAAAAATCCCAATAATCTGTCTCGGAAATAATTGAAAACAGAGGAAAGATACAGTGCTGATCGCTGTTGCGGCAAAAGCGGCTTTCAAATAGGCTTCCTTGACACGTTTTAATTTGTTGGCTCCGTAATTGTAACTGATAATCGGCTGAAGTCCTTGAGAAATTCCGATGTTGATGGAGAAAAATATCATATTGATTTTTGTGATAATTCCAGCGCATGCCAGAGGAATATCACTTCCGTACGAAGATTTTGCGCCATAATGAATCAAAATGTTGTTCATAACAATCTGGACAACCATTAAAGAAACCTGATTAAAAAAGGGCGCCATTCCAAGAGAAATAATCTTTGAGACTTTTTCTTTACAAGGCGTTAAGGTTTCTCTGGTTAATTTCACCGTACGAAATTTTCTTAGATATGCGATGACCATAATTCCGGAAACGACCTGTCCGATGACTGTTGCCCAGGCGGCGCCGGCAATGCCCATATCAAAGGTAAAAATTAACAAAGGATCAAGGATTGTATTTATGATGGCTCCTGTCAGAGTACAGACCATGGAAAATCTGGGGCTTCCATCTGCACGGACTAAATTTGTTCCTCCGGTTGTAAGAATTAAAAACGGAAAACCGAAGGAGGTGATGCCTGTGTAAATCAGAGAGTATCCCATAACATCCGGAGTGGCTCCGAAAAGCCCCATCATTGGTTTCAGAAAGAAACGGGTAATCAGACATAAAAACAATCCAAGAGAGAACAGCATAGTAATTGCATTTCCGGCAAATTTTGCAGCCTGCTGTTTTTCATCTCGCCCCATACAAAGATTAAAATTTGCAGCGCCTCCGATGCCGCACATAAGCGCGATGGCAGTGCAGGTAATGACCAGAGGAAAAGCAACATTCGTTGCGGCATTTCCAAGCATTCCGACACTTCTTCCGATAAAAAACTGATCAACCATATTGTACAGAGCGCTGACTAACATTGCGATAATGCTGGGGATTGCAAAACGAACAAGAAGCGCACTGATTTTTTCGGTTCCCAACGGGTTTGCAGTGTTTGTTTGTTCCATAATAAAGTATGACCTCACTTTTCTGTTTGTTTTCAAATATCTTGTCATAAAATGTAAGACAAGACTATTACAGTATAATATAAAATAGAAAAGAGTACAATAAGTATGGAGGAATCTATGTTTTGTTAAGTTATAATTTAAACATGAATTTAAGAAAATAAGAGAAAATTCTATATAATATCTGATAATATAATCAAAAATCATATAAAAACTAATAAACTGAAAACTTAAGAAAAAAATACTTTACAAATAGAAAAGAGTTTTGTATGATTAGGAACAGCAAAGTAAGAAGGCAGCACAGAAAGGAAGAATGAGAATGATGAGACAGACAAATCAAAAATTTGGATTGTATGATTCAAGTTTTGAGCACGATAACTGTGGGATCGGAGCCTGTGTAAATATCAAAGGAAGAAAAAATCACCAAACGGTTGACAATGCATTGAAAATTGTTGAGACATTGGAGCATAGAGCAGGAAAAGACGCCTCCGGAGAAACCGGAGACGGTGTGGGAATTATGCTGCAGATTTCTCATAAGTTTTTTGAAAAAGCCTGTCAGGAAGCCGGAATTGCCATTGGCGGAGAGAGGGAATACGGCATCGGAATGTTCTTTTTTCCGGAAGATGAATTAAGGCTGCGTCAGGCAAAGAAAATGTTTGAAATTATTATTGAGAAAGAGGGTATGACATTCCTTGGATGGCGGGAGGTTCCCAACGATCCGGCAGTTCTGGGGAAGAAAGCAGTGGAATGTATGCCGAAGATTTTACAAGGGTTTGTTGCAAAACCCGCCAATGTAAAAAAAGGACTTGAGTTTGATCGTAAATTATATATTGCGAGAAAGGTATTTGAGCAGAGCAATGAAGAATCCTATGTGGTTTCTCTATCCAGCCGTACCATTGTTTATAAAGGAATGTTTTTGGTAGATCAGCTTCGTACCTTTTTTAAAGATCTTCAAGATCCGGCCTATGAATCCGCGATTGCGCTGGTTCACTCAAGGTTTAGCACGAATACCACGCCAAGCTGGGAAAAAGCGCATCCATATCGCTTTATTGTGCATAATGGAGAAATTAATACCATTCGTGGGAATGCAGATAAAATGCTTGCCAGAGAAGAGAATATGGAATCTGAGTATTTAAAAAACGAAATGCATAAATTAATTCCGGTGGTAAATCCCAACGGATCAGATTCTGCAAGACTTGATAATACCCTGGAATTTCTTGTGATGAGTGGAATGGATCTCCCTCGTGCTGTAATGATTACCATTCCGGAGCCATGGGAAAATAATAAAGTGATTACACAGGAAAAACGAGATTTTTACCAGTATTATGCAACGATGATGGAACCTTGGGACGGACCTGCTTCTATTTTATTTACGGATGGAGATCAAGTAGGAGCAGTGCTGGACCGAAATGGTCTGCGTCCTTCGCGATATTATATTACAGACGATGGACAGTTGATTTTATCTTCTGAAATCGGAGTTTTGGACATTGATCCTACAAAAATTGTAGTGAAAGAACGGCTTCGTCCGGGGAAAATGCTGTTGGTAGATACTGTAAAAGGGGAAGTGATTGCCGATGATGTCGTGAAGGAAAATTATGCAAAAAAAGAACCTTACGGAGAATGGCTGGACAGCAATCTGTTGGAATTAAAGGATTTAAAAATACCCAATGAATCCGTTCCTGCTTATGGAAAAGAAGATCGGGAAAAACAGTTGAAGGCATTTGGTTATACTTACGAAGAAATCAAAACGGCAATTCAGCCGATGGCGCTCAATGGAAGTGAGGCGATTTCGGCGATGGGAACGGATACGCCGCTGGCTGTTTTGTCGAATCGTCATCAGCCATTGTTTAATTATTTTAAACAATTATTTGCACAGGTGACCAATCCGCCGATTGACGCAATTCGAGAAGAATTGGTGACGTCTACGACGGTATATGTAGGAAAAGAAGGAAACATTCTGGATGAAACACCAGAAAACTGCCGTGTGTTAAAGGTAGAAAATCCGATTCTTACCGATACGGATCTTTTAAAAATCAAAAGAATGAAAAAAGAAGGATTTGCGGTTGTAGAGCTTCCGATTACCTATTATAAAAACACGTCTTTGGAGAAGGCTCTGGATCGTTTGTTTGTGGAAGCAGATCGCGCGTACCGGGATGGAACGAATATTATTATTCTTTCTGACAGAGGTGTGGATGAAAATCATGTTGCGATTCCTTCGCTGCTTGCGGTATCTGCCATGCATCAGCATCTGATTAAGACGAAGCGCCGTACTTCGGTTGCCTTAATTTTAGAGAGCGGAGAACCAAGAGAGGTTCATCATTTTGCAACACTGCTCGGCTACGGAGCGTGTGCGGTAAACCCATACCTGGCATTGCAGAGTATTCAGAAATTAATTGATGAGAACATGCTGCACAAAGATTATTACGCGGCAGTAGAAGATTATACCAGTGCAGTACTTCATGGAATTGTAAAGATTGCATCCAAAATGGGAATCTCAACGCTTCAGTCTTATCAGGGATCACAGATCTTTGAAGCCATAGGGATTAATACGGATGTTGTAAATAAATATTTTACCAATACGGTGAGCCGTGTGGAAGGTATATCTTTAAAAGATCTGGAAAAGGATGTGGATGCCCGCCATGCGTCAGCGTTTGATCCGCTTGGGCTGGAAAATGATTTGACATTGGAAAGCGCGGGAAGTCATAAATACAGAAGCGGAAAAGAGCAGCACCTTTACAATCCAAGAACGATTCATACCCTGCAGACTGCGGCAAGAACCGGAAGCTATGAGCTGTTTAAACAATATACAGCGATGATAAATGAGGAATTGGAGCCTGGAAATTTAAGAGGATTGCTGGAATTTGATTATCCTCAAAAAGGTATTCCGATTGAAAAAGTAGAAAGTGTCGATTCCATTGTAAAACGTTTTAAAACTGGAGCTATGTCTTACGGTTCTATCTCTGGAGAAGCGCATGAAACTCTTGCGATTGCCATGAACACTCTGGGAGGAAAGTCAAACAGCGGAGAAGGCGGAGAAAGACCGGAACGCTTAACTGTTGGAAGAGATGGTCTGAACCGTTGTTCTGCAATTAAGCAGGTAGCATCCGGAAGGTTTGGTGTAACCAGTGAATATCTGGTCAGTGCGAAAGAAATTCAAATTAAAATGGCACAGGGAGCAAAACCGGGAGAAGGCGGACACCTTCCTGGGAAAAAGGTTTATCCTTGGATTGCGAAAACCCGCCATTCTACTGCCGGTGTAGGACTCATTTCACCACCGCCGCATCATGATATTTATTCTATAGAGGATTTAGCACAGCTGATTTATGACTGCAAAAATGCAAATCGGGATGCAAGAATTTCTGTGAAACTGGTATCTGAAGCCGGCGTCGGAACCATTGCTTCCGGGGTGGCGAAAGCAGGAGCGCAGGTAATCTTAATTTCCGGCTATGACGGCGGAACCGGGGCGGCACCGAGAAATTCTATTTATAATGCAGGGCTGCCTTGGGAACTGGGACTTGCAGAGGCGCATCAGAATTTGTTAATGAATGATTTGAGAAATAAAGTCATTGTAGAAACAGACGGAAAACTGATGAGTGGAAGAGACGTTGCCATTGCAGCAATGTTGGGAGCTGAGGAGTTTGGGTTTGCCACGGCACCTCTTGTCACACTTGGATGTGTTATGATGAGGGTATGTAATCTGGATACTTGTCCGGTGGGAGTTGCAACTCAAAATCCGGAACTTCGCAAAAAGTTTGCAGGAAAACCGGAATATGTCATCAATTTTATGCATTTTATTGCGCAGGAATTGAGAGAATATATGGCAAAATTAGGAATTGCGACGGTGGATGAGCTTGTGGGACGCGTTGATTTGTTAAAACCGAATCATCTGGCAGAAGAAAAGCATGTAGATTTATCGAGAATTCTGGATCATACGTATAAAACCACAGAGAAAATGGATTATCATCACAAGAAAGTTTATGATTTCCAGCTGGAAAAAACTGCGGATATGAAAATACTGATGAAAGAATTTATGCCGGCGCTTGAGAAAAAACAAAAGAAAAGTATTCAGATGGATGTCACGAATATTGACCGAACCTTTGGTACCATATTTGGAGCAGAAATCACAAAAAGATGGGGAGAACAGACGTTGGAGGATGATACCTACGTTGTAAAATGTAACGGTGCGGGAGGACAGAGCTTTGGGGCTTTTATCCCGAAAGGACTGACGCTTCAACTGATGGGAGACAGCAACGATTACTTTGGAAAGGGACTTTCCGGAGGGAAATTAATTCTTTGCCCGCCGACAGGTGTGAAATTTAAGGCGGAGGATAATATCATCGTAGGTAATGTGGCTTTATACGGAGCTACCAGTGGAAAAGCTTATATTAATGGAATTGCCGGGGAGAGATTCTGCGTCAGAAATTCCGGAGTTACAGCCGTGGTAGAAGGTGTTGGAGATCATGGGTGTGAGTATATGACTGGAGGACGCGTTCTGGTTCTTGGACCGACCGGAAAGAATTTCGCGGCAGGAATGAGCGGAGGCGTTGCTTATGTTTTGGATGAAGACAGCAAGCTTTATATGAATTTAAATAAGGAAATGGTGTCCATTGAAAATGTTACATCAAAATATGATGTGATGGAACTGAAAGATATGTTGAAAGAACATGTGGCATATACAAATTCGCCAAAAGGAAAAGAAATTTTGAAAAATTTTGGAGATTACCTGCCAAAATTTAAGAAGATTATGCCGAACGATTATAAGAAGATGCTGAATCTGATTGTACAAATGGAAGAACGAGGATTGAGCAGTGAACAGGCGCAGATTGAAGCCTTTAATATGCAGGCAAACGGACAGAATTAGGAGGAAATTATGGGAAAACCAACTGGATTTTTAGAATATAGTAGAGAAGATGCCCGTGCTGAAGCTCCAAAGGAACGAATCAAGCATTTTAATGAATTCCATATTCCGTTATCAAAAGAAGAACAGCAAAAACAAGGGGCAAGATGTATGGACTGCGGAGTTCCGTTTTGTCAGGCAGGACAGATGTTAAACGGCATGGCATCGGGATGCCCGTTAAATAATCTGATTCCGGAGTGGAATGATTTAATTTATACGGACAACTGGGAGCAGGCGTTTTTAAGATTGAAAAAGACAAATCCTTTTCCGGAATTTACCGGACGTGTTTGTCCGGCGCTCTGTGAAAATGCCTGTACCTGCGGACTCAACGGGGATCCTGTGTGTTCCAAAGCCAACGAGCTAAGTATTGCGGAATATGGATATAAAGAAGGACTTGCAAAAGCCAGACCGCCAAAATTCCGTACCGGAAAGAAGGTTGCAGTGGTAGGCTCTGGACCGGCGGGTTTATCTGCTGCCAACTCCCTGAACAAACGAGGACATGAGGTAACTGTTTATGAACGCTCAGATCGTCTTGGCGGACTGCTGATGTATGGAATTCCCAATATGAAGCTGGAAAAACATATTGTAGAGCGAAAACTAGACATTATGAAAGAAGAAGGAATTCATTTTGTAACCAATGTTGATGTAGGAAAAGACATGAAACCGGAACAGTTAAAAAAAGATTATGATGCCATTATACTGGCTTGCGGCTCCTCGCATCCGAGAAATATTGAGGTTCCGGGGCGCGAGGCAAAAGGAATTTATTTTGCGGTAGATTTTTTAAAGGCAACGACAAAAAGTTTGTTGGATTCCAATTTAAAGGATAAAAAATATATCTCTGCAAAAGGAAAAAATGTCATTGTGATCGGAGGCGGCGATACAGGAAATGACTGTGTTGGAACTTCTATTCGTCATGGGGCCAAAAGTGTTACCCAACTGGAGATGATGCCGAAACTGCCGGAGCAGCGCTCGGAAAAGAATCCATGGCCGGAATGGCCGAGAGTCTGTAAGACAGATTATGGTCAGGAGGAAGCCATTGAAATTTTCGGTCATGATCCGAGAATTTATCAGACAACAGTAAAAGAGTTTCAAATGAACAAAAAAGGAGAAGTGTGCAGGGCAGTTCTGGTGACGTTGGAGAGCAAAAAAGACGAAAAAACCGGAAGAATGGCAATGGTTCCAGTTGCCGGGTCCGAAAAAGCAGTGCCGGCAGATCTTGTATTAATTGCCGCGGGATTTTTGGGAAGCGAAGCTTATGTGACAGATTCTTTTGGAGTAAAGGTGAATGGAAGAACCAATGTGGAGACTGCAGATGGGAGCTTTGCAACCAATGTAAAAAATGTTTTTACCGCAGGGGATATGCACCGTGGTCAGTCTCTGGTTGTATGGGCAATTCGAGAAGGACGAGATGCAGCAAGAGAGGTTGACAAACAATTGATGGGATATACGAACCTTTAATGAAAAGGTTTGCATTTCCTTTGGGTTTCCGAGAATAATTTAAGAAAAAGCTTTTCATTTGTATGGCTTTTTGCTATATTATAGAAAGTGAAGATGAAATTTATAGCAAAGTGTTCAGGCGTGAGGAGCAGATGCAGTTATGAATATTGTTGGACATTTGAAAACCATTACCAAACATAAGATTTTAGTCGCGAAAGGCTGTTTTAAACTAGGTCTTTACTACCAGGGTATTATGCATGATATGTCGAAATATTCTCCGACGGAATTTATTCCTGGGGTGCGCTATTATCAGGGGACGGCCAGTCCGAATAATCAGGAGCGGTTGAAAAACGGCGTATCGAAGGCGTGGCTTCATCACAAGGGACGAAATAAGCATCATTTTGAGTATTGGATTGATTACAGTTTAGATCATAGCCAGAAGGGACTGGTCGGTATGAAGATTCCGAAGAAGTATATGGCAGAGATGTTTGTTGATCGAATCAGTGCCGGGAAAATTTATAATGGAGATCATTTTAGCCAGAAGAGTCCATTGGAGTACTTTGAGCACGGAGTCGGCGGTTCTATTATGAGCGATGCTTCGCGAAGGTATCTGGAAAGACTTTTGGAGATGTATGCAGCAAAGGGCGAGAAATATACGTTTGCATATTTGAAAAAAGATTTGAGAGAGGATATCAGCGGTTATGATAGGATTTCACCATTCGCTCCCTCAAAAAAAAATTGATATTGGTTAGAATTTCATGGATTGACGGCTTGAAAAAGATGCATACTTAAAGTATAATAAACGTAAACCTAAAATATAAAGCCTGGGGTGTGCGATAACTCGCTATTTTGAACCTACATTTATTTATCATGGGATTTCGGATAATGAATCGGATGTCAAGCCCTGTTTCCGGGGGACGGCAGAGGATTTGTTGAGATAACCCACCTAGCTCTGCTAGGCGTCAAAATTGCGGGACCGGCATTCCCGGGTATTACGAAAGAGAAAAAAGAGGGACTGTTTTTACAGTCCCTTTTAAAAATTAAGAAGAGGAGATGATATCGTTCATGAAATTTTTCAAAGAAAATGATAAGATGCCGTTTATATTGGTTGCATTTGGCATTCTGCTATATTTATTTTTAGACAACATTCAAATTTTTCTAAATGGTGTTTCTTATGTGGCATCGGCGGCTTTTCCGTTTATTCTCGGCAGCTGTCTGGCATTTATCATTAATGTTCCCATGCGTTTTTTTGAGAATCGTGTTTTCCGGAAGGTGAAGAAAGGGAAAAGGGCGGTGAGTCTGATGGCTGCGTTGGTCTGCATCGTAGGAGTGATTCTGCTGGTTTCCGGTTTGATTATTCCTGAGATTGTCGATACGCTGTTTCGTCTTTCCAATAGCATTCCTGGATATATGAAAGGAATTCAGGATTTTATCGAGAATACATCGAAGGATTTGCCGGCGATACATAAATATATTGGGGAAATTGAGTTTGACTGGAACAAAATCAGTGGTCAGATCATAACATTTCTTCAAAATTGGGCAACCGGGCTTTTAAATTCAACAGTGAGCATCATTTCCAACGCAGTTCAGGTGGTTGTGAGTTTTGCGTTAGGCTTTGTTTTTGCCTTAAATGCGCTGTTAAAAAAAGAGACATTGGCTTATCAGGTAAAAAAGCTATTATTTGCATTTTTGCCTGTCAGGATCGTCAAATATATGGTTCGCGTGGGCAGGCTGTCGAATAATGCTTTTTCCAGCTTCTTATCCGGACAATGTATGGAGGCAGTGATTCTTGGATGTTTGATTTTTGCCTGTATGAACATCCTTGATATCCCATATGCAGTTCTGATTGCGGTTTTTATCGGCATCACTTCGTTAATTCCGATTGTAGGCGGGTTTATCGGCTGCTGGGTAGGCGTACTGTTAATCTTGATGGTCGATTGGAAGCAGGCGATTATATTTATTATTATGTTTGTTGTTGTACAGCAGTTTGAGGGAAATGTAATTTATCCTCATGTGGTTGGAAATTCTGTGGGTCTGCCGGCAATTTGGGTTTTGGTTGCAGTAACAATCGGAGGAAATGTTGCGGGCATTGTGGGAATGATTTTCAGTATTCCGCTTTGTTCGGTATTATATCAGTTGCTCACAGAGGTAGTAAACCGCCAGCTGAAGGAAAAAAATCTTGAAAATGCCGCAAAGAAGGTATAATTCTTTAGAAAATGTTTGCCAAAACAAACGATGCATTTATCAGAGAAAGCGATTTTGCGTGTATGGAAAGTGTTCAATTTGGGTATCATACCTTTTGTAAAGGAGGTAGTTTATCAATGAATAGAGAACAGGTGATTTGTCCGTGTCTTGACGTCACAGCGGGACAGATTATGGACGCATACGAAGAAGGAGCAACCACAGTTGATGCAATCAAAGAAATCACAGGTGCCGGCAGCGTTTGCGGAGCTTGTATTGATGAGATTGAAACTGTTTTAAATGAATTAAAAGGGTGAAGAAACAGAAACAAGGGAGAATCTTTGGTTTGAAAAGATTCTCCCTTGTCATATCAAAAAATTAAGAAAAGTTTCCAAAAAATGATTGACATTGGTTTGGATAAATGATATTATACTTAAGGTTCAAAGATACGCCGATGTGTCGGAACTGGCAGACGAGACAGACTCAAAATCTGTTGTCCTTGCGGGCGTGTGGGTTCGAGTCCCACCATCGGCATTTAAGAAATGCTGGAGAGTAATCTGTTTATACAGGTTACTCATTTTTATTTTCCGATAATATTAGGAAAGCTCTGACTTTCCTATATTATTTTGCTGTTCCAAATAACTCCAAAAACCAATGAAATCAGCGAAACTGCAGAATCCTAGATAACCTAGTTTTGGGGATAGTTTCCTTGTGGGCAGTTCATATTTTTTAGGTTGTGAATGATTAGCGTTTACAATGCTAATTACGAGATATAAGATATACATTGCAATCAAAATACCAATTATTTGCATTGGAATATCCTTTAAACGAAACATATTTTTCGATGTGATGTTTTTGTGTCTTTACAAGACAAATATATCACATTTGTGATCCTCTATCAGATAAGCGTGTTTCCTTTTACAGAGTTATACGCCTTTGTCATCATTTATCTTGCAATCTCTAAAAATGAAAATGGATCCTCCGGGCGGCTTTGTAAAAAATGAAGTAAAAGATAATAGGCTTTCACTGATAGGTATTCTTCTTTTAAAATTCGCTTTGCTTCACTTTTGTCAACCAGACAGACTGTTAAGTCTTCATTGGCTTCTAAATGATTGAGATTCGGTGTTCCGGATGCGGTTCCGTAGACAGTGCAGTTGGTTTCGTCTGTCATTCCGGCGGAAGAAAAATGGGGGCGATGTAAAAACTCCTCGCAATGAAACGGTGTAAATTGCAGTCCGGTTTCTTCTTTCATTTCCCGCACTGCAGTGTCTGTGACGGATTCCCCCGCATCTATGAGCCCTGCCGGGAGTTCATAAATGAAATTGTTTAATGGATAGCGAAATTGGCGTATCATAACAAGTCGGTCAAAAGATGGACCGAAAAGGCTGTATATGACGACGCCGTCTGGAATCACTGTCTGGGTTGCCGCCATCATGGTATCCTTTGATTTTCGGCTGGCAGCGTAATAAGGATGTGTTTTCCCGAATTTATTTTCTGCCTCCAATTCATACAGATTTAAAAATTTTACATTGGTTAAGGGTTTGATTTTCTTGATTTTGCTCATAACAAGACCTCCTTCATGTTTCCATTGTAATTCAAAGGAAGATAATTGACAATAGATTGGAAAGCAAGTAGAATTATTTAGGAAACAACTATGAAATCAGGGAAAATACTGTGAAAGGAAGGTTTCAAAATGAAGAAGATACCAGGATGGGTAATGACAGGGGCAGCGCTTGTATTGAGCGTGATTTTAGCAGCGAACTTTATTAAGGCAAATAAGGGGGCGGCAGATCAGATAAAGTCAGCGGACCCAGACGAGGGGATTGTTATCATTGCAAAATCAAATTATAAAGAGATTGAAAGTTCGCTAAAAGAATATAGCGAGGACATATCTCAAAAAGAAGCTTTGAAAAGCGGAATGATTGTGGTGAAAGATCAGGAATTCCAAGAAGACAGCGATAAATTGTGGAAGAAGTTTTTAGAGAAAATCCGAAAGAAAAAAGATGGGGCGGTTATTATTTGCCAGTTTACAACTGAGGGTGATCCGATTCTTCAGTATATTTCATATTTGGACGGGAAGTTTTATTACGTGGAAGATGCCACAAGAGATCAGTTTGGAGGCGAAAAATATGTGGAACATACATATGACTATTTCAAGCGGTTTGAAGAACAGAAGCTGTATACGGCTTTTTTGACCAACAAAGAAGAAATAACATTGGCAGAAGCTCAGGATGCAAGGAATCTGAAGACGGCAATACAGATTTTGGAAGTGAAGACAGATCAAGGAAAGCAGTAGGTGAAAAATTATGAAAATATCAACGAAAGGAAGATATGCAGTTCGCTTAATGTACGATCTGGCGCTGCATTACACAGGAGATTGGATTGCCTTGAAAGATATATCCAGAAGGCAGAATATCTCTGTAAAATATTTAGAGCAGATTGTAAGGCAGCTAAGTGTTCGAGGGTATTTAAAAAGTTTAAGAGGCCCTAAGGGCGGGTACCAGCTGGCAAGAGATCCCGGTGCGTACACCATTTATGAGATTTTAGAGATTACGGAGGGAAGTTTAAAGCCGGTGGCATGTCTGGATGATAAGATAAATCAGTGTGAAAGGTATCAGGAGTGTCCGACCATTGAAATTTGGGAGGGACTTTCGGCTGTGGTTTATGATTACCTCAGTCATATTACATTGGAAGATATAGTAAATAAGGCGAGGGAACGTGGAGGAAATGACTTTGTAATTTAATTGCAAAGTCATTTTTTTCTAATGATTGTTAAAAAGATTCTTGACATCTGGAAAAAATGTGATATACTTATAACATATCAAACAAGTAGGAATTATATGAAATATAAAAAGGAGAAGAAAAAATGGCGAAGATTTATGAGAGCGTTACAGAATTGATTGGAAAAACACCTTTGGTGGAAGTGAAGAATATTGAAAAAAAATTAGGGTTGGAAGCAAAGCTTTTAGTGAAATTAGAAGGATTTAATCCGGCGGGGAGTGCAAAAGACCGAATTGCTTTTCAAATGATCAAGGATGCAGAAGCGGCGGGGAAATTAAAGGAAGGCTCTGTTATTATTGAGCCGACTTCAGGAAACACCGGGATCGGGCTTGCGTCCATCGGAGCTTCCAGAGGTTATCGCGTGATTCTGACGATGCCGGAGACGATGAGCGTTGAGCGGAGAAATCTTTTGAAGGCTTATGGCGCAGAGATTGTCTTGACGGATGGAGCCAAAGGAATGAAGGGAGCCATTCAGAAGGCGGAGGAACTGGCTGGTGAAACAAAAGGAGCCTTTTTGGCAGGACAGTTTGTGAATCCTTCCAATCCAAAGGTTCATAAATTAACAACAGGACCGGAAATTTGGGAAGATACAGAAGGGAATGTTGACATTTTTGTTGCAGGGATTGGAACCGGCGGAACGGTGACCGGAGTCGGAGAATATTTAAAATCAAAAAAAGAAGACGTGAAAGTCGTTGCCGTAGAACCTGCTACTTCCCCTGTGTTATCAAAAGGAGAGGCAGGACCTCATAAAATTCAGGGGATCGGGGCGGGATTTGTTCCGGAAATCTTGAATACAAAAATTTACGATGAAATTATTCCGGTAGAAAATGAAGATGCGTTTGATTATGGAAAAATGGTCGCAGTGGAGGAAGGCGTTTTGGTCGGAATTTCCTCCGGCGCAGCATTGTGGGCGGCAATTCAGGTGGCAAAAAGACCGGAAAATAAAGGAAAGACCATTGTGGTATTTCTTCCGGACAATGGCGACCGCTATTTATCAACGCCAATGTTTTCCTAAAAACAGAAGGAAGCGAAAGCCCAAGAAGAATTATTGCGGAATCGTTGAAATGAAAAAATAAATTATGAAAGAGCAGTCTTGTACCCGAATGGTATGAGGCTGTTTTTGTGATAGCGATGAGACAAAGTCCGGGCTAGCCTGAGACCTTGGCGCCTGCCTTTGCTGCAGCAGGTCATAGAAGTAATTCTATGCAGGTCTTGGGAACCATCCGAAATTAGCCAAGTTCTTACTCTCCTATAATTTTGATGCAAGAAAGATTTCTTTGTGATAAAATGATCTATAATGGTTTGGTCAAATCAATTTGGGGAATCATGACTTTGTTGATTTGATGAGACGAGCAGGAAAGAAAAGGAGAACATCCAGATGGAGCATAAATTATTATTGATTGACGGAAACAGTATATTAAATAGAGCGTTCTATGGGCTGCCGGAGATGACAAACAGTCAGGGACTTCATACCAATGCAGTCTTGGGGTTTTTAAATATTATGTTTAAATTTTTAGAAGAGGAAAATCCCAGTCATTTGGCAGTTGCGTTTGATTTGAAAGCTCCGACATTTCGGCATAAAATGTTTGAGGAATACAAAGGGACAAGAAAGGGGATGCCGGAAGAGCTTGCCGAGCAGGTTCCGGTGATTCAGGACGTTTTGAAAGCTATGAAGATTCCGATGATGATGAAAGAAGGATATGAGGCAGATGACCTTCTGGGAACGATGTCGGTACAAGGAGAAAAAGCAGGATATCAGGTGACGATTGTCTCCGGGGATCGGGATCTTTTGCAGCTGGCAACAGAGCAGGTGCAGATTCGTATTCCGAAAACAAATCGTGCGGGCACAGTGGTAGAGAATTATTATGCAGCAGATGTTTTGGAAAAATATCAGGTGACACCAAAAGAATTCATTGATGTGAAGGCGTTGATGGGAGATGCTTCGGATAATATTCCGGGAATTCCGGGGATTGGAGAAAAAACAGCAACCAAATTGATTCGGGAATTTGGGAGCATTGAAAATGCATATGCCAATCTTGAGGAGGTGAAGCCAAATCGGGCGAAGAAGAATCTTTTGGAGTACTATGAACAGGGAGTCATGAGCAAAGAATTGGCAACCATTGAGCTGGAGAGTCCTATAGATCTTACGTTAGAAGAAGCAGAAATTTCTGATATTTATACGGAAGAAGCCTACCAACGATTAAAGGAATTGGAATTTAAAACGATTTTAAAACGGTTTGAAGGAAAGCATGGGGAAGAGCTTTCGGTTCACATTTGTGAAATTACAGATCTGGCTCAGGCAGAAGAAATATTTTTCAGAGCTTCGCAGGCAAAGACGGCAGGTGTTTCCTTATATAAGGAAGAAAGCGGTATGTGGGCAGCGCTGTCAATCGAAGCACAGGAAGTTTTTCTTTTGAAGGCAGAAGGATTTTTAACCGAAGAGTTTTTGTATGAAAAAATCAGCGCTCTCTATCATTGTGTTCCGTGTGTGGCGATGATGGAAATGAAAGAATATCTTTCTAAATTGGATGTTCGTGAGGATACGGAGAGTCTGTTTGATGTTTCTCTGGCGGCATATTTAATCAATCCTCTGAAAAGCACCTATGAGTACGATGACGTTGCGAGAGATTATAAAGGATGGATGCTGCCGTCCCGGAAAGAACTATTGGATAAGAAACGACCGATGGCTTCTGATGGAAGGTTAACTTCAGAAGGTCAAAAAATTATGGGACTGGAAGCTTGGGTTTCCAGAGAAACGGTGGAGGCGTTAACCGATAAATTAGAGGAACTGAATATGATGGAGCTGTATCGGAACATTGAAATTCCTACGATGTTTGCACTTCATGATATGGAAGTTCGAGGGATTCATGTGGATTCCGCTGCATTGAAAGAATATGGAGAGCAGCTGATTGGAAGAATTGAAGAGCTTCAGGATTTGATTTATCAAGAGGCAGGCGAAGAATTTAATATTAATTCCCCGAAGCAGCTGGGAGTCGTACTTTTTGAGCATATGAAACTGGAAGGCGCCAAAAAGACAAAAAGCGGGTATTCTACCAGTGTGGATGTTTTAGAAAAAATTGAACATTTGTATCCGATTGTTCCGATGATTTTAGAATATCGTCAGTTAACGAAATTAAAATCTACCTATGCTGACGGACTTGCCAACTATATAGATCGGGATCAGAGAATTCACGGAAAATTTAATCAGACGATCACAGCGACGGGGCGTATTAGCAGTACCGAGCCAAATCTTCAAAATATACCGATCCGTATGGATTTGGGGAGGAAAATCCGAAAGGTTTTTCTTCCGGAAGAGGGATATGTTTTTTTGGATGCGGACTATTCTCAGATTGAACTGCGGGTGCTGGCACATTTATCCGGAGATGAAAAACTTCAGCAGGCATATGAAAAAAATCAGGACATTCATGCGCGGACAGCATCAGAAGTTTTCGGAGTTCCCATGGAGGAAGTTACACCGGGACAGCGAAGAGATGCAAAAGCAGTAAATTTCGGAATCATTTATGGATTGAGTGCTTTTGGATTGAGTCAGGATCTAAAAATTACAAGAAAACAGGCACAGGAGTATATTGATAAATACTTTGCAACCTATCCAAAAGTAAAAGAATTTCTGAACGAAGAGGTGGAAAAAGGGAAAACAGAAGGCTTTGTCACAACGATGTTTCATCGAATCCGCCCGATTCCGGAATTAAAATCCAGTAATTTTATGCAGAGAAATTTTGGAGAAAGAGTGGCAATGAATTCTCCGATTCAAGGATCTGCGGCAGATATTATTAAGATTGCCATGATTCGTGTTAATATGAAGTTAAAGGAACAGAACATGAAATCCCGACTGATTTTGCAGATTCATGATGAATTGTTGATTGAGACTCATTTGGATGAGTTCGATCAGGTAAAAGAAATATTAAGAGATGAAATGATGAATGCAGCAAAATTAAGTGTTCCTTTAAATATTGACATTAATCAAGGAGACAATTGGTATGAAGCAAAATAAGGAGATATGCAAATGAAAATCATCGGAATTACCGGAGGTGTAGGGTCCGGAAAAAGCGAGATTTTGAAAATCCTAAAAGAAGATTATCAGGCAGAGGTTGTTATGGCAGATGCGGTGGCGCATGAATTGATGGAGCCGGGTGGAGTCAGTTATACTGGGATTGTACAGGCTTTCGGAACAGAAATTTTAAAAGAAGATCAGAGCATTGACCGACAGAAGCTTGGAGGGATGGTATTTGCAGATCAAAAAAAATTAAGTCAGCTGAATAAAATAACCCATGGGAATGTAGATCGTGAGATTTTGAGCCGGATTCAGCGAATTCAAAACAATAACGCGCCTTGTCTGCTCGTGATTGAAACGGCTTTGCTGGTGGGAGCTGCCTATGAACAAAGCTTTGATCAGCTCTGGTATGTTTTTGTCCGGGAGAACCTTCGGTTTGAACGTTTGAAAGGTTCCAGAGGGTACTCTGATGAGAAAATTCGTCAGATGATTCAAAATCAGCGAAGTGAAGAGGAATTTAAAAAAGCAGCCACACATATCATTGATAACTCAGGGACGATAGAACAAACAAGAGAGCAAATTCACAGAATCCTTAGAGGATAAATAAAATAAAGCAGTAGATTCTTAAATATGCTTGTGTTATAATATTTGCCAATAGGGTTTTTGCAACATAGGAAAAGAGGTAAAATTCGTGGAATTAACGAGTATTGCAAGCGGCAGTGAGGGAAACTGCATTTATGTCGGAACAGATAAGACAAGACTCCTTGTGGATTGTGGCATCAGCGCCAAACGCATTGAACAGGCGCTCTCGGAACTTGATCTTACCGTTCCTCAATTTGACGGGATTTTAATTACCCATGAGCATTCCGATCATATCAAAGGACTGGGGGTGCTTTTAAGGAGATACGGACTTCCGGTATTTGCCACGGGAAAGACCATTGACGCTATTTTGGAATATAAAAATCTCGGAAAAGTTGAGAAACACCTGTTTCACTCGATTGAAGCAGACAGACCGTTTGAAATTGGAGATATTATGGCAGAAGCATCGCGAGTCTGGCATGATGCGGCAGATCCGGTTTGTTATTCGTTTCGGGAGGGAGACGTCAAAGCCAGCATTGCAACGGACCTTGGAGACTATGATGAATATCTGGTGGAAAAGATCTATGGATCAGATATTCTGTTTATAGAAGCCAATCACGATGTCAACATGCTTCAGGTGGGACGTTATCCATATTATCTGAAAAGAAGAATTCTTGGGAGACGGGGGCATCTCTCCAATGAAAGATGTGCCCAGTTCATTGAGGAAGCGGCATCGGAGAATACAAAGAAAGTATATCTGGGACATTTGAGCAAAGAAAACAATTATGAGAAACTTGCATATGAGACGGTAAGAGTTTCTTTACATAATAAGGGAGAGTTTTCGCTGGAAGTTGCCGGAAGAGACACGGTATCAACCGTAACTTGTGTATCGTAAGTGATTAGGAGGAAATAAGATATGGAAAAAACAGTAATTACAGTTGTTGGAAAAGACGGTGTTGGAATCATTGCAAAGGTCTGCAATTATTTGGCAAATAATAATGTCAATATTTTGGATATTTCTCAGACGATCACCGGAGGGTTTTTTAATATGATGATGGTGGTAGATCCGTCCAGCTCCTCAAAAGATATCGTAACGTTATCGGAAGAATTAAAACAAATCGGTGAGGAGATCGGCGTAGTGATTCAGGCACAGAATGAAAAAATCTTTGATATTATGCACAGAATTTAGAGGAGTGGCGGTATGATTAATCTGAATGAAGTATTTGAAACAAATAAAATGATTCACGAGATGAATCTGGATGTTCGTACAATTACCATTGGAATCAGCCTGTTAGATTGTGTGGGAACCACGTTAGATGAAGTAAAAGAAAACATTTATCAAAAGATTACCACAGTTGCCAGAGATCTGGTAAAAACAGGAAAAGATATTGAGAAAGAATACGGCATACCGATTGTCAATAAAAGAATTTCCGTTACCCCAATTTCTCTGGTGGGCGGAAACGTGTGCAAGACGCCGCAAGACTTTGTAGAGCTTGCGAAAGTGTTAGATGCTGCGGCAAAAAAAGTCGGAGTCAATTTTTTAGGCGGATATTCCGCTTTGGTGAGCAAGGGTATGACCAGAGCAGATGAGCTTTTCATTCGTTCAATTCCGCAGGCTTTGGCTGAAACAGACTTTGTATGTTCCTCTGTAAACGTAGGCTCCACGAAAACCGGAATCAATATGGATGCGGTAAAATTAATTGGTGAGATTGTAAAAGAAACGGCAGAGCTTACCAAAGACAATCAGTGTCTTGGATGCGCGAAATTTGTTGTATTTTGTAATGCACCGGATGATAATCCGTTTATGGCGGGAGCATTCCATGGTGTGACAGAGGCAGATGCGATCATCAATGTAGGTGTCAGTGGACCGGGTGTTGTAAAACGTGCCATTGAAAATGTCCGTGGTGAGAATTTTGAGGTTCTCTGTGAGACGATTAAGAAGACAGCATTTAAGGTAACCCGTGTCGGTCAGTTGGTGGCAAAAGAGGCATCAAAGAGACTGGGGATTCCGTTTGGAATTATTGACCTTTCTCTGGCTCCGACACCGGCAGCAGGAGATAGTGTCGGAGAGATTTTGGAGGAAATCGGTTTGGAATATGCAGGTGCGCCGGGAACAACGGCAGCCCTTGCGATGCTCAATGATCAGGTGAAAAAGGGAGGAGTGATGGCATCTTCCTATGTAGGCGGATTAAGCGGTGCCTTTATTCCGGTCAGTGAAGATCAGAGAATGATTGATGCGGTAAATGCAGGAGCATTAACTTTGGAAAAATTAGAGGCAATGACCTGTGTATGCTCTGTGGGGCTGGATATGATTGCAATTCCGGGAAAAACGAAAGCAACAACCATTGCAGGATTGATTGCAGATGAGATGGCGCTTGGAATGATCAATCAAAAAACAACTGCAGTCCGCGTAATTCCGGCGATTGGGAAAGACGTAGGGGATCAGGTGGAATTTGGAGGACTGCTGGGTTATGCTCCAGTTATGCCAGTTAACGAGTTCTCCTGCGACGCCTTTATCAACCGCGGAGGAAGAATTCCGGCTCCGATTCACAGTTTTAAGAACTAAAACAATTGTTTCAGGTGACAATGAAAAAGGAAAAGGGCAATGGGAAAGATATTTGCAAAGAAACCTTGGGAATTGCTGCTGAAAGTCATCGAGGAATTTCCGTAAGTGTCCAATGCAGCAAAATGCTGATGCATTGGATAGTAAAAATATTTGGAAACAGAATAAAGGAGTTTTGGAAACATGAGCAGAAATGTATATGATATTTTAGAAGAGCGCGGATTTATCGCGCAGACAACTCATGAAGAGTTAAGAGAGCTGTTGGGGAAAGAAAAGGTGACATTCTATATCGGATTTGATGCAACCGCCGATAGTCTGACGGCAGGGCACTTTCTGACGATTATGGCGATGATGCATATGCAGAAGGCAGGACATCGTCCGATTGCGCTTCTTGGCGGCGGAACAACCATGATCGGTGATCCGTCAGGAAAGTCTGATATGCGGAATATGATGACCAGAGAAACCATCGAACATAATGCACAACGCTTTAAAGAGCAGCTGTCACGTTTTATTTCTTTTGACGATGACCAGGCGATTTTGGCAAATAATGCAGACTGGCTGCTGGATTTAAATTATGTGGAATTTTTACGGGAAATCGGTGTGCATTTTTCTGTAAATAAAATGCTTACAGCAGAATGTTACAAACAGAGAATGGAGAGAGGACTGACATTCTTTGAATTCAATTATATGTTAATGCAGGGATACGACTTCCTTGAATTAAACAGAAGGTATGGCTGTAAATTGGAAATGGGAGGAAACGACCAGTGGTCCAACATTCTGGCGGGAGCAGATTTGATCCGCAGAAAAGAACAAAAAGACGCATTTGGCTTAACGCTTACACTTTTGACAAGAAGCGATGGTGTGAAAATGGGAAAAACGATGGCAGGCGCCGTGTGGCTTGACCCTGAGAAAACATCGCCGTACGATTTTTACCAATATTGGAGAAATATTGAGGATGTGAAAGTCGAAGAATGTCTGGGACTTTTGACCTTCCTGCCAATGGAAGAAGTTCGAAAGCTGGGTGCTTTGGAAGGTGCCGAGATCAACAAAGCAAAAGATGTACTGGCTTATGAAGTCACAAAGATTGTTCATGGTGAAGAAGAAGCAAAGAAAGCGCAGACTGCTGCAAAAGCTATGTTTGTAAGCGGCGGTGCGAATGATGATGCTCCGACCTATGAATATGATACTTTAAAATTGGAAGAAGGAATTGATATTTTATCCATGCTGGTAGATACCGGGCTTTGCACGACTCGTTCTGATGCCAGAAGAATGGTACAGCAGGGTGGAGTTTCCGTCAACGGTGAGAAAGTATCACAGATTGATGCAGTATTTAAAAAGACAGATTTTGACGATAAGAATCGTATTTTGCTAAAAAAAGGGAAGAAGAAATTCTGTCAGGTAAAAGAAAAATAAAAGATTTGCAGAAAATTTCGGAAAGGCTCACGCTCCATGGAGATGGTGGGTCTTTTTGTTTTGCAATTCAAAGGATGAAAAACGTTTGATGTATCTAACGGATTCGTTGTAAGGATGGGAAAATAATGGTACAATATAATAAAAGATATACAGGAGGAACAAAATAATGGAAAAATTAACAGACGTGGAACAATTAATGATGAGGTGCATTTGGGCATATGGAAAAGAAATGCCATTTTTAGAGATGGGGAAGGAATTAAAAAAGAATTTTCAAAAGGATTATAAGAGGACAAGTATTCGTACTTATTTATTTCGGCTGGAGGAAAAAGGATATCTTCGAGTCGAAAAGAGGGGAAGACAGTCTTATATTCAAACACTGATTTCTGCAGAAGACTATAAAAGGGAGCAGGCAGGGGAGATGCTGGATACTTGGTTTGGTGGTTCGGCAAAACAGTTTCTAAGTGCATTAAGCGGAAGGATTTCAGAAGAAGAGGGGCAGGAATTGAAAGGATTTTTGGATGATATGGACTTTGAATAAAGTGATAACAGAAGTATTTAGCGGGATGTTTCTGTGCTGTATACAGGGTACGATTTTATATTTTGTATGGAAAATCATAGGAAAGTATATGGAGCGGAAGGATTATGTAGAAGCCAGTTACTGGATGTGGAAGGTGGTGCTTTTAACATTTTGCATGCCGGTTACCTGGGTTTACATGATCAACATGGAAACGAAACGATGGCTGTTTCAGCCGACTATGAAGATCGGAATGGCAGTTGCGGCACTTGGTTTTGTATGGCTGATAGGTTTTTTAATAACCTTGTTTCATCTGATTCGGCAATACGCCCGAATTCGGCGTGATGTAAAAAGGAGCGATCAATGCGAGGCATGGGTGCAAGAACTATTGGAGGAAATAAAAACAGAACTGAGGATGAAAACGCCGGTTTCTGTTGTAACTCAAAAAAATGCAGGAAACCCGATGTTATATGGAATTTTTCATCCCAAAATCATATTGCCGCGCCAATATACAAAAAAGGAACTTCGTGTAATTTTCTATCATGAGCTGATCCATCAGAAGCATCATGATTTATTATGGAAACAGCTTGCCAATATTGTTCGATGTATCCATTGGTTTCATCCGGTTTTGCGAAGATTATTTCATCAAATTGATCAGTGGGGAGAAACTTACTGTGATATGGAGGTCAGTAAGTATATTGAAAATATAAAACAATATTTTACGGTAATTATAGAAATTTCTACAGCGAAGCCGGCATATGGAACTTATACGACTTTTGGTTTGTATGAGAGCAAGGAACTGCTCAAACTGAGGATGCAAAGGATGAAGTCGTATCAAAAGGAAAAAACACATAAGAAGTGTATTGCGTGTATGTTGATTTTTGGAGTCATGGCAGTTAGTACAGTGACAGTGGCAGCATCCGGAGCGGCATTTGTAGAAGGGTATAATCTCGTATTTGAAGAGACGGTTGTGGATTTGGAAGAAGCAGGATTGGCGACAGTGGAAAATATACCGATGCTTCGAAAAGGGAAAAAGCGAAACCATCCCAATCGGAAAATTAAGAAGGTTACAATCCAAAAGGCAAAACCGAAAATAGGAGAGACACATCCGGTCGAATGGATGGTTGGGGCAAAAGAGAGGATGCAGACACAGAACGTATATTTGAAAAAAGGTACGGAAGTAACAATTACGGTGTCGACGGGTTTTGAAGAAAACCCGCAAGACAAAGTAGCCGTTGGATTAGCAGATTCAAAAGGAAAAGAGATCTATATTGAAAAACGCTTTGATTTATTTTGTTGTTTCACTATAACGAAAGATGAAACTTACAAGATTTTCATAGAAAATTGGGGGAATAAAAAGGCAGAGTTTTTAGGTGAATATATAATTACCAAAAAAGAATAAGGAAGGGATGATCTGAAGTTGAAGAAAAAGGTTTGCTTGATGGCTGCTATCATTTGTTGCTTTGGAGTGCAGGATGTTGTAGGGGCAGCAGAGGGGAAAAATCAGGAGTTTCAATATTCTTCCGTTGTCTTGGAGGAGGGATTTACAGAGCGGTTAGCCGAAAAAATGGGAATTAAACTTTCTGTTGCCAGGAGTTCTGTGAATTGGGCGGTTAAGCCTGCAAAAATAAAAAAGAGCGCCGGATTTCGGAAAAAGTCAGGCGGAAAAGTTACGGTAAAAATCCATGTAAAACCGAAGAGAAAGGTTTGGATCGGAGTTGTCGGTGATAATACGGGGAAAATATACAAATCCACAACAACAGGGATTTCTGCAACCTTTACATTGCACAGGACAGACACATATCATGTGTTTGTTCAAAACCATTCCCGTGCGGGTGTTCAGGCGATGGGATATTATATAAAATAGGTGACAGGATTGTACTAAAATATTGAAAAGAATAGTTGAATTGATTTCTGAACGATGTTACAATTAAGAAAAGAAATTAAATTAAATAATGATGAAATAAGAAGAGGGGATGGGATGCTTATGATTGATAAAAAATCCATGTAATACAAAGGGCTGCAACCTGACTTCAACCATTAAGTATAACTAGGAGGGTGGAGGTATGAAATTAAAAAAATAACGATGTTGCTGTTGCTGTTTGTTTTGACGACAGGAGTTTTACCTGTACCGAAGGATATATCTGCAAAAAGTTATACGGATGAGCAGATTATTCGGGCAAAGGAATATGTTGCATTGTTAACAGGAAATGGAGCAGTAAGTGATACCTATATATTTTCAAAAAAATCTCAGGGGAAATGGATTTCGATAGAACCTCAGACGGAGGGGATTCTGAAAATAGGGTATGAATTTGCAATCTATAGCAAAGATAAAAAACCGGCTAATGTTATCAGAGGAACAGAGGATGGAGATGCTTTTATTCCCGATGTAAAAAAAACGGATGTGTTTTATATAAAACTTCCGGATCAGATAAAGGATTCGCTGGCTGTGGAAGCAGTTGTGAAAAAAGATACGGTGTCCCCTTTGAACACTCAGATTTTATATACGCAATCAGGACAAAACAGAAATGTTTATCAAACATTTAACGTCAAAAAAAGAGGGAAACAGAGCTTCTATATTGCTCCTGTTTGTTATAACAAGAGTGATGTGACATTTTATATACAACGAAAAGAAAAGGGAAGTTGGAAAACCGTCACAAAGAAATTGAAATCCAAAGCGATGGATCATGAGCAGACAACATTCTATTTGGGGTTGAAAGCGGGAGAATATCGCCTAGTGTCAAAGGCTGGAAGAGACCAGATTTACCAAATGAATCGAGATACTAAGGCAATATCTGCAAACTATAGAACTCGAAAATCCAAAGCGCAGAAAGTAAAATTAAAGACAACAAAAACAAATATCTACACACCGACAGAAAAAGCTTCTCGCTGGTACCGGGTTTATCGAAAGACCTCAAAATACAAACGCTATGTAAAAATGAAAGTGCAGAATAATTCTGGAAAAGTAAAATTTACAATTTATAAGAAAGGCAGAAAGAAAGCGCTGAGAAGCTATACTTTATCAGGAAACAAATCTAAGACTTATCGTCTGAAAAGTGGAAAAGGAACCTATTATGTAAAAGTAAGCAAATCAGGTTCCAAGATGAACGGACAGTATTCCCTTCAGTATAAGTAAAAACAGAGATGTCTAAAGGAATAGTTGTTTTTGGACTTGAAATATGTTAAAATCATTTCATAAAGGGTTAGGAATTGAATATGATACATTGAATATGATACACGGAAAAAGAGATGCATCCAAAAAGTGCATCTCTTTTGCGGTATCATCGTATATTTAAAAAAAGCAATCCAGTCCTGCCTGAGAAAAGATGTTTTGGTATTCTTTCAGATCTTCGGGATGAAGTGCTTCGACATGTTCATAAGCATATGCTTTTCCAAGAAGATGATATTTGTTTTCTCCAAATTGATGGAAAGGAAGAAGCTGAACTCTTTTGGCACCGACTGTCACCAGACATTGAGCAAGTCCCCTGGCATCGTCCAGAGATGCATTGAAATTTGGGATGACGGGGATTCTTGGAAGAACATCTATCTTTTGCTGAATTGCCCATGAAAGGTTTTTGAGAATCAAAGGATTGGGAACACCGGTTCCTTGGGAATGTTTTTTACTGTCATGGTGTTTGACATCAAAGAGCAGAAGGTCGAACATCGGAGCAAGTTTTTGAAAAATTACTTCCTTAATATATCCCGTTGTCTCTATGGCTGTGTGAATATGGTGTTTTTTTAATTCAGAAAGCAGAGCCTGAACGAATTCCGGCTGTGTCATCCCTTCGCCGCCGGAGATTGTTACGCCTCCGCCGGATTCTTCATAAAAATCCAGATCCTGAAGACAGATGTCAGTAACCTCTTTTACAGTTTTAAATTCTCCTTCAAAGCTTAATGCTCTGGAAGGACACTCATGAACGCAGGACAGACATCCTTTACAGAGATTCTGTTGGATTTGGATGCTATTTTCAGTTGCAAAAACAGCATTATGAGGGCAGCTATGAATACAGGTTTGGCAGTGCGTGCATTTTTTTCGGTCATATAAAATCTGAATATCTCGCAGCTGAGATTCTGGATTTGCACACCATTTACATTTTAAAGGACAGCCTTTGAGAAAAACCGTGGTACGAATTCCCGGACCATCGTGAATGCTGAATTTTTGTATATTAAAAATAATTCCTCTCTTTGACATTGTGAAGTTCTCCTTTCCTTTCTTACGAACATCATATCACAGGGATTTCAAATTGTAAATAAAAAGGTTTTAAATGAAAAAATATTGACAATATTTCGAAACATGATAAGATATAGTTATAAACAAAAGTAGAAAATATTTCGAATGAAAGTGCTGTTTTTCTCAAGGAGGTATATGAGATGAAAAATGCAGAACATTTTGGTGATTTGACGCCGAGAATGAATAAGTTTCGAGAAGCGGTTTTAGATAAAAAGCCCTTTATCTGTGCCGAGAGAGCACTTCTCGCTACAGAAAGCTATAAAAAGCATCAAAATCAGCCGTCAGTTATGAAGCGTGCTTTGATGCTGCAAAATATATTGGAGCATATGTCGATTTATATTGAAGATGAGACTTTAATTGTAGGAAATCAGGCGGCTTCCAATAAAGATGCTCCGATTTTTCCGGAATATACTTTAAAATTTGTGTTAGAAGAGCTGGATTTGTTTGAAAAACGTGATGGGGATGTTTTCTATATTACAGAGGAAACCAAGGAAGCGATTCGTTCCATTGCTCCGTTTTGGGAGAATAATAATCTAAGAGCAAAGGGAGGAGCCCTGCTTCCCGAAGAAGTGGACGTTTTTATGGAAACCGGATTCTTTGGAATGGAAGGAAAATTAAATTCCGGAGATGCGCATCTTGCAGTGGATTATCCGACCATGTTAAAAATCGGATTGAAAGGATACGAGGAAAGAACTCGTAAATTAAAGAGTGAATTGGATTTGTGTGTTCCGGAAAATCTTGATAAGAATTGTTTCTATCAGGCTGTATTAATTGTAATTGACGCAGTGAAAAATTTTGCACGTCGATATGCGGAACTTGCCAAAACCATGGCACAGGATGCTGATCAACATAGAAAAGCAGAATTGCTGGAGATTGCCAGAATCTGTGATAAGGTGCCGTATGAACCTGCAGAAACATTTCAGGAAGCGCTGCAGTCCACATGGTTTATTCAATTAATTTTACAGATTGAGTCCAACGGACATTCTCTTTCCTATGGAAGGTTTGATCAGTACATTTATCCATATTATCAACATGATGTGCAGCAGGGAACCTTAACGGATGACCAGGCGGTAGAATTGCTGACAAATCTTTGGATTAAGACGCTGACCATTAACAAAGTCCGCAGTCAGGCACATACCTTAAGCAGCGCCGGAAGTCCGCTGTATCAAAATGTTACCATTGGTGGGCAAACCTCAGATAAAAAAGATGCAGTCAATAAGCTGTCTTTCTTAGTTTTGAAATCAGTTGCACAGACAAGGCTGCCGCAGCCGAATTTGACGGTTCGCTATCACAAAGGACTGTCAAAAGAATTTATGGATGAAGCCATTGAGGTTATGAAACTTGGGACCGGAATGCCTGCCTTTAATTCAGATGAAGTGATCATTCCTTCGTTTATCGAAAAAGGGGTTTCCGAAGAAGACGCATACAATTATTCTGCCATTGGATGTGTGGAAACAGCTGTGCCGGGAAAATGGGGATACCGCTGCACCGGCATGAGTTATCTGAATTTCCCTAGAATTCTTTTGATTGCCATGAATGATGGAATTGATCCGACTTCCGGAAAGCGATTTGTAAAAAGCTGCGGGTACTTTAAAGATATGAAATCTTATGAAGAGCTGCAAAAAGCAGTAGAGTATGTAACAAGAGAATTAACACGTATGAGCGTCATTGTAGAAAATGCGATTGATCTTGCCATTGAGAGGGAATGCCCGGATATTTTGTGCTCGGCATTGACGCAGGATTGTATAGGAAGAGGAAAAACTCTGAAAGAAGGCGGTGCGGTGTACGACTTTATTTCCGGACTTCAGGTAGGGATTGCCAATATGGCAGACAGTCTTGCAGCGATCAAGAAATTAGTGTTTGAGGAAGAAAAAATTACACCACAGCAGCTGAGCGATGCTTTGGAGGATGATTTTACAAGTACTGAAAACCGGAAAATCCAGCAAATGCTGATTGAAGATGCTCCGAAATACGGAAATGATATTGATTATGTAGATCAGCTGGTAGTAGATGTGTACGATCAGTATATTGATGAGATGAAAAAATATCCGAATACTCGTTACGGAAGAGGTCCGATCGGCGGAATTCGATATGCAGGAACTTCCAGTATTTCTGCGAACGTAGGTCAGGGAATGAGCACCATGGCAACTCCAGATGGAAGAAAAGCCCATGAACCTTTGGCGGAAGGGTGTTCTCCAGTTCATTCCATGGATAAAAGTGGTCCGACTGCGGTATTTAAATCGGTATCAAAACTGCCGACTCACGAAATTACAGGGGGCGTTCTGCTGAATCAGAAGGTAACGCCGCAGATGCTGTCCACAGAAGAGAATAAACAGAAATTGGAGATGATGATCCGTACCTTTTTCAATCGTCTGGACGGATATCATGTGCAGTATAATGTTGTATCAAGAGATACTTTAATTGATGCCCAGAAACATCCGGAGAAGCACAAAGATTTGATTGTACGTGTAGCAGGATATTCTGCTTTCTTTAACGTATTGTCAAAAGCGACGCAGGATGATATTATTGGAAGGACAGAACAAACATTATAAAAGACCAGGGAGGAGTTAGAACATGGAATTTATTTTAGATACAGTGGATCTTGAGGAGATTAAAGACGGTGTAGATCATATGCCGATTGCAGGAGTTACAAGCAATCCTTCGATTGTAAAGAAAACAGCGCCGAAAGATTTTTTTGGACACATGCGCAGTGTACGGAAAATCATTGGAAAAGAGAGAAGTCTTCATGTTCAGGTGATTTCTCTGGATGCAGCGTCAATCGTTGAGGAAGCTCATAGAATTTTAAAAGAAATTGACGATGAGGTCTTTATTAAAGTGCCGGTATCTTATGAGGGTCTGAAGGCAATCAAAATCTTGAAGGAAGAAGGCGTCAATGTTACAGCCACTGCAGTTTATGATTTAATGCAGGCATATTTTGCGCTGGCAGCAGGAGCAGACTATATCGCGCCGTATGTCAACCGCATCGGAAATCTGGGCGGTAATCCAATGGAATTAATCAGTGATCTTCAAGACCGAATCGAAAACGACGGATATGATTGTAAGATTGTTGCCGCGTCTTTTAAGGGTGTAGAACAGGTGAAAAATGCCTTTACTTATGGAGCAGAAGCAATTACAGCGCCATATGCAATCTTAAAGCAGGTATTTGCGAATCCTAATATTGAGAAAGCAGTGACAGATTTTAATCAGGACTGGTACAGCGTATACGGAGAAGGAAAAGGAATTTGTGACCTGTAGAATCTGAGAGGAGTTTTGCACATGACAGACAGACAAACGAAGATTCTTGAAATTGTAACAAGAAAAAAGCGGGTGGAGGTGGCTGCCTTGTCTGAAATGCTTGGGGTATCCCAGGTAACCATCCGGAAGGATCTGGATGCTCTGGATGATATGGAACTGCTTGTGAGAGAGCATGGATATGCAGCTGTCAAGAATATGTCGGATATCGGGAATCGTCTGGCGGTGCGTTATGAGGTAAAGCAGAAAATTGCACAGGCGGCAGCGCAGATTGTTGAAGACGGGGAAACGATCATGGTGGAATCCGGATCCAGCTGTGCACTTTTGGTGAAGTATTTATCAGAAACCAAAAAAGATATTACGGTCATTACAAACTCAGCTTTCATTGCCAGATTTATTCGCAATTCAGAAGGCGGAGTTTCAAAAGTTATTCTTCTGGGAGGCGAATATCAAAAGGAGGCCGAGGTTATGGTCGGACCGATGGTAAAAACCTGTGCGGAGGCTTTTTATGTGGATAAACTGTTTATGGGAACCGATGGCTATATCCCGGAAATTGGATTTACCTGCGGTGATCTGTTAAGAGCGGAGGCGATGAAAAGTATGATGGCATCCGCCAAAAAAGCAGTGATTTTAACGGATTCTGATAAATTTAAAGAACATGGAGTTGTTTTACAATCCCGTTTCAAAGAAATCTATATGATTTTTACCGATCATGAAATTCCCAAGGAGGCAAAGGCTTCTTTGGAAGAACAGGGGATCTTGGTAGAAATTGTAGATGAATAAAATAGGTTAAGTTCTGGTCCGATACGCGAATGTTGGAATACATCTGTGTATCGGACCAATTCTATTTTTTGGTAAAAGAAGTTTGTATCTGCTGCAGAATTTTTTGGGTATAGGGATCCTGCTGATCCATTTGCTTTATGATACTTTGTACTTTTTTTGTTTCGGAAGAATCAAACGCCTTGACAGATGTTACAATAAAGAAAAAAAGAAGAACAGAAAATCCGATTCTCAGCTTTAAATAGGACCAGTAAGTTGGGGAATCGTCCTCGTTGACGGTGTAGGAAGTTCTGTAATTCATTTGCTGATATTTGTTGTTTAATTTGATTCGTTCTAATTCAAGATTCGTATTTTGGTGCATAGTTTTTCCTCCTTTCTTTGAGTTTATGAGGAAAGGAACAGAAATTGAACAAAAATTCAAAAAAATCTTCAGAAAAGGTTGACAATAAAAAACAAAAGTGATACTTTAAACATAGATGTTAGCACTCGATGGAGTTGAGTGCTAATAACAGGAGGCGAAGATATGGAATTAAATGATCGTAAAAAGTTAATATTGAAAGCGATTATTGCCAATTATCTTGAGACCGGTGAGCCGGTGGGATCAAGGACCATCTCCAAGCATCCGGAATTGAAATTAAGTTCCGCGACAATACGCAATGAGATGGCAGATTTGGAGGATATGGGATTTATCTTGCAGCCTCATACATCCGCAGGAAGAATTCCTTCCGATGCAGGTTATCGTTTCTATGTGGATCAATTGATGATGGAACGGGAAAGTGAGAATGAGGAGAGAAAAGCTCTGATTCAGAAGGTTGATAAGATGGAAGGTCTTTTGAAGCAAGTGGCTACGGTGCTGGCAAACAGCACGAATTATGCAACAATAGTATCCGCACCTCATTATCAGAACGTAACCTTAAAGTTTGTTCAGCTGTCTCAGATTGATTCGGAACATCTTTTGGCAGTGATTGTGACACAGGGCAATGTTGTAAAGAATAAGATGATTTCAGTAGATGAGCCTTTGTCAAATGAAGATATCTTAAAGCTGAATGTATTGTTGAATACATTTTTGCAGGGATTGTCTTTGCGGGATATTCATTTGGAATTGATACAGACGATGCGGGAACAGGCGGGAATCCGCCAGGACGTATTGGAGTTAATTCTGGAAGAAGTTGCGAAGACCATTCACGAAGCAGACCGGATGGAGATCTATACCGGAGGAGCGGCGAACATTCTCCGTTATCCGGAACTGGGAGATCCGGACCGTGCAACGGAGCTTTTAAATGCGCTGGTGGAGAAGAAACCACTGGCAAAGCTGGTGGATTCTACACTGGATCAAGATCATAACCATCATGGAATTCAAGTTTATATTGGGGAAGAATCCCCGGTACAAAACATGAAGGATTGCAGCATTGTTACAGCAACCTATGAATTGGCAGAAGGTGGAACCGGAACGGTGGGAATTATCGGTCCGAAGAGAATGGATTATAAAAAGGTTGTAAAAACTTTAAAGAATCTTACCGAAGAGTTGGATGATATCTTTAAGGAAAGTACTTGAGAAAGGAAGTGAAGGGATGAAAAAAGAAGAAAATATCAAAGAAGAGGTAAAAAACGCAGAAGAAGTTGCTGAGAATATAGAAGAACAGGAGTCTAAAGGAGATTTATCCGAAGAGGAAGCCAAAGAGGATTGTTCAGAATCAGAAACGAATGCAGAATTGGAAGCGCAGATTGCCGAATGGAAAGACAAATATCAAAGACTGATGGCAGAATTTGAGAATGCAAGGAAGCGTACAGCCAAAGAAGCCGTTCAGCGTTATGATCTGGGAGCAATGGGAGTGCTGGAAAAGCTTCTTCCCGTGATCGATAATTTTGAGCGAGGGCTGGATGCGGTTGCCGAGGAAGATAAGGATTCGGCGTTTGTGCAAGGAATTCAGCAGATCTATAAACAGCTGATGTCTGTCTTTGAAGATTTGGGTGTATCCGCCATGGACGCGGAAGGCAAAGAATTTGATGCCAATCTTCACAATGCAGTTATGCATGTGGAAGATGAAGAATATGGCGAGAATGTAGTTGTAGAAGAGATGCAGAAGGGCTATATGTATAAAGAAAACGTATTGCGCCACAGCATGGTAAAAGTTGCAAACTAAGATCGAAAACAGAAGAAGTTCCGGCGAAAAGCCAGAAAAGGTTCTGTGGAAGATCAGGAATAAGATCAATGATATAATGAAAGAATATATCTTAGGAGGAATAAATCATGGGTAAAATTATTGGAATTGATTTGGGAACAACAAACAGCTGCGTGGCTGTTATGGAAGGCGGAAAACCTACCGTTATTACAAATGCAGAAGGAATGAGAACGACACCGTCTGTCGTAGCGTTTACAAAGACAGGAGAGCGTGCCATTGGTGAACCTGCAAAACGTCAGGCAGTTACCAATGCGGACAAAACCATTGCTTCCATTAAAAGACATATGGGAACAGATTATAAAGTAACCATTGATGGCAAAGCATATTCTCCGCAGGAAATTTCTGCAATGGTACTTCAGAAGTTAAAATCTGACGCAGAGAACTACTTAGGAGAAAAAGTAACAGAGGCAGTTATTACAGTTCCTGCATATTTTAATGATGCACAGCGTCAGGCAACCAAAGATGCCGGTAAAATTGCCGGGCTTGATGTAAAACGTATCATCAACGAGCCGACAGCTGCTGCGTTATCTTATGGTCTTGACAATGAGAACGAACAGAAAATCATGGTTTACGATTTAGGTGGAGGTACTTTTGATGTATCTATCATTGAAATCGGAGACGGTGTCATTGAAGTATTATCCACTGCAGGAGATAACAAATTAGGCGGAGATGACTTTGATAATGTCATTACACAGTATATGTTAGATGAGTTTAAGAAACAGGAAGGTGTTGATTTATCCGCAGATAAAATGGCAATGCAGAGATTGAAAGAGGCTGCTGAGAAGGCGAAGAAAGAATTATCTTCTGCCACAACAACAAATATCAATCTTCCGTTTATTACAGCAACAGCAGAGGGACCAAAGCATTTTGACATGAATCTGACAAGAGCTAAATTTGATGAATTAACAGCAAGTCTTGTGGAGAGAACCGCAGGTCCGGTAAATTCCGCTTTAAATGACGCCGGAATGTCAGCTTCTGAATTAAGCAAAGTTTTATTGGTTGGTGGTTCCACACGTATTCCTGCGGTACAGGATAAAGTTCAGCAGTTAACTGGAAAAGAGCCGTTTAAAGGAATTAATCCGGATGAGTGTGTAGCAATCGGAGCTTCCATTCAGGGAGGTAAATTAGCAGGAGATGCCGGCGCAGGCGATATTCTTCTTCTGGATGTCACTCCGCTGTCTTTATCCATTGAGACAATGGGTGGAGTTGCAACAAGATTAATTGAGAGAAATACGACGATCCCAACAAAGAAAAGTCAGATCTTCTCAACAGCAGAGGACAATCAGAGTGCTGTAGATATCAACGTTGTACAGGGTGAGAGACAGTTTGCAAAAGACAATAAATCTCTTGGAAGATTCAGACTGGATGGTATCGCTCCTGCAAGACGTGGTGTTCCTCAGATTGAAGTTACCTTTGATATTGATGCCAATGGTATTGTAAATGTATCTGCAAAGGATCTTGGAACCGGAAAAGAGCAGCATATCACAATCACAGCCGGATCTAATATGTCTGATGAAGATATTGATAAAGCAGTAAAAGAAGCAGCAGAATTTGAAGCTCAGGATAAGAAACGCAAAGAAGCCATTGATGCGAGAAATGAAGCAGATTCTATGGTATTCCAGACAGAAAAGGCATTGGAAGAGGCAGGAGATAAGGTAGATGCTTCTGAAAAAGCGGCTGTGGAAGCTGACTTAAAAGATTTAAAAGATCTTGTAGAGCAGACGAAGGATCAGGATATGACCGATGCTCAGGTCGAAGACATGAAGGCAAAGAAAGAAAAACTGATGACAAGTGCACAGAACTTATTTGCTAAGATGTATGAAGCGGCAGCAGGTCAGGCAGCGCCAGAAGGCGGAGCAGCTGATCCGGGACAGAGTGCAGGCGGAGCAGATGATAATGTGGTAGATGGAGATTACAAAGAGGTTTAATTTTTAGAAAAGGTAGACTAAAATGGCAGAGAAAAGAGATTACTATGAGGTATTGGGGGTAGATCGCAGTGCCTCAGATGCAGAAATTAAAAGAGCCTACCGAAAACTTGCCAAAAAATATCATCCGGATACCAATCCGGGGAACAAAGAAGCAGAAGCAAAATTTAAAGAAGCTTCAGAAGCTTATGAAGTCTTAAGCGACTCTGAAAAAAAAGCGCAGTATGACCAGTTTGGTCATGCTGCCTTTGAGCAGGGTGGCGGATTCCAGGGCGGCGGATTTGGCGGTTTTGATTTCGGCGGTGATATGGGCGATATCTTTGGCGATATTTTCGGCGGTATGTTTGGCGGCGGCAGAGGAAGTAGCCGGGCACAAGCGAATCGTCCGGCGCAGGGAGCGCATGTGCGTGCCAGAATCCATGTTACATTTGAAGAGGCTGTATTTGGTACATCAAAGAAGATAGAAATCACATTAAAAGATGAGTGTACGACCTGTCACGGAACTGGAGCAAAACCTGGCACGAGCCCGGAGACTTGTCCGAAATGCGGTGGCCGTGGTCAGATTGTTTATACACAGCAATCTATGTTTGGAACGGTTCAAAATGTTCAAACCTGTCCGGAATGTCATGGCAGCGGAAAAGTCATCCGGGATAAATGTCCGGAGTGTCATGGTACTGGCTATGTGAGCAGCCGCAAGACGATTGAGGTTACGGTACCGGCGGGAATTGATAATGGGCAGAGCATCAGAATTCGTGGAAAAGGTGAGCCGGGAATCAATGGAGGACCAAGAGGAGATCTTTTGGTTGAGGTTCTGGTTGAGCGGCATCCGAAATTCCAGCGTCAAGATACTAATATCTATTCTACAGAGGCGATTTCTTTCACTCAGGCAGCGCTTGGAGCGAAAATTCAGATTCCGACGGTGGATGGACCGTACGAGTACACGGTTAAGCCGGGAACACAGACAGATACGAGAGTCCGTTTAAAGGGAAAAGGAGTTCCTTTGGTGCGAAATAAAAATGTTCGCGGAGATCATTTTGTAACGCTGGTGATACAGGTACCGGAACATTTAAGCGGAGAGCAGAGGGCCGCGCTTCAAAGATTTCAGGAAGCAATGGGAGAAGTTCCGAAAAAAGAGGAACATGAACATAAGGGCTTTTTTGGAAAACGAAAAAAATAGTCAGAGAACAAGGTCAGTATTGGAAGACAAAATACTGGCCTTATTTGTATCAATATCCTTTCTTTGGGAATACTATATAATATCCACATGGTTTAATGTATACAGAATACGTTAATAAATAAATCTTTTCATATTTGTTTTTATTTAATTGGTAAAAAATTAAGGAATATTTTAGGAAAAGGTAATGATTTTGCAACAAATTGAGAGGAAGAATGGTATATAATGCCAGTAATCCAATCGAATCAGCAGAGAAAGAAAGGAGAATGCAGCATGGTTAGAATCAAACATAATTATTATATCGAAAAATTCAAAGGAATGTACATCTTGAAGAGAAGAACGTTTGATCGTACAGAGCAGAAAGAGGTTCTGGAAGAGATTGGAGGATATGATTCTATGAAGGCAGCAAAAGAAGCTGTTGTCAAAGAAATGATACGAAATGAAGTAAATCACAGAAAATCGGAACCGCTTCACAAAATCATCGTTTTGATGAAAGAGATGTATGAGAAGCATTATGACCAGAATATAAAAAAAAGCAGATTAGGAGCTTAAAATTAAAAACCGGAAGGACATAAGATCTTTCCGGTTTTGTGCAATTTGAGAAAACAGCAGAACCTGTCCGGTTTGTTAAGAAAAATGTAAGAAAAAATTTTTAGAAATGTTCCTTTTCTTTGTTATCATTGAAACAAGACAAGAAAGAAAAATACAGGCAGGTGGGAGTATGAAAAGACAAAATATGGAAAAGAAAATTTTAATGGGTTTATTTCTTTTTTATCTTGTGTCAATGACATGGATCATTGTATTTAAAATGGAATTTTCCTTTCGGGAGCTGACAATTGGAAACCGGACATTAAATCTGATACCATTTGGCGGGGCGTTGATTGTGAACGGAAAACTGGATGTGACAGAAATGATACAAAATGTTCTCATTTTTTGTCCTTTTGGTATTTATGCAGGCGTTTTGTGGAGAAAATGGAACCTAAGAGGTAAAATCTTTGCTTTTTTCATGGTTAGCTTTCTTTATGAGGCGATACAATATGGTTTTGCCATTGGCAGAGCAGATATTACGGATTTAATTGAGAATACGTTCGGAGGAATTCTGGGGCTGGCGGCGTATGCGTTGATTCATTGCATATGTCAAAAGAAAGAAGAGTGAACACAAAAAGTGATTCTTTTTTGTGCAGCTCTTGCAAGTGCTGCAATGGCGGGCTTATTGGCGGTGTTGCTTTTGGCAAATCGGTAGACAAAAGAGGCGCTCGCGCGGTCATTTTTTAATGACTGCGCGAGCGCTTCTTTGCTTTCTGTATTATAACGTAAGAGATGGAGCCGTATATGTGCGTCCTGCCATTTCCTGGTCTAGGAGATAAAGACTTTTGGGATCGGAGCCAAACAATTCCATTTTTTTAATGAGATCACTGGCATTGGTTTCTTCTTCTCCCTGTTCTTTGACAAACCAATCCAGAAATTGCATGGTACGAAAATCCTTTACGTTGTAAGCGGCGTCATAAAGCTCATGAATTAAGCTGGTCACATATTTTTCATGGGCATACCCCGCTTTTAATGGGTCCATATTGTCACTGAGGGCAGCGTTTGGCTTTGCAATGGCTTCATAAGTTACAGGAACGTCATTATTCTGCATATACTCTACAAACAGCATAGCGTGGTCTCTTTCTTCCTGTGCCTGAATACGGTACCAGTTTGAAAAACCATCCAATCCCTGTTCTACATAAAAATTAGAAAAATGCAGATAAAGGTAGGCAGAGTAAAATTCTTTGTTTACTTGAACGTTTAATAATTCAGCAACTTTTTCATTTAACATGAACAAAACTCCTCGTATAATATCTTTTAGATACATAAATCCATGTATCTTGGTTAATAAGTTACTAAATAAATATTGTTCAATAGGCTTAGCAAAGCCCATGATATAATTGTCCTAGTGTCAATCAGGTAATAGTTCTTCTCACTCCTGTTGAACC
>NZ_BAAJCL010000007.1:0-121203 GCF_057535655.1 Anaerostipes stercorihominis | reverse complement strand
GAATATGAGGAACAATATCTTAAAAACATCGAGGAGAATGCAGTAAAAATAGCAAGTTGAAATTTGCTCAGAACAGAGAAAAAATGGTTACATTTCATTTGTACTTTTTCTTGACATAGGACCAACTACACGCATGCATATAAATTGATTTTTGAATACATCGAAACATTTTACAATACCATACGCATTCACAGTCATTGTGGATATTTGTCTCCAAATGAATACGAGGAACAATATCTCGAAAAGCTTGAAAAGAATGCAGTAAAAATTGCAAGTTAAACTTTGCTAAAAATAGAGAAAATTGGTTACATTTAATTTGTGCTTTTTCTTGACATAGGACCAATCCTTATTTGTCCATGCGTATTTATTCGTGTACATTGAACTGCCGCAAATGGGACATTTCAAAACACCAGTCAGAAGATGCGCCCTATCTTTACCAACCTTTGACGGTTGCTTAATTCCTGTTGCTTTCCGCTTTGCATGAACTTTCTGCCAGAGTTCCTCGCTGACAATTCCCTCATGCTGCCCGTCCTCTAAAATGTAATCGTCAGTATGAACCTGTTTATATTCGTTTTTTGTTCCTTTGACCTTTTCCCTTGTTCTTCTACCATAAGCAATCTTTCCGCAGTAAACAGGGTTATCTAATATCTGCCGTATTAAATGACTGCTCCATGTTTCTAATTTTCCGTTCTGACGAGGAATTTTCTTTATACTTTGCAGGTTGAGATATTTAGCAACTCCGCCAAGTCCTATATCTGAATTTCCGAACTTATCAAAAATAATTCTGATTGCTTCAGCTTCGGTTTCCTCTATTAAAAGCTGATTATCTTTCAGGTAATATCCATATGGTGCAAAACCGCCGTTCCAACCGCCCTGCCTTGCTTTTTCCCTGCGTCCATTCATCGTCTGCTCAATAATATTTTCTCTCTCAATCTCCGCAACCGCTGACAGAACAGAGATTAAGAGCTTTCCACTTGTCTGGGATGAGTCGATCCCTTCCTCTATACAAATAAGATTGATGCCATAAGACTGCACAAATTCTAATGAATTTAAGATGTCAGCAGCATTTCTTCCATAACGAGAAAGTTTATAAACCAGAATATACTCTATCTCCAATCCGTTTTTTATATCGGAAAGCATTTTCTTAAATGCAGGTCGCCCCTCGATTGACTTTCCAGACTTTCCTGCATCCTCATAAATGCCGACAATCTCCATTTCTTCACGGTCTGCAAACCGTTTTAAACTGTTTTTCTGTCCTTCCAAACTGTATCCCTGCATCTCGGTACTTACTCTCGGATACAAAACACATTTTTTCCCTTCTCTGTTCATTTTACCACCTCCGATATTTTGGAAAATGTGATATGTAAGGTTGCGTAAATTACGCAACACAGTCTAAGTCCTGAAGCACCTGTTTTCCATATTTCTCTACAGCCTGTACCATTTCTTGAATAAACACATTGAATTTTTCAGTTTCATCTTCTCTGCATTCACAAGGTTGTCCAATACCATCCGCTTCTTTCTTAGTTACATTTTCCATTGAAATACCTCCGTAAAAAATAAACGGTTGTACTCTTTATATTATAGAGATACAACCATTATTTGACGAATGTGCAAATTTCAAAAATATACACTTTTCTACCTTTCCTTCTTCTTTTTTATTCCAATTTTAATGCATTCCGATTGATGCTCTTTCTTCTTTTGCAACATCTGAGCCATAATTTCCAGTTTCAACAACTCCATCGGATTCTTCGTAAAAATTTGATTCTCTACAAATTTAATTCCGACACCATATTCCAAAAGCTTTTGTGACAATTCATATGCTGAGATAGCGTCTTTTCCAAACCGTTCTACTTCTGGTGTAATAATCAAATCAATTTTTCTGTTTTCCGCATCTCTGATTAACTGATTAATCTGTGGACAAGTTGATTTCTGAGAACAATTATCGTCCTGATAAATTTGAATCAAATTCCAATTGTCATTAGCACCAATAACTTTTGTACATATTTCTTCTTGATTTCTTTCTGGGAAAAGCAATGTTTCCTTTTCCGAAAACTTCCTGACATAAACCGCTACCCTAATGTTGCTTTCTCTCGTTGACATTCTCATTACCTCCTGAATTTTATTTTATATGCAAAAAGTGCCGTTGATTTCTCAACGACACTCAATGTCCAAATCGATATAAACTTGTATTGTTAAATCTTTCCAATAACTTTTACGAACAGTATGCCCTGTCAGTTTCCGATACGCTAAAGCCTGTTCGTATGTAAGCGTAAACTCAAATAAAAAAGCCACTTTAGATTGCACCCCTAGCAGCTGCCTGTGCTGCACGCAAGCATGCAATCGCTTTATGGTCCCAGCATTTACAACTATCTTGGTATGTTATTCAACAAATATGAAGTAATTGCATCAACAATATCACTTACTCTTTTCCGACAAATATTTCTTTCTACAGTAATCTTCTTTCCATCAGCTTTCTTCGCATCTCATCTAGTCTTAATATTTGTTTATACTCCCATTCTTTCTCTATTGTTTTTGAATTGACAAATGCAATTATTTTGTCTACATCTTCACTTTCTTTAAACATTTCTGACAATCGCTCAATGTCTTTTTTATCAATTTTGCGATAAGGTATAGCTAGTCTTTTAAACTCACTTGGTGTTAATTCTGAAACCCCTCCAGCATAATAACGACCATAAAATTCACATTGAGTTAAGGTCAGCGAATTATAAAAACAAAACGCCATACTACTTTTATCATATTCTGAATTCAGTCTCATATTATAAGCAATATCTGTTGTATAAATATCTGCTTCATTTACACATATCCTCGGTATTTTATCATATCTCTTAAAGAAAAAAAGATCACCATTTCGTACAATGGGTACTCCATACCATGGCTTTCTATTCCTACATTTATATCTATCTTTTAATTTTATTTTAGATGTATTTTCTTTTTCTCCAATTTCTACTAAATATTTCTTCAAAGGTTCTGAGAAAAGTTTTTCATCGACATTCAAAAGATTTAATAAATAAATGCGATTCCCTTTTTCTCCAATCTTTTCAACTACATACTGTGTTATAATAAATTGTCCGTTTAGTATATTGCTTTTGGGAATTGTTGGCAAAATGAACTCATAGCACTCTAGTTGTTCTACTTGTTCTCTTGTTAAAATGAATTCATTATTTGCTCCTGTTACAATCCCTGGTGAAGCATCACAGATCTCGGATACTTTTTTATATTTTTGATCAATCAGATTCAATAAATCAATATCCACATCTGACAAAATAGCATTTGTCCACTTTTTTAATGGTTTATTTCTTTCAATTTTGGAACAATAACTGGGAACATTTGAATCTAACCTATCATATATCTTAAAATTTATGCATGGTTGTTTTTTTAACTCGTTTGTCAAATAGACCAAACAAGATTCTTGCTCTATCTTCGGGAACATTCTTTCCTTAAAAGACAGAATATGTATTGTATCAAAATGCTCTTCTAAAAACAAACGAATTTTTTCTGCGTATTGGACTTGAAGAAACTCCATTGGAAGCACAAAAAAAATGGTTCCATTTCTTTCTAAACAGGATACCGCCGCCAACACAAAAGCAACCCACATATTTTGCATTAAAGAACTAGGTAATTGATACTTTTCACAAATTTCTTTTGCCTTTTCTTTTGAATCACCTTCCATATTTTTAATATTAATATATGGTGGATTTCCGATAACCAATTGATACTTTTCATTAGTTTTTTCCGAGAAGTTCAAAAAATCATCTGCAACTATCTCTATTTGCTGCGAATATCTCTTATTTTTTAATTGCCTTACCTTTTCTTCTATTAACTCTACAGCTACGAAACGCTCAATATTTTTCTCTTTTGCAAATGCATCTATAAAACGCCCATCCCCCACCGACGGTTCTAGAACTCTTCTATATATTTTTTGCTCTCTTTTTAAATATTCTATCATGAACTCAATCGTCCTAAATGGCGTATAGTAAGAACCTGATAACTTGTCTTCTAACCTTTTCATTATACTGCCCCGCCTGTGACCGTCATACAATTTCTTCTCTTCAATAAAATATGAAGGCTTTTTAAAAAAAGATTTTTACGTTTCTCATCTTTTTCAGCATGATATTTCCCATCAAGTTGTAAACACAAGTAATCTAAACGTCTTGTCTCATATCCCAAATGAAGGCTTTCATAAAATTGTTGTATGAATTTATCATTTTGATATGTATCACAAATTCTAATGTAATAATCTTTGTCTCGCCTAAAAACCTTTGCTATATTTCCATTATCTACATTAAGCAGGACATCATATGGCGACTTCATTGTAATTTCACGCTTTCCTCGATTGCACGATATACAAGACCACGCCAAATTAACTATTTTGCCGGCTTCTATTCTTCCTTCCAATGTATCGGGAAAAGAAGCTTCATTTAAAAAATGATCTACTTCAAAAGACTCCACAGGCAAAAGCCCCCACAAAGCACCACAATATGCACATTTATTGTTATAAATTTGAGCAAATTTTCTATGATACATACTGTCCCTCTTACTTACCTTGTTGTAGACTATCTTCGTTCTTGGATACTCTGATTTAATCTCATTTTCCAAAATTTGTTTTTGCTCCTCTACTTTATTTAATTCAGGACAATATTCCGTATTTCTATAATCTTTATCTCTTGTCATATCACATACTCCTATTCCATGCTTTGGAAAGCAGCAATCAATTTATCAATGTCTTCTTTAGACAAATCTTCATAATCATTTATTCCATTTAAAGAATCTACTGCCTTTTCAACTAGAAATTTTTCAATCCCATTATTATTCTCCAATTTCTTAGAAATATTTCGAAATGTAATTACTCTCTTTATACATTCATCTATTTTGTCCTTTAACACCCGCTCATAATATTCTTTTGATGTTTCTGGGCTTCCACTTCTATACTTTGGAATAATTTCAAAATTCTTATTTTCTCCATTCTGTGAAATTACTAACACCTCTATAAAAGGGAATACTTTTCTCAATATCATTCTAAACTCTTCTCCCGAAAATTTGCCTTTACATTTTATACTATCGTTTTCAAACAGCCTAGAATCAATCAAAATAACATTCGCTGAAGCCACCTCTGGAGAATCTAATAAGTTCTCATAACCTTTATCTCCTTCAAATTCAATCTCATGATATTCCACATCGTATTTATCACTCCTATAATCCTCTTCTAAATAAGCAGATATTGCTTCATCCCGATCATCATCAATATAAACAAGATTTATTTTCTCTTTTATACTCATATCTTATCTCCTATCATAAATTCCATTTTAAATCCATTGAGTCCATCAATTTTTTGTATTTCTCCGCCTGTGCTAGTAATTGTATTATTCACAATCCACATACCTATTCCATGTCCCTTTTTTCTTGATGTTTCATGAACTTCCAGAATACGCATTGGATCAACCTTATATTTTGGCGAAAGTCCCTTTCCTTTATCTAAATACACCAAATAGATATATTTTCCTCTTTTTTTTGCATGTATATGAATATCTAGTATGTTTTCAGCATCATTTTGTTGAATACTATTCAATATCAAATTGTCAAATATTACTCTAAAAATATCTTTTGCACTTCTATATTCCAATCCTTCTTCCATATGCAATTGAATATTAATCCATGAATAGTCATTTTCCCAAACAGACTTTATATTCTTTAAAAGATCATATACATCAACATTTTCTGGCAAAAACTGTTCTTTTTCAGATTCTGATAACATTACATCCATAAAAGTGATAATTTTTTTATTTACCCTCTGATTTTTTTGTAAAAGTGCTGGAATATCTCTATGCATATATCTTCTGTTTTCTTCATCATTCACAACATCCCAAAGTTCATACCGTTTTAGCGCTTTTATAATATACTCAACATTTTCATCAATACTATTTCTGTCATTATACATTTCATGTGCAATGGATGTCGCTTTTAGTCCAGAAGTTGCCAGCATATTCAACAGCCGAATATCATATTTATATCTTCTTTCTGTTTCATCCATCTGCTTTTTACTTTCTGTATTTTCTTTTTTCATCTGCTCCAATTCATCCAAAAACAACTTCTTTTCCTCTAATGACAGTTCTGTCAATTTTTCTGGATTTTTCATTACACTATCAATAACTTTAGGTTTGTTTTCTTCTTTTGACTCATTATACTTATTTGCAATACAGCGAACTATACTTTGCCGATATCTTTCAAAACAATTTATCCCTGCAATAATAATTGCAACAAATACCTTATAAATATCATTTTCTACTAACCCCTGTCTATTCATCAAATCAGATAACCCTCTATTTTTCTTTTTATCAATAATAATTTTACCCGATATTTGATTTTCACGAACGCGCCATGATCCTGTAGGATGACTGGCCGCTGCTGGAGACTTTCTAACTCTTTTTCCAAATCCAAGCCAGTCTTTCTTACCTTCATAAGATGAAATACTAAATGCGTTTCTGTACAAAACAACACCCGCTTCATACCGATTATCCAATATTCTATGCTTATAAAAATACTTTTCCGCATCAAATTTAGAAGGGTTTTTTAAGGAAAAATATAATTCTGCCGAAAAATCCCCTACATTTTTCAAGATCTCTTTCCATTCTTCAACGGTTGATTCTTCAGATAAATCATTTTTCATATCATCAAGTTCGTCTACAATATTTAGTTCTATCTTCTGTGCCTTTATATCAATCTCTGGGCATAAATCTCTTACATTGTCTTTAAATTCGTCTGATTCTATATCACATACTAACCTCTGAAATTCCGCAAGATACTGAAGCCGTATTAAACTAACACAATTAACGCCTAACTGTATTTTTCCAAAATATCGCATCACATCTTTTCTGTCTTCTTTATACTCTACTTGTATCTTCATCTTATCATCATTATAGGTTCTAGACAAAAACTCACGCAAATTACGCACTCGTGCTTCTGTCCAGTTATCCCGAAGTTGCTCTATGACTATTTTGGTACCTCTTTCTTTTGGATTCTGATAAGATTCCAAAGTATTGGTATTCCAATCCGTCTTCCACAAAACAGCTTCTTGTTCATCCATTTTTGTATAAACACTGGCTTTTGCACCCAAACGAGCTATGGCAAATCTACCAACTCCTTTAGAACCTGCCAAGATCCTTGCAGCATCTCCCTCACCTATGAGGTATTCCTTATCGCTTATACCAACATGCATCCATGCCTCAAGTATTTTTTGACGATTCATCCCCATTCCATTATCTTCAATTATAATCTGAGCTTTGGAAATGATAATTATAACATCTAATGCCTGAGCATCGTATGCATTTTTTACAAGCTCTAGTACTGCTGATTCTTCATTTGTAAAATTCTGTACCCCTAGTACCTCTGCAATAGTACTATCTTCAATAATATATTTTAACCTTTCCATGAATCACCCTCCGAATCAACATCCAATTCTTTTACAATAATTATACCCTTTATCAGAAATTGATACAATCCTTCATACATCTATCAAAATAATCATATTTAAATTAATCCAAAATATTTCAAAGCATCCTTTATAGCTTCTACCTTTTCTATTGTAGGATGTTTCCTCGGCTGTTTCAGTTCTTCTACCGCATTAGGTGCATCATACATCGGCAAGCCCAAACTTCTCTTTACCTCCGCAATATAAGCAGTATGTACCTTGAAGCCATATTTCGCTTCTATGTACTCCTTTATCATTTTGTAGGTAACTCTCTCTTTCGGCTTGTACGCTTCGGCTCTTTTAGCAATATTATCAAGCGGTACTTTGCCCTCACCCTCGCCAAACTCGACTTTTACATTGATTACACTGTCAGGTTTTTTGTGGGAAAGCATTACAACCGTCTCAACGGTACTTTCGTTGTCCCAACAAAGTTCCTGTGTCTCCCTGTCTCCAAAATACACCGGAAAACGGAACTTTATGTGCTTCAGGAATCTGCCATCTGGCTGCTCCTGCTCGTAAATGTCCACCCGTTCTACAAAGCTGTTAAGAAATTCTTTCTTCTCCAGATCGGTGAACTTATCATATAGTTTATCAAAATATAAAAGAAATTGATAGACGTTTTCTTCTGATATTTTCTGTTGCTGGATATTCAACAGGCGATTCTTTACTTCCTCTATACTATTCTCCACGCCTTCAATTTCATCATACAGACGGTATAACCTTGTCTCCATATCCTGATATTTCTTCTCATAAAATTTATCCATGATGTCCAGGCTATCCATCTGCTGTCCAAGTCTTGCTTTTGCTCCGGTCAACTGCTTGTGCTGCTTTTCCAATCCTTCAATCTCTTTTTCTATTTCCTCTGTATCTATTCTTGAACCGATTTTATTCAGAATTGCTTCTTCAAATTTAGGATTTTTCACCAGTTTCCGAATAACTTCTTCCACTGCATTGTTAATCTTCTCCTCGCTCCATTGTTTACGATATCCACATTTATGACCATCTACCAGGCGACGATGTTTGCAGGCATAATAGAAATAATCCTTATATAAGGTTCCGTCTTTCTTTTTCTTTCGGTTTACGTTTCCATACATACCGCTTCCACATAACGGACATCTCAATATTCCGGATAAAATATGCTCATGATCCAGACTATGCGTCTTTTCATATTTCACACCTGTTTTTTCCCGTTTTTGATGTGCCAGCTCCCAATCTGTTTCTGAAATAATTCCTTCGTGGATACCATCATGCAGCATATAATTTTCCTGTTTTACAATGCGATATTCATTTCTTGTTCCTGAAACTTTCTCGTTCTTCCTTCGTCCATAAGCCAACTTTCCACAGTATACCGGATTATCCAGAACGCCTTTTATAAACGAAGAGGCAAATGCGTCCAGTGTATTATTCTGTCGTTTTTTCTTTTTATATCCATGCTGGTTCAGCCATGCGGCAATCGCAGAGATTCCCATATTGGTATGAATAAATTTGTCATAGATCAGACGAATAATCTCTGCTTCGTCCTCTGCAATCTGCAATTCTCCATTTACCAATTCATAGCCATATGGAGCAAATCCACCGTTCCATTTTCCTTCCCTGGCTTTCTGCTTACGTCCCTCCATTGTCTGAACAAGGATATTCTCTCGTTCAATCTCTGCCACCGCAGACAGAACAGAAATCATCAGCTTTCCACTATCTTTTGAGCTGTCAATTCCATCTTCAACACAGATCAGATTCACTCCAAAATCCTGCATCCTCTGCAAAGAATTTAAAACATCTGCCGCATTACGACCGAATCTGGAAAGCTTGAACACCAGTACAAACTGTACCTCATCTGTTCCATTCTCAATATTATCCAACATTCTCTGAAATTCCGGTCTGCCCTCTACGCTCTTTCCAGACTTACCTTCATCTGAATACTCATTTACGATTTCCATATTCTGAAATTCCGCATATCTCTTGAGTTTTTCTTTCTGAGCATCCAGACTGTAGCCATCTACCTGCATGGTTGTGGATACTCTGGTATATATATCGCATTTAATCTTTTTATTCTTCATAATCTTCCTCGCAGTATAACTCTGTTTCATTGTCCCAACCTTATTTTAGTACTTGTTCCAACTATTTTCAATACTTCTTTTTATTTTTTATTGACATATTTTCGTTACAACCATATAATAATGATAGAGACAGGATTTCTGTCATCGAAAATATTGTTCGCCCACCGTTGGCGGCTTATAAGTGATCGGCTCGAAAATATTGTTCGCTCACCGGAAGCGTCTAATAAATGTCCGGCTCGAAAATTTCGGCCCTGCCGCATGGCAGGGCTTATTTTATAGGTGATAAACATGATATATCAAGAAGGATACGTTTACCATATTAAAGATGAATACTTTGAAAAAGTACAGGATTCCAACTTAATGCAGAACAAAGAGGGCGGTACATACCGTCCTACTTTTTACTGTCTGCGTGACAATAAAACTTCTCTGTTATGGATGGTTCCACTCAGTTCTCGTGTAGAAAAGTTTAAAGCAATACACGATAAACAGGTGGCTAAATACGGAAAGTGCCTAACGATTGTTTTAGGTGAATTTGATGGAAAAGAAGCTGCTTTTCTTCTCCAGAATATGTTTCCAATCAGAGAGTACTATCTTGACCATATACATACTCGAAATAATAATCCGGTTCCTGTTAAGCATTCCATTCACAGGGAAGTAACAACACGTATGAAAAAAATTCGTCAACTTCATTCCAGAGGCAAAAAAGTGGTATTTCCAGATATTGACCGACTAGAGCAGATTATGCTTGCAGAAGTAAAAGATAACGCAACCGAATAATTTCACAAAAAAGCGACAGTCTGATTTACATTTTGTATTTCAGGAAACTGCCGCTTCTTTTTCTTCCTTATTCTGTTTTTCTTCCTCCAACTCCCGGAGGACTTCTTCGCCGTACTTATCAATCATCCGTACCAGAAAATCAATGCACCGCTCAAATTCAATATTCTGTTGCATAAGCTCCTCCCGTTATTGTTTGTTCTGAGCTTATTTTACAGAACCTGCCTGAAAACCACATTGAATAGAAATTGATTGTAAATTGACACAATCACTTTAAAAATATCCGTATTTCCTTGAATCGAATGTATGTTCGTGTTATGATAGATATACTCAATCTTAACTACGAAAGGGGAATTTCTATTGAATCGATGCGATTTTTCTTCTATTAGCACTTGCTTAAAAAATCATATCAGCGAAAGTAATCAAATGAGTCAGCCTGATTTTTTATACGAATTATTTGAAGATTTTATGGATGATCCGGCAAATCAGGATTTTTCAATGGATAACGGTCTGGTTTGCCGCTGGATGACTGGTCAGGCTAAAATCAGTCCTAAAATATCCGCTTACTATTCCAAGCCATCCAATCAGGAAAAATTAGCCCATACCATCCACCAGAATCTTCTTCCACTGATGTCTGACTGTAATATGGCTATACAAGATATTTACACTTTATTCATTCAGGATGACAGCATCTCAGATGCGAAAAAGAAAAATCTGACTCCCTTATATAAACCAGCCAGTTCAAGACTGCTGTTTCTTGCAAAACTGATTTCTTTTGGCATGGAACGCCAATTCATCAAACGTAATACCAAAAATCAGAAGCTGCTCGCCGGAGGCGCTTTATCCCCCATTGTGCTGGATTATATTATGGACAGTGAGGTTCCGAAACCATGCCGTCATTTTATCGGAAGAGATAAAGAACTGGAAGAATTATATACCATGCTTGAGGAAAACCGTCATGTTTTTCTTTGCGGAATCGCCGGAATCGGAAAAAGTGAACTTGCCAAAGCCTACGCAAAGCGGTACATAAAGCAATACACCAATATCCTTTATGTAGAATATACCGGCAATCTTCATCAGGATATTACTGACATGGATTTTATTGACGATCTGCCGGAAAGCACTGAACAGGAACGGTTTCAAAGACATAACCGTTTCCTTCGTTCCCTGAAATCCGATACTCTGCTTATCATAGATAATTTTAATGTCACTGCGACACAGGACAGCTTTCTGTCAGTAGTATTAAAATATCGCTGCCAGATTTTGTTTACAACCAGAAGCAAACTGGATGAATACTGTACTCTGCCATTAAAAGAAATAGAGGATATGAATGCTCTCTTCCAGCTGACATCGGTATTCTATTCAGAGGCAGACACGTACCGGGCAACAGTTGAAAAGATCATCGAAACTGTTCACTCTCATACTTTTGCCGTGGAACTGGCAGCAAAACTTCTGGAAAATGGAATCTCAACTCCAGACCAGTTATTAACAAGACTTCAGATGGAAAAAGCATCTTTCCATAACGAAGATAAAATTAAAATAATCAAAGATGGACAAAGCAGCAAAGCCACCTATTACAGTCATATCCATACGCTGTTTTCTTTATACACTTTATCTCTTGAACAGCAGGATATCATGTGTAATATGTGCTTTCTTCCTTCCACCGGTATTTCTGCCCGTATATTTGCCAAATGGCTGGAACTGCCCACACTAAATGAAATCAACGATTTAATTGAGACTGGTTTTGTCCAGACAACAAAACGTCGCACTATCTCCCTGCATCCGATGATTAAGGAAATTGCCCTTTCAGAGACAAAACCATCTGTAAGTAGCTGTCACATATTACTGGATTCTTTACAGAAAATATGTTTAATGCATGGAATGGAAGTAGATTATTACAAAAAGCTATTTCAAACAATCGGAAATATCATAGAATTGATTGAAAAGGATGATATACCAAAGTATCTGCTTTTTCTGGAAAATGCATTTCCATACATGGATAACTATAACTACCACAAAGGTATGAATGGAATCATTCAGGAACTGAAGGGGCTGTTAAAGACAAAAAACATTGGAACCGACTCTGACCGGGCATTATTACTGGATTTTCAGGCAACTCTTGAATCCAAACCTGAAAAAGCAATAAAACTGGAAAAGGATGCACTTGCCCAGATAGAAACTATCACTGCTGACAATGCTCGCCTTGTTTCCAATCTTCATGCCAATCTCGGTGGACTTTACCGCATGAACGGTCATCACGATCTTGCAAGAGAACACATGGAAAAAAGTATCTCACTGCTTGACCAATTTAACCTGCTTCATATAAATGACAGCATACCTCAGATTGCCAATTATGCAATGTTTCTGGCAGAACAGCAGGAACCCGAAAGAGGAATCTCCGAATTGCAAAAATTATCCGGCATCATCAAGGAATACCATTCCGATGACTGTCTGGATTATGCCAAAGTTCAGGAAACCCTTGCAACTATTTATCTGATGACCGCTAATCTTCCGCAAGCCAAAACACATTTTAAAAGAGCTTTCAAGATATATGAAAAGATCTGGGCTGATGAACCAGAAATGATTGAAGCAAAATATCAGGAAGTCCAAGAGTTATATCCACAGGTTGGTTTCTTTCTTGGACAACAGCTATCAGACTTTTTAACAAAACAGACATAATTTTACGGCGGACATAATTGTCCGCCGTAAAATTTCTTTTTCCCACTTTTGGGAGAAAGTACTTATTTCAGTTTTCCATATATCTCATCCGTTACTATTTCACACCATTCTGACGATGTTTCTTCTCCCGGTACTTCAATTGCCAGATGTGAAAACCATTCATCCGGTGCTGCTCCATGCCAGTGTTTTACTTCTGCCGGAATATTGATACAATCTCCAGGTTTCATTTCTACTGCTTCTTTTCCTTCTTCCTGATAGTATCCACGTCCTGCAATGCAGATAAGAATCTGTCCGCCTCCGCTTTTTGCATGATGAATATGCCAGTTATTCCTGCAACCAGGTTCAAAAGTCACATTGAAGATTCCAACCTGTGACGTAGATACAGGCGTCAAAAAACTTTTTCCTGTAAAATATTGTGCAAATTTATCATTTGGCTCTCCAATCGGGAATATCATCTTTTTAGCATGAGCTCTCATTGCTTCATCTTCATATGAAAGATCACCTTCATCTATACTCCAGACATCTTTTGCAAGATTGAATGCCGCCCATCCTTTCGGCCACCCTGCATAAAATGCTATATGTGTAATCACGGCTGCAATTTCTTTCTGAGTCACTCCATGAGCTTTTGCATTTTCAAAATGATGTACTAAAGATGTATTAATCATTCCAGAAGCGATAAGTGCTGCGACTGTTATAATACATCTTGTCTTTACATCAAGATCCTGATTATTCCAGTTTTCTCCAAACAAAACATCATCATTAAAATGTGCAAACTGTGGTGCAAATTCATTCAGTGCGTTTCTTCCTGCTGTCTGTACAATTTTTTTCACTTTAATCACCTGTCCTTATTTTAACTGTGCTCCATCCTTAAAAGCATTTCCCACACGTTCTCCAAGTCCATAATATCCGTGATGTACCGGATCGTATGTAATCGGTGTAAACTTATTAAGATCAATTTCTCCGTCATCACCCAGATATTTCTCATCTGCACTCACATTTTTAATTTCTGCAAGATACTTGCTGCCATCAATGACTTTTACAAGCTCACACTCGAGAGTCAATGGAAGTTCGTTGATAATCGGTGCATTTACAAATTCACTCTTTGTTGTTGTAAAACCTGCTTTTTTCATTTTATCCGGTTCTTTATTCGCAGATACAATTCCGACATAATCGCAGGCAACCAGATGTTCAAGGTCTGCCACACCTACTGTAAAGGCTTTATTTTTTATAATATTGTCGGTTGTCTTATGGGCTGACAAATCTACAATAATTTCATTTGCTCCTACAATTCCACCCCATGCGGCATTCATAGCATTTGCATTCCCGTTTTCATCATAGGTTCCAAGTATCATAACCGGCTGTGGATATAAAAATGGTTTTGCTCCAAAATTCTTTCTCATTGTCTTGTCTCTCCTTATCCCTTATTTCTGCTCATCTACCGGCGGTACCATTTCGGCATACTTTTTCAGCAATTCCGGTGTACTTGTATAATATCTTACATTTTTATCAAGCCCACTGATTTTTTTCATTTCATCCTCAGTCAGAGCAAAATCAAATAAATCGAAGTTTGCTTTGATATGCTCTGGGTTTTTTGAGCCTGGAATTACAATATTTCCAGCCTGAATATGCCAACGGAGAATAATCTGTGCTGTACTCTTCTGGTATTTTTTACCAAGTTCTACGATAGTCTCATCATTTAAAAGTGCTGCATCTCCATGTCCAAGTGGATACCACGCCTGAATTTTAATGTCCTCTTTCGTTAAAAATTCTTTTAATTCCAGTTCCTGAAAATATGGATGCACCTCTGTCTGCAATACTGTCGGCTTTACTTCGCAGATATCAAGAATTTCCTGAATCTGTTCCTTTGTAAAGTTAGAAAGACCGATTGCTTTTACTTTTCCTTCTTTATATGCCTTTTCCATAAGGCGGTAACCTGCCACATAATTTCCAGATGGCTGATGAATCAGAAGCAAGTCAATATAATCTGTATCCAGTCGTTCCAGTGTTTTTTCTACAGCATCTTCCTGCATATAAAATGATGGCCAGATTTTTGTCTCTAAGAAAATATCTTCTCTTGTAAGTCCTGACTTTTTCATTGCACGACCTACTGCTTTTTCATTTACATAGGCATTTGCTGTATCAATCAGTCTGTAACCGTCTTTCAGTGCCTCTAAAACTGCACTTTCTGCCTGATCCGGAGTCAGAAGAAAAGTTCCAATTCCTGCCATTGGCATTTTAATTCCATTATTTAATGTTGTATATTCCATGTTTCATGTACCTCCATTCTTTATTTTCTGCATTTATTATAAACAACTTATGCGTCTTTCAGAAGTTCCTGTTTGTTTCTCAGTCTTAACCTTATGGTTATTTGTTTAGCTCTACCTTTACCTGCTCAATCCATTCTGTAATCACATCTTCCGAAGTTTCCAGATGGTCCTTCCCATTAGAATCAAACTGAATCTGCATTTCATGCGCAAAGGTAGCTCCTTTACAATTTTCCTTCATATCTTTTATAACATGCCCCGGCCATCCACCATTTGTCATAAATGGAATCACTGTCTTTCCTGTAAAATCATTTGTTGTCAAAAATGTAAGCACTGCCGGTGCCATCGTATACCACCACGTCGGCGTTCCGATAGCAATCACATCATAATCCGCAAGATTTACAGATAACGGATTGATCCGAGGCATAAAGCCTGCCTCTACCTCTTTTTTCCCTTGTTCAACTACATCTTCATGGCTGCCCCTATATGGCTCTGTTGTTTCGATTCTTGCAATATCTGCACCTGTCTCATCCGCCAGCTGCTCTGCAATTTTTTTGGTGTTTCCATTTGACCAGGAATAATATACAACCAACATTTTCTTCATTTTTATATCCATTCCTTTCTTTCCTATTACTGAAATCCTTTCGCCCAATCAGTAATCTCCTGTTCACTGTCAGCTACATCATTTCTTGAAATACTTAACCCATCATCTTTTACAGTCGCATTGGGCTGCAATTTTTTTATCTCTTCTATCGTGTTAGAAAATCCACTTCCTCCATGGGAATTAAAAGGAATAATTGTTTTTCCCGAAAAATCATACTCTTCAAGGAACGTATATAATGGCTGTGGCATATCTCCCCACCAATTTGGATAACCTAAAAAAATTATATCGTATTGTTCCACATTTTCAATATGTGTTGCCAGTTCAGGCCTTACTTCTTCATTTTGTTCTTCTTTTGCCTGATTGACCAATGTTTCATGCTCTAAAGGATATTTTTCCTTTGTTTCGATTCTGAATAGTTCTCCACCGATTGCTTCTTGTATTGTCATCGCCATATACTGCATATTTCCAAGTACGTCCTTATTTTTTACTACTATACTTGCTCCGGAATTTGCATCAATTCCATCTGTGTCAACATTCTCCGGAACCGAAAAATAAGCAATTAGAATATTCTCATTGTCTGTATTATTTTGTACCGCCTCCGTAACAGCATTTGAAGAACTATTAATATCACTACTTTTTTCTGCAGAATCGTTTTTTGTTGTTTGATTATTTTTTGCGGAAGATGAGCCACATCCGGTAAACATACTGCTTATCACCACAACTGCTAGCATAATGGAAAATAGTCTTTTCAGCATAAGTCATCACCTTTCTCTTCTTGTATTTTTTTCTTACTGTGCATTCCAGAAAAATCGAAGTCCATTATATGTGTACTCATCACATGCTTTCTGATCATGTTCATAGCCTTCTCTCTCCAAAAAAGATAGATTGCCGTCTGTCTCATTATTTGCAAATCGAAACATTCCATCCGAATCCTGCGCCATTGCCATGATCTGAGCCTTAAATGCATGATACGCAAAATCATTTGTTCCAGAGGCAGAAAAGATAAAGAAATCATCTGAGCCATATCCCTGCTGTCTAACCAGATCTGCCATATACTGTCCATCTGTGCTGTAACTTCCACTCATCGGCATAAAATATCTGAAATAGTCCAGGCAATACCGAAATGTGTTCCAGGTATTTACAGACCCCATAGAAAAGCCTCCGAATCCTCTGTGATCACGTGAAGCCTCTAATCCTTCTTCCGTTACATTTTCCGCATATGTACTGAATTTGCTCTCTACTGCCGGAATCAAGTCACTTACAAGCTCGTTATGAAATTGATTGGTAAGCTGAATTGCAAGACTGTAATCTCCACTATCCTCTTCACTTGTATTATTATAGGTTGGTAAAACAATAATAAGCGGCTTGATTTTTCCATCCTCAATTGCATGATCCATCACATTTTTAAAAGAATGCGGATCTTTATCTGTTCCCATAATCGTCGTCTCATTGCTCCAGCCACCATGACTCAGGTAGAAAACATTATACTTTTCATTTTCATCATATCCGTATGGAACATATACCCATGCTTCTTTTGTGAGTTTCTGACTCTTTTGATCGTAAGTAAAGGATTCCCATGTATCATAAGTGATTTTCTGGAGACTTCCTTGCTGATCTGCCGGAGCTTCATATCCATCGGGGATATATTCCAGTTCATCAGGGATCGTTGCACTCTCATAGTTTTTATCTGATTTTTTTGTTTTCATTTCCAAGCTTCCTTCTGCGTTTTGGTTTTCTGTATTGTTGTCGTTTAATACACCAATCCTCTGAAGCCACTCTTTCACATCATCAACATCCGCACCATGTATCCGATATCCGTCCAGCACATTTGCTCCACTTGCAACTTCTTTTATATAATCCATACTGACGCTAATATCATTATCCTGGCTTGTACAAAATGGAACTATCGTCTTACCTGACAGATCATAACTTTCCAGAAAACTTCCAATTGCCATCGGCGCATTAAACCACCAAATCGGATATCCCACGTAAATTGCGTCATAATCATCCAGATTGTCCGGCTTTGCTGCAAGCTTCGGTCTTAAATTAAGCTGCTCTTCAATCCATGCAGTTGCAGCTGTTCCCGCAAAGGATTTTCTGTAGTAATGCTCAGTGTATATCTGATACAGGTCAGCACCCGTAAGACTCTGTATCATACGTGCAGCTGCTTCGGTATCGCTTCCATCCATACCTTCATTAGAATTCTGTGTTGCTGATGAAACTGCATCTACATTCCCCGGGATTTCTCCCTGCCTCGTAAAATAAATAACCAGAGACTTGGTACCTTCCTCTCCTTTTATTACATCATTGCTTACATTTTTAATTTTAGAACCCGTAAACAGATATATGTAACCCACCAATACTACTACCAATAAAGCCACTATTATACCTATGATTATCTTTTTCCCTTTTTTCATTGCTCACCTCTTTTATTTCTTCTGTATTTTCGAGCCTCCAAACACCTGCGACATCGGCATATGATTAAGTCTATCGTCAATAGATTTTACTTCATCCTGCGTCAGCTTTATATCTGCTGATTTCATATTTTCTTCCAGCCTGTTCACTTTTCTTGTTCCCGGAATTGGTACGATATACGGTTTCTTTGCACGCATCCAGGCAAGAGAAATCTGTGCCGGTGTGGCATTTTTTTCTTCTGCCAACTGCCTGATCCACAACATAAATCTTTCATTTTCTTTCAGTCCTTCTTCTGTAAACTGTGGCATCATGCTTCGATAATCTCCCGGCCGTTCAAATTCTCCATGAGAATGATATGCTGCTGTCAGTAAGCCATTTGCGAGCGGTGAAAATGCAACAAATCCGATGTTTAATTCTTCAAGCACCGGGAATAATTTCTCGTAATCCCTGTACATCATAGAATATCTGTTCTGGATTGCTGTGACCGGGCATACTTTATGCGCACGGCGGATAATGTCCTCACTGGCTTCCGATAATCCCCAGTGTGTGATTTTTCCCTGCTCCATTAACTCCTTCATAGCTCCTGCCGTCTCTTCAATCGGTACTGTCATATCAATGCGATGAATATAATATAAGTCCAGATGATCGGTATGAAGTCGCTGCAAAGATCCATTAATCGACGCTTTTATCGTCTCCGGTCGTCCATCGGGGATTAACGGTTTATTTACAGTTGTTGCAGTTTCATCAAAACGTATCCCGCACTTTGATGCAAGAACAATTTTGTTTCTGTATGGGCTTAACACTTCCCCAAGCAGTTTTTCATTGTGATGCGGATCTTCTGTTGTTCCGTATACCTCTGCCGTATCAAAAAATGTGCAGCCACAATCGACTGCTTTTGCAATCAGTTCTTCCGCTTCGTTCTGTGTCGAAACTGTTCCATATGCATGACTCATTCCCATACATCCAAATCCGATTTCTGATACTTCCAAGTCTCTTCCTAAAATTCTTTTCTCCATGTTTTCCTCTTCCTTTGTCACATATTTTCAAATTCTATTGTAAGATAAGTATAAGAAAAAGAGACTCCTGACAGAAGTCTCTCTTTGTTAGGCAGTTTAAACCTAAAGGTTATTACTTATAAGATTCCTGATAAATTGTAACACAATCTTCATTCGTAAGCTTGTACATATCATTTTCAAAGTTGATTCCAAGTGTAGCCCTTGCATTCTCTGCCATTTTCGGGAATTCTTCCGGTGTGATTCCGTAATCAGACATTTTCAGTTCTGCCACATTACAATCTTCCTGTAATTTTACAAGCATAGTAATAAAGTCTTCTGGCTTACTTGCATCTTCCATTCCCATCAGTTTTGCCATTTCAATGAAACGATCATCGCAGACATGTTTATTGATAAAAAAGCTGTAAAATGCTTTTGAGATCATAATCAGACCGGCACCATGCGGAAGTTTCTCATGATACGCAGAAAGCGCATGCTCAAGAGGATGTGCGCTGACGCACGTTCCGACTGTCATCTGAATGCCTGACAGATAACTTCCGAACGCAACATTGCTCATTGCCTCAATATTTTCAGGTTCACGGATTGATGTAACAAGATTACGGCTTACATTCTTAATCGCCTCTGCTGCAACCATTTTGCTGAATTCATTTCTATTTGCAGAAATATATCCTTCTGTAGAGTGGAATAAAGCATCAAATCCCTGATAAGCCTTGAATGCTGACGGAACACTTGTCATTAATTCCGGATCAACAATTGCAAGAACCGGCATCGTACCTGTACCGAATACTCCTGTTTTCTCCTGAGTTTCAGGGTTGGTAATCACACCACCTCCATCAGTTTCTGATCCTGTTCCGGCAGTTGTAGTGATGGCAACAATCGGAAGGGATGGCATTGGTGGCCACTGTTTCTTTCCTGTTCCAAACATTACATAGTCCCACAGATCATCGCTTTCATTGGTTGCCATAATACCGATTGCTTTTGATGCATCCATAACACTTCCACCACCTAAAGCAACGATAAAATCGCACCCATTTTCTTTTGCAAATCTTCCGCCTTCTTCTACAACTGGTTTCGTAGGATTGGAGCCAATCTTATCAAAAATCACATACTCCACATGGCTTTGCTTTAATTCATTTTCAAGCCTGTCTAAATATCCATTTACGCGAGTAGATTTACCATTGGAAATAACAACCAATGCTTTCTGACCATGTACTGCTCCCATTGGTGTATTGATCTGTGTATGTAGTTCTCCAAGTTTTCCAGATCCGAATAGTGCATTTGTTGGTACTGAAAAATTAAAACTCATTATGATTCCTCCAAATATTTTTATATTCTTTTATAATCCAAGACTGTCTATCCATGAACTGATATCTGATTCAGCCGCTCCACCATGGAATCGTTCCCCTTCTTTCCAGTCACCTGTTCCTGTCATCTCTTCCAGAAGATTACCGCTGTCACCGATTCCCGAGGTCGCTGCTGTACAGAATGGGATGACTGTTTTTCCTGTAAAGTCATTCTCTTTTACAAAGTTATCTACTGGCCATGCTGCAATTCCCCACCAGATAGGATAGCCAATGTATACCGTATCATATGAATCCCAGTTATCAACTGTTGTAGATACCAGTTCCACATCTCTTAAGCTCTCATCATCATGTTCTCTTGACACCCGGCTGTCATCATCTGTCCAGTCAAGGTCATCATCTGTATATGGCTCCACAGGCTCTATTTCAAACAGATCTGCCTCTGTAATTTTTGCTATCTTTTCAGCAACATCTTTTGTATTTCCTGAAGCTGAATAATATACAACCAATGTTTTTCCATTTCCTGTTGATGTATTTTCTGTTGTATCTGTAGTGTTTTCGGAATTTGTATCCGCTTCTTCATTTCCAGACTGGTTTGTACTTGTAGACTGGCTGTCATTATTAGAAGCAGACTGGTTGGTATTGCTTGCTCCACATCCTGCCATCAAACCGATTGCCACGATGCATGTTAAGAGTACTGCTGCTATTTTCTTTGTTTTCATTCTAAGGTCACCTCCTGTCGTATAAAATGTTTGTCACGCTAATTTCTATCGGATGAAATTGGTAAATACAAAATCCGGTGCCTTTGGCATTTCAATTCCCATTTTTGTCGCAACATTTTTACAGTTAATGAAATATGCCATATTGTTTCCAAGGATCTGCATAACCTGCATTCCTTCGAGATCCTGTTTTACTTCATCCGGATTCGTCCCATGTACCATATTCCAATATCTCGATGTGATAATCGGCATCTGCATCAGACCAAAATATTTATTTACCTGATCCCATGTGGCCGTTGTTCCGGCCCTTCTTGCTGAAATTACCACAGCGGCAGGTTTCAGGCGGAATCTGTCGCCGCCACCGTTTAAATCGGCATAAAAGACTCTGTCCATAAAGGATGTGATTGCCCCGCCTGCACCACCCCAGTGTACCGGAGTTCCAAATACGAATCCGTCATAATCCCCTGCTATTTCCAGAAATTCATTCACGATATCATCCAGGATGCATTTATTTTTTTCCTGACATTTTCTGCAGGCAATACATCCTGAAATCGGCTTGTTTCCAATCCAAAAAATATCTGTACTTATGCCATTTTCATTTAATGCACTGGATACTTCACAAAGAGCTGTATAAGTACAGCCATTTTTGTGTGGACTGCCATTGACAAGTAATACTTTCATTGATTTTTCCTCTTACGCTTACCAGTTCCTTTTTTCTTTTGAACTGTCATTATTCTTTTTTCTTTCCTCAACCATCTTCACGAACCATTCCACCATATTCGGATCCTGATGCGAGAAGAAGGAGCTTGTCTTCTTGTCCAGTTCTGCAATAGTCTTCATATCTTCATCAGAAAGTGTGAAATCAAAAACATTAAAGTTTTCTTCCATTCTCTCAATGTGTGTTGATTTCGGAATAACCACTACCCCTCTCTGAATATGCCAGCGAAGCATAACCTGTGCCGGAGTCTTCTGATATTTTTCTGCAATCTCTGCAATGACAGGATTCTCAAAGGTGCCTCCTCTGCCCTCGCCAAATGGTGCCCATGCTTCTAACCGGATATCATATTTGTCTGCCCATTCCTTCATCTCTTTCTGCTGATTGAAGATATGTGTTTCCACCTGATTTACCATAGGTTTGATACGGTTAAAAGATGCAAAATCAACCATTCTATCTACATAAAAGTTGGAAATTCCGATTGCTCTGATTTTTCCCTCATCGTACAGATCTTCCAATGCATGATAAGCACCGTAAGCATCTGAAAATGGCTGGTGAAGCAATACCAGATCCAGATAATCTGTCTTTAACTTTTTCATAGATTCAAGAACTGATTTCTTTGCTTCTTCATATCCATAATGTTCAATCCATACCTTTGTGGTAAGGAAGATTTCTTCTCTTGGAATGCCTGACTTCTGGATTGCATTTCCAACCTCTTCCTCATTAAAATAACTCTGTGCTGTATCAATCGCCCGGTATCCAACTTTTAAAGCATCAAGCACACATCTTTCACATTCATCTTTTGTTACCTGATATACGCCATATCCGAGTATTGGCATTTTTACACCATTATTTAATGAAACATATTCCATTCTCGTATCCTCCTTGTTTTCTTTCATTCATCTTACATTCATACTATAAGACTGATAGATTCCTTTGAGAAGTTTCGATAAGTTTTTCAGTCTTAACCTTTCGGTTTATTCTCATTTTCAATGATTGAACAGCCATCCCATAATTTCTTTGTCACGACAAAACAGATAGCCACCACCATGCTGATAAGTGACCGGTGTTCCTTCAAAGTAATCTTTATCTTTTACATCCAGTACCACCAGTTTATCAATCTCTGATTCCGATAATCCCTGTTCTTTGTAAAGCTCATGTATCTGCTGGTATGCCTCTTTAAAAGGTTCTGATCCATAGTATTCGTCGCTTTCGCCAATCACAAAATATACCGGCGTTTTCGTCTCCACAACCGGCTCATATGCACCATCCCACTGAGAACTGCACATAAGTGCCGCTGTATATAATTCCGGCTGCTTTGCCAATACCAGTGACAGGGTTTCTCCTCCTCCGGAATAACCATTAATATATACTTTTGATGAATTAATCTTGTAATGCGTCAGAAAATACTGTGTCAGCTCAATTGTCTGATCTACTGATGTCTGTTCCCAGTCATTTAACTGTGGAGCTACAATAATCATATCGTTGATATACTTCTGTGCCTCAAAGCCAAAATCTTCTGTCCGGATATTTTCTCCCACCCCCTGAAAATACAGTCCCTGATAACCAGGCAATGTTACATACAATGCATATTTCTTTGTCCCATCGTAAGAATCTGGGATATATACGTTGTAATGAATGTCCCCTTTATTTGGAGAATGTAAAACATTATCCAGAAGAAATCCCCTGTATTCCTCGCTTCCTGCCGTAACATTTTCCAATTCATCGCCTGATGCATTTACTTCTTCTTTTTCTGTTTCCGTATCTGCCTGTTGTATAGTCTGTGTTTGGCTCATGGTCTGCTGATTCACCTTCTTTTCATTCCTGCTGATTTTTGAGAAATGGACATATCCAAGAATCACCGCAACAAAAATAATCATACCAGTCACTGTGAATACTAATCTTTTATTTACCATAATACGTCACCTCTTTCAGTCTTAACTTTTTGGTTTTCTCTTACTTGTTTTCTTGAGCAGCAAGCCACCATAATATCCAATAAATGCTATCAATATCATTACCGCCAGATAATCTATGAGGAAAGGAAACACCCCCTCCTCATAATCATAAAATACAAAGTGCACCTTCATAAGCAGATAGTCTCCTATCTGTCTCCTGTAAAATGCATACAGACCATAACCTGCAATTACAGCTGCAACAGTTCTCACCATCCATTTTCTGATAATGGATGAATTTTTCCATAATCGTCCTGCCATTACTACCACGATATTCCAATGGAGTCCAAGATGTAGTGACATCACTACCAGTCCCCAGTATGCACAAAACATATGTATCTGTCTGGCTGTCATATATGATCCGGAAATCTCTATCCATTTAAATATATGATTTGATAACAATATTCCACTTATCATAGACCCCATCATAAGAATAAACATCATGATAACCAATACCGTCTGAGTAATCCTGAATGCATTATATTTTCCTTTACTTATAGATGTCAGCCATTTATGATTCAATATGTGATGTAAGATAAAAAGTAAAAGCATCACCATACCAATCCACTCATGTGCCGTCTCGCTGAGGAGACTATACGGCATAAGAAGAAGCAAACATATTGTCATTCCTATATCTATCAATATTTTTACTGTAAATCGCTTATTTTTCATATTCTACCTCTTATATGACGCACTCATATTTTCTTCCCAGAAAGATACCGCATGATCGATCCAGCCTTCTGCTACTGTTCCTTCTCCCAGTCCAAAACCATGAGACAGGCCTTTAAATACTTCTATTTTTGTATTCGTTCCATTTTGCTGTATCTGGGAAATATAACTTTCCATACTTCTGTACGATGCAATTCCGTCACTTGTTCCGACACAGGCATAAATTGGCGGTTCCATTCCTGTTACCTGGGAAAGTCCTGTATACTGCATAATCACCGCAGCCGGTGCCGGGTAATCTTTTTCTCCAAAATATGCTGTTCCATAGGAACCAAGCCAGGCCGCCATCCTCGCTCCCGCAGAGCCGCCCCAGAGAGAATAATCTGTCATATCAATCTGTAATTGCTCTGCATTTTCATGTAAAAATGCAATTGCTCTGGCAAGATCCTCACAGGCAGTCTGTGCTCCCGGACGATAAATAAGAGCAAATGCATTATGGCCTTTCTTTGACAATTCTAACGCATGAGGAAAGCTGTCATGTATTCCGGCTACATATACAAAGCCTCCTCCTGCATTGATAATCGCTGTTTTTGATCCTGCATTTCCCCGAAAGAAAAATAAACCTGTATCCTTTTTATCTGGGTCTTCCTGCATTTCTTCTTCACTGTATATTGGATAAAAAATCTTCTCACCATTCATTGCCTGATTTTTCATATAATTCACAATTTCTACTGTTTTATCGGTGTTTACTTCGCTGTACCACGGCAAAATAGAGCTGACATCTTTTAATTTCAGATTGTCCTTTATTTCCATATCTATCGGAAATATGAGTCTGCCATAATCATCGAAAGCTGAATCATGGATAACATCATTTATATTACTTTCTGCATTAAAACTTTCTTTTTCATTCATATTGATATCCTTCTCTGTCACGCTCTCTTGCTCTATTTTTCCTGTTTCCAGCGTTTTTTCTTCCCCGATTGCCAGGTTCTGCTCTGTTGTGCTACACCCACTGAGCATGATAACAGTCATAATGATTCCTCCAAGAGCTATCCTCTTTATCTGCATATAGTATCCTCCATTTTCACTTCAGCTAAAGTATAACAAAACGAGACTCCATTAGAAGTCTCGTTTTGTTATTCAGTATTAACCTTTAGGTTTCTACTCGCATGTATTCAATTTTTATTTTACCTTGTTAATAGCCTTGATTAATCGTTTCACCTTTGCAGATGGTGTTTTTGAATGAAGGATTCCAAATGGCATCTTATAATCCCATTCTACCGGAATGATTCTGATCAGTGGATGAACACTTTCCCAACTCTTAAATGCCAGTAATACCTCATTATTGTTTTCGCATCGGTTAAATGCTTCTACATTGTACAGATTAAAGTCTACAATATTGATTTCAGGATGATTTTTCATCATATCATCCCTTAGCATATCGCCATAATAACTCCATCCTCTTTGCATGAGCATAAGATTTTCTCCAGCCAGATCATCAAGTGTAATTTTTTCTTTTTTTGCCAGCCTGTGATGAATTGACACCGCCACACAAAATGGTTCTCTTAAAATCTCAGTGCCATCACAGCCTCTGAGTTCAAGCATTGTTTCATCAAAAATTCCAGCTATCACATCAATATTCTTTCCCATATTAGCCAGTATCTCTCTTGCATTCTCCGGTGTATTTTCAAATGTAATCAATTTAAATTTTATCTCCGGATATATTTTCTGTATCTTAGGCCAAAGTTCCACAAAAACTTCCGGTGGAGTCATCGGAGATATTCCAACACGAATGATTTCTTCATTATGATTCATTGCTTCCTGCGCCCGTATCAACGATTCTTTTGAATATTGAATCAGATATTTTGCATCCTGATAGAGCGATTTACCAGCTTCCGTAATAATAAGACCTCTGTGTGTTCTTTCAAATAATTGCAAATTTAAGCTGTTTTCCAAAGAATTTATCTGTTTAATAACCGCAGGTGCACTTATATATAATTCTTCTGCCGCTTTACTAAAGCTTCCAGCTTCTACAACGCAGATAAATGTATCAAGTTGTGGATTATACATCATGTAATTCACTCCTTTGTTCTTATATACACGTTAGCAATAACGTTTTTTATTTCTATTGGCTTAACACTTGATATTATACTTCAACTCAAAAAATATTGCATCTTTTTCTCAATTCCAGCTCAATTTCCCCTCAATGCCTTTTTCCTCCGATTTTCGTATGCTTATCTCACAGCAAAGCAGTACCACACCGGTACGACCTGCTGAATCAATCAATACGAAAACGGAGGTATTTTTATGCGAGAACTCAGAAACACAAAAATCATTGCTGTAGATCATGGCTACGGCAATATGAAAACAGCAAACACCGTCACCTCAACCGGCATCAAAGCCTATGAAACTGAACCGATCTTCACCGGGAATATTCTGGAATACAACGGCATTTACTACCGGATCGGCGAAGGACACAAAGAATTTATCCCGGATAAAGCTATGGACGAAGAATATTATCTTCTGACACTAATGGCTATTGCAAGGGAACTGAATGTCTTTTCCATCCGTGAAGCAGATGTTCATCTGGCTGCCGGACTTCCTCTCACATGGATCAGAAATCAAAGAGAAGCTTTTCGTTCCTATCTGCTCCAGAATCCAGAAGTCCATTACCTTTTTAACGGCAAAGAGTATCATCTCCGCTTTGTGGGATGCAGCCTTTACCCACAGGGGTATCCGGCTATCGTAAACCAACTAGGAAATTTCAAGGGAACCAATCTCCTTGCAGATATCGGAAACGGAACCATGAACATTCTGTATGTCAACAATAAGAAAGCGCAGGAGAGCCGATGCTGGACAGAAAAACTTGGTGTAAACCAGTGCATGATTGCCGCAAAGAACGCTGTTCTGGACAAATTCGGAGTGAAAATTGAAGAATCCACAGTAGAACAGATTCTGCGGTTTGGAACAGCTGACATTTCAGCACCATATCTGGATTGTATCAGTTCTATTGCCAGACAGTATGTGGCAGAACTTTTTTCCACGCTCCGCAAATATGAATACAATCCTGACCTGATGCGCCTGTATGTGGTTGGCGGCGGTGGATGCCTGATCCGTAACTTCGGAACGTATGACAAATCACGAGTCACAATCATTGATGACATCTGCGCCACTGCCAAAGGTTACGAATCTCTGGCTTATATGAGCCTGAAAAGGAGGGGATAAACTATGCAGAACAATATCCGCAACACAAACCTGCGCTTTAATCTGGACAAAGAACAGCAGCGGAGAGCCTGGGAATATTTACAGACGATGGACAGGCAGGATTTTAAATCTTACAGTCAGGTAATCTCTCTTGCACTGGTAAATTATTTTGACCGCTACTACCGCACACAGGCTGATCCTTATCTGGAAACAAGAGAACGGGAAGAACTTTTTGTGAAACAGATTGTAGATGCAGTGGAAAACAGTCTGAAACAGGCATTGCCACTTTTTCTTTCTGGACTGACTGCAGGCATGGCGCAAAGGGAGCCCCAAATCAGGGCGTCCTTTCCAGCACCTGAAAATTCACAGCCAGATAGTGATGTAGACTGGGATTTTCTTGGAGAATAAACCCTTTTGATTGGAGGTGAACACATGACTGACTTTCTGACAGCAGACACCAACCTGCCATCTTATATGATGTTTCCCCGTTTCCTTCTGGACATGGAAATAAACGAAACTGCCAAAATGCTTTATATTATCCTGCTCGACCGGGCAAGGCTTTCCCAGAAAAATGAGGGCTGGTCAGATACAGATGGTCATGTGTTCATTTACTTTACGATTGAAGCACTGGCAGAAGTTCTCCACAAAAGCCAGATGACTGTTAAAACTGCTCTGGCAGTACTGGAAAAACAGGAGCTTATCTTCCGAAAACGGCAGGGACCCGGACAGCCTAATCGGATTTATGTAAAACTCCCAAAAGAAACCATCCACTATACAGACAGATTTCTTTCCCTAAGACAGACAGAAAACTGTCCTATTGGCAGACAGGATTCTTTCCCTGATACAGACAGAAAACTGTCTGGTAATAAGAAAGAGATAAAAAAGAACAATTTAGCAATAAGAGGGAGTAAGGATCCACTCTCACCCTATGGAAAATTTCAAAATGTTTTTCTGTCAGAGAAAGAGCTGGAAAATATCCGGCAGACAATCCCTGACTGGAAGGATTATATTGAACGCTTATCCGGTTATATGGCTTCTACCGGAAAGCAATATCAGAACCACGCAGCTACCATCATCAGTTGGGCAAGACAGGATCATCCTGCTTCCCGGCAACGAAATTACGAAAGTGAGGAATACGAAACATTATGACAAAATTTATAGAAAAACCAACAGCTATAACCCCAAACAGAGAGCTTCAGTCTGATGAATATTTTAACGAAACAGACCACCTGATCTACTGTTCCAAATGCAATACGCCAAAACAATGCAGGCATGAATTACAGGGAAAGGTTCTTATTCCTTCCATCCGCTGTAAATGCCAGCAGGAAATCTTTGAGCAGGAAGAAGCCCAGAGAAAACTTCATGAAAAACAAATGGAAATAGAGCATCTTAAAACCAGCGGCTTACAGGACAAAGCACTCTATGACTACACTTTTGCCAGGGATAACGGCATCAATCCAGAAATAAAACTGGCACACAATTATGTAAGCAACTGGGAAGAGATGAAAGCAAACGCTTCCGGACTTCTCATCTGGGGTGATGTCGGTACTGGAAAATCTTTTTTTGCAGGCTGCATTGCCAATGCTCTTCTGGAAAAAGGCGTTCCTGTACTGATGACCAACTTTTCCCGGATTCTGAATACCCTTACCGGAATGCATTTTGAAGGCAAAAACCAGTTCATCAACAGCTTAAACCGCTACAGTCTTCTGATTATTGATGATCTCGGAATTGAGCGGAACTCTGACTTTGCACTGGAACAGGTATTCAATGTGATCGACAGCCGTTACCGCAGTAAAAAGCCCCTGATCATAACGACCAATCTCACTTTATCAGAACTGAATAACGCCTCTGATATCGCACACAAACGAATCTATGACCGTATTCTGGAGAGATGTATTCCTGTCCGTATCAATAACCGGAATATTCGTCAGGACAATGCAACAGCTAATTTAAAACAGGCGAAAAAAATCCTGTTGAACAATCATGTTCCGAACCAGAATTGACTCGAAGAAGTATAACACAATAATTACTTTTCACTGACAGTGGTACTACTTTCTTCCCTCATTATTTATTACCAGAAATATGCCACTGTCAGTTATCTAAAACCATAGTACCAAACCAAAAGATTTTAAAACCAAAACTGCCCGGATACGGGCATAAAAAGGAGGTGCCAGATATGGCAGATAAAAGAATCATGACACCGGAAGAAAAAGCACTTTTACAGGCAAGACACCGCCAGGAAGAAGCCGAAGCAAGAAACCGGAAAAAAGAACGTGATGCCAGAACACACCGATTAGTCCAGGAAGGAGCCATTCTGGAAAGTATTGTTCCCCATATTAAAGAAATGGATTTAGATTCCCTGAAACGGGAGCTGATGATCCGGCTACGGGGAATGTAAACGCACAAGTTCTACTCCCGAAGGGCGCACTTACTCACCACCTGATAAATCAGGCAGTGGTATCCCCTTCGGGGCTCGTGCGCTCTGCCGAGGGCTTTATCCGCTGTTGCAGGCAACATCGAAAGGAGGTGCTAGATATGGCAATTTATCATATGCAAGCCAAAGTCGTCAGCCGTGGTTCTGGTCGGTCTGCTGTTGCTGCTTCTGCTTATATGAGTTGTAGCCGGATGTACAATGATTATGATGGTATCCAGCATGACTATACCAGAAAGCATGGGCTAATCTATCAGGAAGTGATGCTTCCTCCAATTGCTCCATCCAAATGGATTGACCGGGAACAACTCTGGAACGCTGTGGAAGAAACCGAAAAGACCAAAGACAGCCGACTGGCAAGAGAATTTGTTGTCGCACTCCCTGTTGAGTTGGATAAAGACAGCAATATTTCTCTTCTTCAGGATTTTATTAAAAAGAATTTTGTAGATATGGGGATGTGTGCTGATTTTGCCATTCACGATACAGATGGTCACAATCCCCATGCACACATTCTTCTTACTGTCCGACCACTAAATGAAAATGGAACATGGCAATATAAAACAGAAAAAGAATATCTCTGTATCAAAGATGGAGAAGAAAAAGGATTTACTGCTTCTGAATTTAAAACCGCTCAGAAACAGGGATGGGAAAAGCAATATCGCTATAAAGTTGGGAAAAAGAAAGAATATCTGACTTCCTCTGTTGCACAGGAAAAAGGATATGAACGGATTGATAAACACCCCAAGAGCAGCCGATATGGCAGACAGAATCCTATTTCCGAACAATGGAACAGTGATGAACAACTTTGCATCTGGCGGGCAAACTGGGCAGATGCCGTAAATAAAATGCTTGCACGTAATCAGATAAATGCTACCATTGATCACCGCAGCTTTGCAGATCAGGGAATCACCGAACAGCCAACCATCCATGAAGGCTACATTGCCCAGAATATGGAAAAGAAAGGCATGATAGCAGACCGCTGTGAAATCAACCGTCAGATTCGTGCGGATAACAAAATGCTCCGAGAATTAAAAGCAAAGGTAGCAAAACTGGCTGAAGCTGTAGAAAAGTCTATTCCAATAATAGCTGAAACGTTAGAAGCGATCCGCAATCATATGATTTTTACACAGTATCATTTACTTCATAATGAGATGCAAAAAGAAGTAATTCATGATTGGATGAATCATTTTTATCCAATACTGAATAAATACAACACAGTTAAAAAGAAACTCAAAGCTAAAGTTACGGAACGGAAAGAACTGAATGTGCAAAAGGATAAAACCAGTATTTTGAATCCCATCCAGCATATAAAATTAAATCAGCAGCTTACTACTATTACCGAAGAAATCGAAGAACTGAAATCAAGGAAAAAGCAGCTAATCTTCCAGGCAGAATGCTCTACCGATAAAGATATGACGAATCTATCCCAAAAATATGACCAGATGAATAACAATCTTGATATCCTGGATTCTCAGGACATCTCGCTCAAAAAACAGCTTGAAAAAGATGCCGCCGCTTTCCGGGAAGAAAAATTTCGTCCTGAACCAGAACAGTATACAGAATTGCTGGACACCCGAATCCAGATACGTCCTGTTTTCCGGGATAAGCTGATCGAGCAGCTCAAAGGTACTTTTGGTAAGTATTATGACTATCACCGCCGTGATATTGCAGCCAATGAGGTAGATTATCTCAATGTGGAAGATCCTGATGTTTTTTCCCATCGTGCCTGGGAACTTGAATATCAGAGGAAACAGGAGATGCGGCGAAATCAGCCTGCTCGGACTAAGAAAAGGTCGTATGATATGGAATTATAATTTGGTTCTTCTTTGCCCATTATAAACACAAGAGCTGAACAAATAGGATTTTTCGTCCTACCTGTTCAGCCCTTTGTTTACCTGTAAATCAATTCTTTCAACACAATCTCTTCTGCAGCATTCCAGACATTATTTACCGCTCTGACCCATTCCATCTGGTCACAAGCTTTCAATTCTTCCGTAATGCCCTGCCTCTCCATCATCTGACGCACCAGAATATCCATTCTCTCCTGTGCTTCATCGTCCACAGTATTCAGATGTTCTGTCAGTCTGTCTTCCAACATATACATTGAATACATTGCCGGACGATGCTCTTTCAGATATGTTTTCCGCATCATTCCATATTTCCCATAATGCGGTTCTTCATCTGTACTGACAAGATTCGGATAGTAAATTCCGTCTGCGCCAAGTGTGTAGGTTCCACCCATTTTTTCAAATGTGCTTTTCATGTGTTATTCCTCCTTGAAATCAGCGATGTCCTTAGATCATCGCATAATATTTCAGGGCAGCCTTGATAGCATCTTCTTTCTCTTTCGGGCATTGCGGAACTCTTGCATTTTCTGATTTTGGAAGATTATAGTTTTCTCCCACTTCAATTCCACATTTGCGTTTTACCTGAGAAATATATAAACTTGAAACCTTCAAGCCAAATTCTTTCAGCACATAATCTTTGATTTCCTGATAGGTTGCTTTCAACTCGGCACTGGTGGCATCCAGCTCGTCCAGGTCTAAGTCGATCTCTATCGTGTCATCTGGTTTTTGTTGGGACAAAAGAACAACCGTCTCCACATGCCCCGTATTCGGAAACATATCCACGCATTTTCCTCTTTCCACTTGATATCCTGCTGCCCGGAACACTTCTAAATCTCTTGCCAGACTGGTTGGCTTACAACTGATATAAACCATTTTTTCCACTCCAAAATCAATAATTTTCTGAATTGCCTTTGGATGAATTCCGTCTCTCGGCGGATCCAAAACAATAAAATCCGGTTTATCTTTCAATTCATCCACAATTTTCAGTACATCTCCGGCAATAAATTCACAGTTATTCAGTCCGTTCAACGTCGCATTTTCCTTTGCTGCCTCTACCGCTTCCTCCACAATTTCTACTCCCACGACCTTTTGGGCAACCGGTGCCAACATCTGTGCAATCGTTCCTGTGCCGCTGTACAGATCGAAAATAACTTTGTCTTTGGTATCTCCCACAAACTCACGGGCAGTCTCATATAGGACTTCCGCGCCCAAAGAATTGGTCTGAAAAAATGAAAATGGAGAAATCTTAAATTTTAATCCGAGAATTTCTTCATAAAAATAATCCTGTCCATACAAAATCTTGATAGAATCTGCCTGCACTGCATCCGCCAAACGATCATTAATTGTATGCAAAATCCCCACAATCTTTCCACCACATGAAAGATGCAAAAGGGCGTCTGCCACAGGCTGTAAATCCACCTCTGCCTGAGAAGTCGTTACAAGATTGATCAAAAGATTCCCGGAATACTCCGATCTTCGCACAACCAAATGACGCCAAAAGCCTTCATGACGCATCTTATGATAAAACGGCTGATCCATCTTCTGTGTCACATCTAATACACATTTTACAATGGAATTATAATCCTGGTCCACAATTTTACAGTCTGTAATGTTTACAATATCATGAAATGTGTTCTTCTTATGCATTCCCAGCGCAAGAGGACCATCTTTTACCTCATCCCCAAAAGAAAATTCCATTTTATTTCGGTAAGCCCAGGCTTTTGGACTGCCTTTGATTCCCTCCCAAATTTCATCGGTTATATACTCCTTCAGCAAATCACGAACTTGTCCTTCTTTCACCTTTAGCTGATTTTCATAAGAAACCGTCTGATAAAAACATCCTCCGCAGGTCCCAAAATGCGGGCATGCAGGAACGGCGTCTTCCAATGGAGATTTTTCTAAAACTTCCATCAGCCGGATAACACAGCCACTTTTTCGTTTCTTTGTGATCTGCCCCCGTACGGTTTGTCCCGGAATCACACCCTTCACTGTAACTTTTTCATCTTCATACAAAAATGTACCCTTATTGGGAAATTCCGTCTTTATAATTTTTCCTTCTATAATATCCTTTTTCTTCATCATTCATCCCTTTCTTCCAACATATTTTTCATATGCACATCGTGTGCATCTCGCAAAGCTTTTTATGATGTAGGAAAGTGAAAACTTTCCTACATCATAAAAAGCGATGGAAATACCCATATCCATATTTCCATCGCTTCTCTTACAATAATAATTCCCCAAACTGCTCTCTATAATATCCATGGGCATAATGAGCCTCTCCCTCATCATCAATTTCCATCATCAGGAAGGTTGGTTTTCTTCCGGCCTGACGGGGATAGGAGATACTTCCCGGATTCAGAATTGTAACATCTTCTCCTATTTCAATAAATGGTACGTGGGTATGTCCGTACATTACCACATCATATCCATATTCCAGAGCATGTTCCCTTAAATAATCCACACCGGAATTCACATAATAATTATGACCGTGAGTCACCATTACTCTATAATCTCCAATCCGTATCTCCTGCTCGCTGGGCAGATCCAAATAGTAATCATTATTTCCTGCAACCATAACAACCGGACAACCTGCTATTTCACGTATGTAAGAATCTCCGCGCTCTACGTCCCCGCAATGAATCATCATATCAATATCACCCACCTGTTCCAGAACACCTTTGATATCGTCATTGCGTCCGTGAGAATCACTGATCACCAATATTCTCATAATTATCTCCTTAAAGAATTTCCTTCATTTTTCGCAGTGCCTTTCCGCGGTGGCTTAAACTGTTTTTTTCATCACTGCTAAGCTCTGCGCTATATTTTTTAAGCTGTGGGAGATAAAAGATCGGATCATATCCGAACCCGTTTTCCCCCTTTGCTTCATATCCTATAATCCCTTCCATAGTACCACGAGTCGTAAGGGTTTGTCCATTAGGAAATGCCGCTGCGATGGCACAGACAAATCTTGCCGTTCTTTTTTCTTCAGGAATCCCCCTCATTTTTTCCAAAATCACTTGATTTTTTTCCACATAAGACGTATGTTTCCCCAGATACCTTGCAGAATAAATTCCAGGTTCTCCTCCAAAAGCATCAATTTCCAATCCGGAATCGTCTGCAATCGTCAAAGCCCCTGACACCTTCATCACAGCTTTCGCTTTAATACGTGCGTTTTCCTCAAACGTTGTGCCATCCTCCACAATCTCCATATCAATGCCGGCTTCCTTCATGGATAAAATTTCAAATTCCTCTTCCCCCAAAATTTCTCGGATTTCCCGCATTTTATCTTGGTTTCCCGTGGCAAATATCAGTCTCTGCTTCATTTTATATTCCTCCTCGGTGGTTTTGGTCCAAGATATTGATAAAATTCTCCCCGAATCATACCATTGTATACCTTGCGTCTCTTTGTTGGTTTTCCCAAATACTTCTCCGTATCCGCATAGGATGTAATCACATACTTGGACCATGTGTCCAAGCGGTCAAATGCCTGCCGCATTTCCCGATATAATCCGGGCAGCGTCTCCTGATCTTCCAGACGCTCTCCATACGGCGGGTTGGCTATAATAAATCCATATGGTTTGCTGTGACTTAAATCCTTGACTTCCCGCTGCTGAAAATGAATCAAATGCTCAACTTCTGCATCCTTTGCATTTTGCCGCGCAATCTTTAGCATTTTAGAATCTTTGTCATACCCCTGAAGATCCATATCCACATCATAATTCACCAGGTCATTTGCCTCATCCGCAGCCTCATACCATACCTTTTTCGGTAAAAACTGCACCCAGTTTTCTGACTCAAAGGATCGATTCATCCCCGGAGCAATGTTCATTCCCATCATTGCTGCTTCAATTAAGAATGTTCCGCTTCCGCAAAATGGATCCACCAAAATTCGGTCTTTGTTCCACGGAGTCAGCATCAGCAGCGCGGCTGCCAGAGTTTCACGGATCGGCGCCTCGCTGACCAGCTTACGGTATCCTCGTTTATGCAGCGGCGTTCCGGTAGTATCCAGACTGACCGTCACCTGATCCTTTAAAATAAATACACGAATCGGATAATCACTTCCATCTTCCGGAAACCAGGAAACATGATATTTTCCTTTTAAACGCTCCACGACCGCCTTTTTCACAATCGACTGTATATCCGGACCGCTAAATAACCTGCTTTTGGCCGTGGATGCCTTTTTCACCCAAAATCTTCCATCTCTTGGAATATACGCTTCCCATGGAAGATGTTTGATTCCTTCAAACAGTTCATCAAAGGTCACTGCCTGAAAAGAACCGATCTTTAATAAAATTCGCTCTGCCGTTCTTAAAAATATATTTGCCCGGGCAATCCCATCAAAATCTGCCCGAAATGTGACTCTCCCATCCTCTACCTTTGCAATCTCATATCCTAAATCTAATATTTCTCTCTTTAATATTGCTTCCAGTCCAAAATGACATGGAGCAATGAGTTCGACTGTCCTCACATCGTTCTCCTTTGTGTTTTATTCTTTCCCTATTCTACCTTTTTCCTTTTTTTTCGTCAACCTTCAACTTCCAATCATTGCCGAAGCCCGCCGTCTTCCCACTCTTTCAAATGATAATACACTCCTCCTACAATATTATAAACTTGAAATCCTTCTTTTGCCAAATGTCTCGCTGCCATCATGCTCTGCCCGCCAAAATCACAGTAAACAATCATCTTTTTGTCCTTTGGAAGATCATCGCAGGGATTTGGGATACCATAGGGACAATTCTTTGCGCCGTCTAAATGCTCTTTTTTAAAACGGTCCGGTTCACGAACATCAATTAGAAGATATTTTTCTTTCTCTTTTGCCAGTTTCAGCCCTTCCTTTAACGAAATATTCTCAAATTCCATCAAACTACCCTTTTTCTATATAGAATATGCTAAAATTCTAAAAGGTTCACAATACAAACCGATGGGTCAGTCTTTATCCAATCGACTGAAAATCATTTCACTTCTTATAAAATAATTTTCAGTCATGAATTCAATCACCGGAAGTGCCAAAAGGCACATTCCGGGATTGTAAGCAGTCGCCAAGGTCTCAGGCAAGCCCGGACTTTGGCTCATCGTGTGCATCCCACGGAGCGTTTTTGTAATAATAATATAGGAAAGTCAAAACTTTCCTATATTATTATTACAAAAAAAGAGTCTTCAAATTTTCATTTGAAGACCCTTTTTTGCTAAAAACTAGTATTCATTGCGTGAATTCTGGCTTTTGTTTTGAGCCTTATTCTGGCTCTTGTTCTGACTCTTATTCTGAGTTTTGTTTTGTCCTGCGTTGTTTGCATTGTTAGAAGACTGATTTTTGTTTTTTGAACTTGAACAATTTTTTGCCATAATGATTCTCCTTTCTTTCAGTTACAATTTTATTTTGCACCAAAAGAAAGCAATCTATGTATGAACTTTTTTTCATTTTTTTCCAAAAAAACATTGATTTTTTTTTTAGAATCATTTATGATATTTACATCGAGGATATTCATATCTTTGATATAACCCCTTATTAATTTATTTATACTCCCCTCAAAAAGAGCAGATTCCCTATCTGCTCTTTTTATTGTCTAAAAATATCAAACACTTTCTTCCTTAACATTTCCGGGATCTTTGCTTCTTATATGTACCATCGCAATTCCACCGCAGACCAAGACAATCGAAAGAAAATATCTCAAATTCCAAATCTCTTCTCCCAGAAAAATTCCTGATAGAATTGTTCCGAAAATTGGTATTAGAAGATTATAAATTGAAATACTGCTGACAGAATTTCGGGATAACAGGTAAGTCCATACGGTAAACGCCACTGCAGATAACAAAGCCATATAAATTAAAAGCAGTGCTCCCGACAGACGCAATGGTAAAAATCCTCCGCTGATCCCTCCGGCTGCAATCAAAATGGTTCCTCCAAAAAGCAGCTGATATCCAGTGATCGTCATGACACTTAATGATCTGGCAAGTTTCTTACTATAAATAGAAGCCAAGCTTTGAGCCATCGCCGCAAAAACAGCAAATCCCTCTCCCGTCAAATGAAATCCCCCAAAATTTCCTCCGTCCAGATGAATCGTCACAATCCCAGCTAGCCCTAAAATACATCCCAAAATTTTATTTTTTGTCACCGAATCCTCCCGAAAGAAAAAAGGAGCCAGCAAAATTGGAAAAAAAGCCGTAAAAGAATTAATAATGGCACTTTTTGCCCCTGTTGTGTTCGCCAAGCCGATATAAAAGAAAATATATTGAATGGTTGTCTGCAAAATTCCGAGACACACAAGCCGTCCCCACATTTGAGCCGGAGCTATCACAGCTGTTCGATCCGTCACCGCCGTAAAACCTAAAACCATCAGTCCTGCCATTGTGAACCGTATCCCCGCAAATAAAAATTTGCTTCCGAGATCACCGGCTGCAATTGAAAAAATCTCATACCCTACTTTAATTGCCGGATAAGCACTGCCCCATAAAAAGGTTGCCAAAACCGCCAATATTACAACTTTATATTTCTTCATTCTTTATCTCCTCAACGATTCCATCCGGGGCGCTTGGAATTTCAATCGCTTCGTGCAAAACCAGCTTCCCTCAATCAGTTCATTATACCTTATAGAGCGAAGCTCGTCCAGCCGCTAAAACTGTGAATTTGCGCATGCCCTGCAGATATCGTTTTTCATCTTCACTATATCGAAAAACAACTGTCCAAGACACATTTTTCTTATTGTATCAAAAAACATACATTAAATTTTTTTCTTTTTATTGACAATCCCTTTTTGCAGAGTATAATAAAACTTGTTAAGAACAAAGACGTTCCAATAAAAGCGATTGGTGCGTCTTTTTTTATTTGCCCAGATTGAGCAAATAAAGTTTCCTTAAAACATTTTTACTGACAAGTTCTTGACAAGTTTTTGACAGAATAGCAGACATCCTGCAGACTCACTTTTGACTTGATCATTGACTGACTGGGACGACTAGTTTTTGACCAATTACCGACTTGCATAGAAGACAACAAAGTTCTGACAAAAACTACATATGACATTAGAGAAGCCGCGGACATTTGATCCGCGGCCTTTCTCTTTATTCTAACAGAAGTTAAACTGTAAAAGCTTTTCATCTCCCCACAAAATTCAGCAAACGATTTAAAACATTGGATCGGACGGCGCTTTTTTCTGAGGTTTCATCACTCCCATTAACAGCAATTCATAGCTGCCGAAATAAGAAATGAACATCCACACCATTCCTGAAAACATCGCAGCTCCCACCGTGATTCCAATGGTCTCAATCAACTGAAAGATCACTCTTGCATAGATGGAAAGTTTAAAAATCTTTCCGAAAGAAATATTTTCCCTCTCCTTCTCCGTTTGATCCAATCTTGTTTTTTGATTGAAATAAACCAGCATTGATATGAACACGCAAATTGACAAATAGGAAACCACATTGACTGCCCATTGTGCCAAAAACAGAAATCCGATCATTGCATATATCACCGGAATCAAAGCTGTCATCGCCTGATTATCAAATTCAACATTCTTCATTGTGGAAAACGGAATTCTGTTTACAACTTGCCCCACTGCTGTATTTTTCAAAATCATCTCATCTTTTGCAAAAGCAATTTCGATCGAATACTGCTGACTCAGATCATCCATCGAAACCTTATCTTCCTTTGTATTTGCAAGAAAATGAATTCCCGCGAAGGTAAAATCCATCTGCTGGTCCACATGAAGCTCTCCCTGTTTTAATTCAAACGCCGGAAGACGATGGAGAATAAAGTTTTTTGCCCCGCCAACACTGATTCCAAAACCAAGTACATCCAAACCAAATCCTAGAATCGTCGTAATCAGTGTAATGACCGTGAAAAACGCAACAACCCTCCCTTTTGCCACCTCCAGCAGACGCCGATACTGTCCGGGCTTTAAACAGGCAATTTTCAGCTGCTCCAACCAGCCAATCTTTTCTATCTTTTCCATCTCATCAATCTCCGTACACAATACTTTTCAATAATTCTTCTTTTTCTTTTGTGCCTCTTAAAATCTCTACCAATTTTGCAGCAAATTCAATGGCAGTTCCCAATCCCCGGCTTGTAATAATCTTGCCATCCACAACAACATTTTCTGTCTGATAATCCGCCGATGCTAATTCTTTCTCCATTGCCGGATAAGAAGTTGCCCTTTTGCCCTTTAAAATTCCATATTTCTCAAAAACTGTCGGAGCCGCACAAATTGCTGCCAGATATTTTTCGTCCCGATACGCTCTCTTCAGCAAATCCCCCAACCCTTTATGCTCTTTTAAATGAAGGGTTCCCGGCATGCCTCCCGGCAGTACATACATCGCTCCTTCCGGTTCCAGGACTTCATGAAACATCATATCAGCTTCTATTTCAATACGATGGGAGCCGGTAATTTTTTTAGAATCGCCAATGGATACCGTTCTCGTTTCAATATCCGCGCGACGCAGAAGATCAACTACAGTCAGTCCTTCAATTTCCTCAAATCCATCTGCTAAAAATACAAACACTTTATTCATGACCGTTTCTCTCCTTTTCTATGTTATCTTCCATTTTTCTTATTCTTATTTAAATTACTTTATAGAAAAACGAATCAAAAGTCAACCCGTCCTGCCGTTAATTCACATCAATTTCATACTTTATGATTGACATTTGCATAAAGAATCGGTAAAATAAAGAACGTTATAGTAATTGTTTCCGTAGCTCAGCTGGATAGAGCGACCGCCTCCTAAGCGGTAGGTCGGGTGTTCGAATCACCTCGGGAACGTCAGTGTACACGCTGTAAGCCTTTGTTTTCAATGGTTTGCGGCGTATTTTTTATGAAATGCTATAAATTTAAAAAACCTGTTCACGGGATTCTTCCCCTGTGACAGACCTGCAAGACAGCCATCCTTCACTCTGCCGCAGGGCAATCCTCGTAAAGCGTTTATGATATAGAAAAGTTCTCACTTTCCCATATCATAAAAAGAGAGCCCCTTCCGCCATTTTATGACGTTCGAGACACTCTATGTCAATATTTCTATCCTTTTTGTTCCATCCATAGAATAAATTCATCAAACGGCAATGGCTTGGAATATACATATCCCTGTATCAAATCACAGTGAATTTTTTTCAAAAATTCAACCTGCTCCAACTCCTCTACACCTTCTGCCACCGTTCCGATTTTTAATTCTTTCGACAGATGGATGACCGATTCTATGACCTTCCGACCTTTTTCATCCTCGTCCATGCGATCAAAGAACCGTTTATCAAGTTTCATATAATCAATATCAAAATCTGTCAGCATCCCCAGAGAGGAATACCCGGTACCAAAATCATCCATAGAACAAGTGAATCCCCTTTTATGGATTTGAGAAATGGCTTTTCTCATTTCTTTATCTGCTGAAAAGACGGATTCCGTCACTTCAAATTCCAGAAATCTGGAAGGAATCTGATATTTTTCCTGAATCTTTAAAAACGGTTCCAGAAAATAATCATTTTGAAAATGCTCTCTTGAAAGATTTACAGAAACCCGGAACAAATCCCTTCCTTGCTTTTTCAATTGCTGCAAAAATCTGCAAACTTCTTCAAAAACAAAAAGATCCAATTTTAAAATCTCTCCGCTTTTCTCAAAAATCGGTATAAAATCAGATGGATAAATCATTCCTTCTTTCGGGTGTCCCCAGCGAATCAATGCCTCTGCCCCTGCCAACTTTCCATCTTCCAGCGAAATTTTAGGCTGAAGAAATACTTTAAAATAATGATTTTCTATGGACTCTTCCAACAAATCATGCAGTTCTTTTTCCTTTTCTAAATTCCGAATCAAAGATTCGTCATAAAAACTTACCGCATTCGCCGCTCCATGCTTCTTATATTTACATGCCATATCAGCGCGGTCCTGAATGGTATCCATGGAAAGCTCCGGATCAAAGATCTGATAAGCACCATATTCAATAGAAAATTTATAAAACTCCTGAACCCCTCCGGGTCTGCTGATCTCATCCGTCAGCTGCATCAGCCGTGTTCGTATTCGCTGCTCGTGAGATTCTTTCAGACAAATATAAAAATGATCTGCGACATCTCTGGAAGCCAACTCATCCTCTCTTAAATTCTTTTCGATAATGGAAAGCACAGACCGAAGAATACGGTCTCCCTCCTCCACTCCATATTTTTCATTAATAATTCGAAAATTCTTAATATTCATAACCGCAATCGTATACGTACCCGGAGTCGCATTTTGAATCAATTCCGTACATACAATTTTAAAGCGATTGTTATTCATCTTCCCTGTCACAGGATCCAAAAATGCAAAAACCTCCAGAGACTTTTGATTTCGCTTCATTAGCCACATAATATACGCAGCTCCTGCCAGCAGCAGCATCGTAACGCCCGCTACAGAGACAAACGTAGCAAAAAAACGATTGCTGATCTTGACAAAAATCAAATCTGAAGGAATCAATGTAATAATTGACCAATTCTTAACCCCCATACCAGTCATGGCCAACATATATTCCTGTCCTCCGATTTTCCCCACATATATAATCGCATTTTTATTCTCTTTTAACTGCTTGCAAATATACTGCCGACGTTCTTTGGCACTTGAATTTCTCAACCCTTTCCGTAATTTCTGATATAAGGATTCATTCTCGGAACCTACCACGATATCGCCTTCAGAATCTGCAACGCAGGCTTCTCCTCTCCCATCAAATCCAATCCCGCGAATCAGTTCCTGCATATAACTCTTACTTCGTATCGCAACCAGTACGCTTTTCCCATGCACAGGATCATAATACGCTCTGGTATATGCAATCTCGTCATTTCCAAATTCATAGATATCATTTTTTCCGTTCAGAGCGCTTTTAAAACAGATCTCCTCCGAGATATCCTGAGTACTGCCGTCCGTAAAGATAACAATTCCATCAGTCCTTGCGATTCCTACCATCTGAAAATCTAAAATCTTCTGCTTTCTTTGCAAAAAACTGTTTTTTTGTTCATCCGAAGACATACGAATCAGACTGTCTGTCGTAGACTCCATCTGCTGCTTTGTCATCCGAAAACGCAGCCTTGCATTTTCTGTGGTTGTATTCGTCACATCCATCACATAATTGTTGGCGATTTTATCCGTTTCCGTCTGAAGCTTATACAAATTTGCGGTAATGATCCCAATCATACTGGCAATTAATATAAAAAACAGAACGACAATCCACCGAAACTCATGACGTTGTTTCAGCCTCGGATACCTAATTTTTTTATTTTTCATTTGTTTTCCACCATCCATATTTCCCTTTTATTATAATCAAAAGCCTTTTCTCTTTCAACAGATTTCTACCTTTGGGGTTTTTTACCATTTTCATTTGTCATTGTTCGTTTTTTCAATCTATGTTAGAATAAAAGGAATGATATAAGCATAAGTAGGAGGAATTATTGAATGAAGGGTTTATTTATTATTAATCCATCTTCTGGAAAACAAAATATAGAATCTATGCTCAAGGAAATCATGTCAACTCTGATTCTTGATCAGATTTCCCCCCAGATTGATGTATTTTATACAAAAAAGAAAGATGATGCTAAGAATCGGGCGGCAGAATTAAAACCAGGAGAATATGACTATGTTGTCTCTGTCGGCGGTGACGGAACCTTAAATGAAGTGGCAAACGGTCTGGTGCTAAGCCAAAGCCATATTCCTCTCGCCATCATTTCAGCAGGCACCGTCAACGATTTTGCTACATATATGAAACTCCCTCAGACGGCAGAAGGCTTCTGTCAGATGATGAAAGAATTCCAAATCAAAAAAGTGGATATCGGAAAAGTAAACAACGAATATTTTATCAATGTCCTCGCCGCCGGAATGCTGACAGATATTGCATATAAGGTACCAAAAGATAAAAAAGCAGTTCTGGGAAAGATGGCGTATTACATTGAAGGCGTAAAAGAATTTCCAAAACAATTGACACAGAATATGACATTGACTTTTCAGAGCAAAGAATATGAGGATACACAAGATATTATGGTCTTCTTAGTTGCCAATTCCAAGAGTGTCGGCGGTTTTGCGGATGCGGCGCCCCTTGCTTCCGTCTCCGATGGGTATCTGGATGTGCTAATTATTAAAAAAATGGCATTGCTTACGGAAGCGCCGGACCTGATTATCAAATTTTTTCAGGGAGAGCATCCGAAGCATCCTTCCATTGAGTATTTCCAAACAAAAGAGCTGCATGTTCTGCCGACGGAAAAAACAGCGGAAATTGCCATCGACTATGACGGAGAGATTCTCGCAGAAGGGCTCCCGGTGGATATCTCTATCGTACCAGAAGCCCTTGATCTCATCATTCTTCGTTCCAATTAAATATTCAGCGCAACTCCGTTCCTATTGAAGCTTCGCTGTGCCAATCCGCTTTCCTCTGTAAAAGATATTGTAATCGGTGCCGCTGCACTGATACGTCAGCCGGGAAGCGGATTCATTTTTTTCCAGCATCACCGTGATGTCTCCCAGATGCTTCAGGGGAAGTGTGTACGGAGACAAGCGATTCCCGGTTTTCAAAAAACCATAAGCATCTTCCTTCAGCGTTCTCTCAATTCCCCGAAATGGCACGACGGTTTTATAATGATCAAATCCATAGTCCATTAAGGTTATCGTATCTTCATATAGCTCCGTCAAATGTGCACAGAGCACAACGCTGATCAGTTCCTGATCTCCCCGCTTTGCAAAGGTAACAAGCGTCCCGCCTGCTTTGGTCGTATAACCTGTTTTTCCTCCCTCGACTCCATCATATAAATACATGGTTCTCTTTACCATCTTATGATGATTCCACAGTTCACGCCCCTTCTTCTCTTTGTTGGTCGGCGCCATATAGTAATTTGACTTGCAGGCAATTTGACGAAATGCATCATTTTCCAAAGCTGCCTTGGAGATTTTCGCCATATCTCTTGCAGTGACATAATGCTTGTCATTGTGCAGACCATTGGTTGTCACAAAATGAGACCCGGTACACCCAAGCTCTTTGGCTTTTTGATTCATGAGATCAACAAATTTTGGAATCGAACCTGCAGTATATTCTGCTGCACCATTGCATGCCTCATTGGCAGACTCCAGCATAATTCCATTTAAAACGTCAATGAGAGGAATCTTCTCCCCGGCTTTTATGCCGATATGCGTACTTCCCGGTTCAATGCTGTTGACCGCATATCTGGAGAATTTCACCTCACCATATAAATCTTTATTTTGCTCAATTGCCACTAACGTCGTTAAAATTTTCGTAATACTTGCCGGGTAATGGCGATCGTCGATTTTCTTTGCATACAAAATTTCCCCAGACTTGGCATCGATCACGATCCCGGATAAGGCGCGAATAGAAGGCTGTTTCTTTGTTGTCTTTGTTTTTGTTGCCACTGCATTTGCCGCCTGAATCTGCACCGCAGGCAGCAGCATAACAAACAGCAGCACACACATTGCTGACGCAATCATTTTCCGTAATCTTTTTTTCATCTCTTTCCTCTCTTGTACTAAATTAATCCAAAATTCTTTAATCCCTTTTCAATTCCATCCTGATCCGCTCTGGCAGTATGATACGGAGCAATTTCACGCAGCTCGGGCACTGCATTGCCCATTGCCGCTCCATATTGTACATAACGAATCATATCAATATCATTGGCGCTGTCTCCAAAAGCATAAGAATTCTCTCTTGCAATTTCCGTGTATTTCAAAATTTGCTCAATTCCCTTGGCTTTATTCACTGCTGCCGGAATGAATTCCACAGAATTTGCCGGAGCATGGTAAGTGCCTTTGTACCGTTTCCCCAGCATTTCCTCTACATGTGCTGTATATTCAGGATTCATATGATGATAGGTCCATTTGGGAATATCCTTTGCTTCACAGAGAGGATGCAGGATTGTCTCACAATCCCGTTCTGTTTTTTCTTTCATCGCAACATAATACTCTTCCGAATTTTCGGCATCATAATATCCATGATGCTCTCCTTCCAGAATGATCCCGATCTTCTGCTCTTTTCCCCAATGAATCACCTTTTGAACCTCCGCCTCTGTCATCAGCTCCCGATGAAGAACCTGATTCTCATATTCCACATAGGCACCTGCTCCTAAAATCATTCCTTGAAATCCCATATGAAAATATTCTTCCGGCATCATTCCTCTGCTTCGTCCGGTGCACATCACTGCCTTATGCCCATTTTGAAACAACTGCTCCAAAGCGCGTTTTGCCGAATCCGGTATTCCGATTCCGGAAACATGTAAAGTTCCGTCAATATCAAAAAATACAATTTTGCTCATCTTGCCTCTCCCTAAATATTTTCGATCTGCCAGTCAATGGGCTCCAATCCCTGCTCTTTCAAAAACTCATTGGCTTTACTGAAATGTCTGCATCCAAAGAATCCTCGATACGCAGACAACGGGCTCGGATGCGGCGCTTCTAAAATCAGGTGTTTTGGGTTATACAGCAGTGCTTTTTTATTCTGTGCCGGACGTCCCCAAAGCATGAAAACCATCGGACGGTCCTGCTCATTTAAAACACGGATTGCCGCATCTGTAAACTCCTCCCATCCGATTCCCCGGTGAGAATTGGCGCGGTGCGCCTGCACAGTCAGCACTGTATTTAACATCATGACTCCTTGCTTCGCCCATTTTGTCAAATATCCATTGTTGGGAATATCACATCCAAGATCCTCGTTCAATTCCTTATAAATATTTACAAGGGACGGCGGAGGCTCCACACCCGGTTTCACAGAAAAGGATAATCCGTGAGCCTGTCCGTCTCCGTGATATGGATCCTGACCCAAAATCACGACCTTCACATCCTTTACCGGAGTAAAATGAAACGCATTAAAAATATCATCTGCCGGCGGAAAAATCAGTTTCGTCCGATATTCATTCATAATTGTCTGATACAGCTTCCGATAATACGGCTTCCGATACTCTTCTTTTAAATATTCTGCCCAGTCATTGGTAATTGGCGGCATAATTCGACCTCCTTCGCAAAATCTTTTCCTATTATAGCATAGTTTTATGGTAAAATGAAACGTATATTGATGAAAAGAGCAGGAGGATAATTTATATGAAACAAAAACTTCACATTCTGGAAAATCCTCACGGATTTTCTGTCTCTCTGATTCTAAACGGTCTTCTTACCGGGCTGCTTGCCGGATGTGCTGCCATTCTTTACCGATTGCTCCTAAACTATGCCGAGAAATTTCTGTTTTGGATTCTCGATTTTACCAAAGGCGAGCTTCTTAGGATGACAGCATGGTTTTTCATTCTCGCTTTTATGGGATGGTTGTGCGGAAAGCTGGTCGCCTGGGAACCCATGAGTTCCGGCAGCGGAATTCCTCAAGTACAAGGAGAAATGAAAGGCTATTTAAACGCAAATTGGCGTCGGGTGCTGATTTCAAAAATCATAGGCGGAACCCTCTGTATACTGGGAGGTTTGTCTCTGGGCCGTGAAGGTCCTTCGGTACAGCTTGGCGCCATGGCAGGAAAAGGCACCGCAAAAATAATAAAAGCCGGAGCCACCAAAGAACGTTATATGACTGCCTGCGGCGCCGGAGCAGGACTTGCCGCTGCCTTTAATGCTCCATTATCCGGCGTTATGTTTACCTTAGAAGAACTGCAGAAAAATTTTAACAGTTCTATGTTGGTCTGCGTCATATCCGGATGTGTTGCTTCCGATTTTCTGTCCAAAAATGTATTTGGACTCCATCCGGTTTTCAATTTTCACCTAACTCGGGCGCTCCCCCTAAGTCACTACTGGATGCTGATTGCTCTCGGAATTCTTCTTGGCATATTGGGGACATTTTACAATTTTATAATGCTCAAAGGTCAGGATTTCTATGGAAAACTTTCCAAAATCCCCAGACAATATCGGATCATCCTGCCCTTTTTAAGCGCAGGAATCATCGGTTATCTTCTTCCTCCGATCCTTGCCGGCGGTCATGCCATGGTGGAACAGCTTGAGACACAGCAGCTGATGCTCGGAACGCTCGCGCTCCTTCTCATCTGCAAATTTCTCTATTCCGCATTTTGTTTTGGCTCCGGCGCGCCCGGAGGTATTTTCTTTCCTCTTTTAATTCTTGGCGCATATATTGGATGTATTTACGGAACCATTATGATTCAGGAAACCGGAATTGCCTCGTACTATCTTGTCAATTTTATTACAATTGCAATGGCAGGTTTTTTTACTGCCATCGTGCGCGCACCGATTACCGGAATTTTATTAATCGCGGAAATGACCGGAACCTTTGAACATTTTCTGTCTCTTGCTGTTGTCTGTATCATCAGCTACATCACTGCGCAGCTATTAAAAAGCGAACCAATTTATGAAAGTCTCTTGGGCAGAATTCTTGCCAGAAACGGTCTGGTCGAAAATGATACCCCCGACCAGAAAATCCTAAGAACTTTTGCCGTAGGAATGGCCTCCATGGCTGCTCATACAAAAATCAGGGACATCCCGTGGCCAGAACACTGTCTGATCGTTGTCCTACAAAGAGGCGAGGAAGAAATCATTGCCAAAGGCAGCACTATGATCTATCCCGGTGATCTGATAACCGCTCTGGTCGACGAAAACTACCTTGGCATGGTGACCGAAAGTATTCAGTTAATCTGTGGAGAAATCCAACACCCCCTTTAAAAATGTTGTTATTGACTAACCTCATTTCTTCCTTATAAAATAAAGAAAAACCGGGGATTCTATGTTCAAAGGAGGGATATTATGCAGCCATTAACAACAGCAATGCGAGGAACTGTTTGTACCGTCAAGTGGGCTTTGGGTCTGCCGGAAGTTGTGGAAAAGCTCCGCGAACTAAAAATTGAACAGGGCAGTCAGATTCAAGTCATTGAGAAATCCAGAGGCTACCTTATTGTGGGAATCGGCAGCCGCCGAATCGCCATGGATGAGTCTCTTGCCAGCAGAATCCAAGTATAAATAAAAGGGACATCCGTTTTTTCATAAAAAACAGCGGATGTCCCTTTTCTATCATACAGCTCTCTGCTTTATGACCAAAAATCTCCAAATAACTTTTTCCCCATTGACGGACGCACAATTTCCTGATAAATTTTGCTGGTTCCTTCCTTCGGCAAAACTTGATATTCTTTTCCCTGAATAAAAGTTGCATCGTTCTTAGGATATTAACATTCTCTCCGTATTTGGAGATTACGATCACAACATGATCCGATGGAAGATTAATTCCTGCAAACATCTGTAAACCTGCATTTCGATAGGCTGTCATCATTTTTCCTGCCTTCGCAAAATTGTAGCCGGCATACGATGCGATCTCAGAATTTTCATCATTGGCAGTTACGTCAATAAACATACACGGATCCAGCTTTTCAATCACCTTTTTTAGATATCGCGAGATTCCCTCTTTCGTCTGATTCAATATTGTCATTTTATTCATTAAATCCAACAGTTCATCATTTTCCGCCACATGAATTTCCTCCATCGAGTCGCTTCGGAGCCATCCATTGACATTCAGGTTAAAATCATTATAATTTTGAAAACCCAGCTTTTTAATACAGCGCAGAACCGCTGTGCTGCTCATAAAATTATGTCTCGCCAGTTCTCTGGACAACAATGAGGGCACCTCCTCCAAATGTTCTGAAATGTATTGAAGAAGCTGCCGCTCATTTTCATTTAAATTTGTATTAATCGCAATATCATCAAGAATCATAGGCTTCTCCTGTCTTTTCCATTACAGTTTCCGCCCTATCATATCGCTATTTTACTTTTGCTGTCAATGCTCCGTCATTTACATCCACAAGAATCGTATCCTGCGCGTCCACACCATCGCTTAAAATCAGTCTTGCCGCCAAGGTTTCCACACTCTTTTGCAGATATCTCTTCAATGGTCTTGCTCCGTACACCGGCTCATATCCATGATCTGCCACATATTCTTTGGCGGCCGCCGTAAGCTCCACCTTCAGCTCTTTGTCTTCCAGACGACGATTTAAATCTTTCACCAGCAGGTCAATTATATTTGTGATATTTCCTCTGGTCAGCGGTTTAAACAAAATTGTCTCGTCCAGACGATTCAAAAATTCCGGCCGGAAATGACTCTTAAGTTCCTCAAATACCATAGTTTGAGCTTCCGGTTTGATTTCCCCATTCTCATCAATTCCTTCCAGCAGATACCCGGAGCCAATATTGGACGTCATAATCAAAATTGTATTCTTAAAGTCTACGGTCTTGCCTTTGGAGTCCGTAATTCGTCCGTCGTCCAGCACCTGCAAAAGAATGTTAAACACATCCGGATGCGCTTTTTCGATTTCATCAAACAAAACGACTGAATAAGGTTTCCTGCGGACAGCCTCTGTCAGCTGCCCTCCTTCTTCGTATCCTACATATCCCGGAGGCGCTCCGATTAATCGCGCTACCGAATGTTTTTCCATGTATTCGCTCATATCAATTCGGACGATGTTCTGCTCATTATCAAACAAGCTCTCTGCCAGTGCCTTGGCAAGCTCCGTCTTTCCGACTCCGGTCGGTCCCAGAAACAGGAAGGAACCGATTGGCTTGCTTGGATCCTTGATCCCTGCTTTGGAGCGGATAATGGATTCGGTTACCAGCTCTACTGCCTCGTCCTGACCTACCACCCGCTCATGGAGCACACGGTCCAGATGCAGCGTTTTATTGCGCTCACTTTCCGTTAATTTCGCTACCGGAATACCGGTCCAGCGGGAAATGATTTTTGCAATTTCATCTTCCGTTACACACTCCCTTACCATCGAGCGATCTTCTCTGGCAACCCGTTCTTCCTCTTCTTCCAACTGCTTTTTAAGCTCAGGCAGTCTGCCGTATTGAAGCTCCGCGGCCTTATTCAGATCATAATTTCTTTGGGCAATCTGAATTTCACTGTTGACCGCTTCTATTTCTTCCCTTAATTTGGAAACCTTCTCTACAGATGCCTTCTCATTTTCCCATCTTGCCTTCCTTGCCTTAAAGTCTTCCCGCAGTTCCGCAAGTTCCTTCTGAAGCTCCGCAAGCCGTTCCCTGCTCAGACGGTCATCTTCTTTCTTTAGCGCAGCTTCTTCAATCTCCATCTGCATAATCTTTCTCTGTACCTCATCCAGTTCTACCGGAAGAGAATTCATCTCCGTCTTAATCATGGCACAGGCTTCATCCACCAAATCAATGGCTTTATCCGGCAAAAAACGGTCACTAATATATCGGTCCGATAAGGCTGCGGCAGCTACCAGAGAACTGTCTGTGATTTTCACTCCATGATAAACCTCGTAACGTTCCTTGATTCCACGCAAAATGGAAATGGTATCTTCTACCGTTGGCTGATCTACCATGACTGGCTGAAAACGCCGCTCCAAAGCCTGATCCTTTTCAATATACTGACGATACTCATCCAAAGTTGTCGCTCCGATGCAATGAAGTTCCCCTCTGGCAAGCATTGGCTTTAACATATTCCCCGCATCCATCGCTCCGTCCGTCTTTCCCGCACCTACAATGGTATGCAGTTCATCAATAAATAATATAATTTGCCCATCGCTTTTCTTAACTTCCTCCAGAACTGCTTTCAAGCGTTCTTCAAATTCACCGCGATATTTTGCCCCTGCCACCAAAGATCCCATATCCAATGAAAAAATCGTCTTATCCTTCAGCTGATCCGGCACGTCTCCGCGGACAATTCTCTGAGCCAGTCCTTCGACAACCGCCGTTTTTCCGACTCCCGGTTCTCCGATTAATACCGGATTATTTTTTGTTTTTCTGGAGAGAATCCGCACCACATTGCGAATCTCACTGTCACGTCCAATCACCGGATCCAGCTTCTGTTCTCTGGCACGTTTCACCAAATCATATCCGTATTTTCCCAGACTGTCATAGGTTTCTTCCGGCCGGTCGCTGGTAACCTTCTGTCCTCCGCGAATCTTTGAAAGAACCTGAAGAAAACGATCTCTGGTAATCCCATACCCTCGGAACAATTCCTTCACAGCTTTATTGGCATGTTTTATCATCGCAAGAAACAAATGCTCCACGGAAACATACTCGTCTCCCATGGCTTTCATCTCATCTTCTCCATGCAGCAAAACCTGATTCAGCCCCTGGCTCATATAAACCTGGCCTCCGGACACCTTCGGCTTCTTTGCAAGCAGCTCCTGCACCTGACTTAAAAAAGAATCCTTCTGTATTCCCATCTTCTCAATTAAACTGGCAACCAGACTGTCATCCACTGTCAGCAGACTATATAAAAAATGTTCCTGGTCAATCTCCTGATGTCCATAATCATAAGCAATCTTCTCACACTGATTTACTGCTTCGATAGATTTTTGTGTAAATTTATTAATATTCATCGTTGTTCCTCCTTCATCCGATAGACTCCTACCTCTTCTTTGTTTCCCATTTTGCTTATGTTCTATTCGTAATATAACACTCATTATTAGCACTGTCAATAGGTGAGTGCTAATTTTTTATGATATTAAGAAAGTTTTCCCTTCTCTATCTCAAAAGAAAAGCGCAAGTCATGTTCATCAATGACTTGCGCCTTCTTTGTGATGGCGATGCGCCAAAGTTCCGACTTGCCCAAAACCTTGGCGACCGCTTACAATCCTGGAATGTGCCTTTTGGCGCTTCCAGTACTTTTGATTTCGTCCATTTTTATCGTGCAATCCACGAAACAATTCCAATGACCACCAAAATCGGCAGTGCGATTGAGAGGAAACCTCCAAAGACCAATCCGATTAAAATTACCGGAAGAAATATAAAAGTCAGCAAAATCTTGGTAATTCCCCATGCAGCTTTGAATGAAAAAAACAGTAATTTCCCAAAAACACAAAACATTAAAAATATAAAAACTAACGTTAACATTTTGATCCCTCCCAAACATGATCTTACCACAAAATTTGCAGGGAATCTACGTTTCTTCTTATATAACTTCTTTTAATCACCTATTGTTAAATCCAAACCATCTGCCACTTCTTTTAAAGTTGCCGCTGATTCCTTTAACTGTTCCTGTTCTTTTGAACTTAACTCAATGGGTACTTGTGTTTCAATTCCGTCTTTGCCGACAATTGCCGGCATGCTGAGCACTACATCTTCGATTCCATAGGCTCCGTGAATCATTCCCGATACCGGAAGAATCGACTTTTCATCCTTTACGATCGCCTCGCAGATTCTTTTTACAGACATTGCAATTCCATAATAGGTGGCTCGCTTCTTTTCGATGATTTCGTAAGCACTTTCTTTCACATCTTCCGCAATTTGACGCATGGATTCTGTATGATTATAATGCCCGCGCATTTCACAGAAATCATCCAGCGGAATTCCAGAAACATTCACGCTGCTCCATGCGGCAATCTCACTGTCACCGTGCTCTCCAATAATAAACGCATGGACGCTGCGGCTGTCCACATCCAAATGTTCTCCCAGACGAAAGCGAAGTCTGGCTGAATCTAAAACCGTCCCGGAGCCAATCACACGATGTTCTGGAAATCCGCTTAATTTCAGCGCTGCATAAGTCAAAATATCAACAGGATTGGATACAATTAATAAGATTCCCTCATAATTTCTTTTGACAATCTCTCCAATAATATTTTTTAAAATTCCAACATTTTTATGAACCAAATCCAGTCTCGTCTCTCCCGGCTTCTGATTTGCTCCTGCCGTAATCACAATCACAGCAGCATCTGCAAGATCATCATAGTCCCCTGCATAAATTTTCATTCTTCCCACAAAAGGAGTTCCATGGGTAATATCCATCGCTTCCCCTTCTGCTTTATCCTGATCTGCATCCAGCAAAACCATTTCCGTAAATAACCCACTCTGCATTAAACTAAACGCAGAGGCAGATCCTACAAATCCACAGCCAATAACTGCTGCTTTTCGATTATTAATTGCCATTGCTTCGTGTCCTCCTTCTTTATCTTTCCATCTATCATACAGTATACATAAAGAAGACGCTATTTTCCGTAACATTTGTTACGTTTTTCGATCGCTATTTTCAATCGAAATCTTTCAGATATGACGATCCTTCTTTCCCACAGCTTCCAAAAAGGACCGAATCCCCTGATAAACCGTTTCTTTTCCCTCTTCGTTTAAAATTTCATGGCGTCGATTCCGAAATAAAACTCCCCGCACGTGATTATAGCCTCGCTTCTTTAAAAATGTCATTGCCTGAGCATACTGTTTCTTTGAACCGATGCACGGATCATCTGCACCGGCAATAAACAAAATCGGCAGCGAAGGATGTCCAAGCTGCCATCCATTTTTACTGTAAGTTCGGTGCATTAAATGAAATAGATTTAAAAAACCGTTATTGGTAAACAAAAACCCATCCAACGGATGTTCATCATAAGCTTTGACATTCTCCTCTTGATAACTGATCCATGCATTTTGCGATTCTCCGCTCTTTAACATTCTCCTGTATTTTCCAAACGCCAGTTGATCCAACAGTCTTCCTGGCTTGTGCTCTCGAAATTTACACGCAGATTTTGCCAGAAGAATTCCTGCCTTTGCAGCCGGATTCTCACTGGGGCTTCCGCATACAATCAATGCATCCAGATCTTTGTCATACTTTTTCAAATAACATCGGGCCACCAAAGAACCCATACTATGACCAAATAAATAAAACGGCAGACCCGGATATTGCGCCTTCATCCACATCGTAACCTGATGCGCGTCTTCCACAATCATTTTTCCCTCCGTATCATAAAAATATCCAAGATCTCTGGAATCTTTTACACTTTTTCCATGTCCCCGATGGTCATGAATGACGCAGGCAAACCCATATTGATTCAGCTCTCTCATAAACGGCTCATAGCGTTCTTTATGTTCTGCCATCCCATGACAAATTTGAACAATTCCCTGAAGCTTCCCTTCCGGAACCATAAGCAGGACATGCAGCTTCAATCCGTCTGCCTCTGATACCATATAAAAATTTTTTTTCATAGCTCCTGCCTCCTGTTGATTCATTGATAGTTTCAGTTTAAATCTTGGGTGCCCCGATGTCAAATTCATTTCCGATTCTCACACTTTCTATTTACCAAAATCCATTTATACTGTATAATTATGAGTACAATCTATTATTTCTATTCTAAGGAGGAACGAGTATGAAGAAAAGGTTAAAAAAGATTTTAGCGCTGATGCTGACATGTCTTCTGGTTTTTTCCATCACGGCATGTACCAAAAAAATGAGCGCGAAAGAAGTGATGCAGGAGAGCATGAAACAAAGTAAAAAAATGAAAGATTTTGATATGTCCGGGGAGATGAATTATAAAATTGAATCCGGTGAAGCAAAATCCGGCACTTCTTCCATCGAACTTGGCATGAACTTTGATGCCAAAGTAAAAATGTCCGATGAAGATAAAATTCAGATGAACATGAAGACTACCACAAATATGTTTGGACAGTCTCTGAGCGTCAATGTTTTCTATACGGACGGATATTACTATATGGAAAACAACGGTCAGAAAATGAAAATGAAAATGGATATCGAGGAACTGCAAAAACAAATTGAAAGTACAACCGGACAAAACTCTCTGCCTATCAAATATTACAAAGATCTGAAACTGGAAGAAAAGGATGACCAGAAAACAATTCAGTATAGTCTGAACGAGGAAGGTTTCAACCAATATTTAAAAGAAGTGATGTCACAGATGAGTTCCATCACAGGCACAACTTCAACCGATGAAATTAAGATTACCTCTTTCTCCGGAACCAGAACTGTCAATGAAGATTTTTATCCGGTCAAAGAAAAGATCAAAATGGTACTGGAGAGCAAAAAAGAAGGACTGGGCAAAATCAGTGTCGATATGACCATTACTTATAAGAATGTAGGCAAAGAAGTAAACGTCACTCTTCCAGACGATTTATCCTCTTATCAGGAAATTTCATCACAAAGCAGTCAAACAGTAAATTAATTATGAAAAAGCAGAGATGGAACCTTTGATTCCATCTCTGCTTTTTCCATTCCTTTTAGGCATCCCTATCTCCAATCGGTGTATAAGCTCTTCTCGGCGCCACACCTTTATATGCCGGACGAATAATGCGATTTCCATTGATCAGCTCTTCCATACGATGTGCAGACCATCCTGCAATACGCGCAATTGCAAAAAGCGGCGTATATAACTCATGAGGAAGCCCCAGCATACTATAAATAAAACCACTGTAGAAGTCAATATTTGCGCTGACTCCCTTATAGATCTTTCGCTCTTTCGCAATCACTTCTTTTGCCAGACGCTCCACAGTTGTATAAAGATTATATTCATCTTCCCGTCCTTTTTCCTCTGAAAGCTGCTTCACGAATCTTGAAAGAATTTTGGAACGTGGATCTGAAATGGAATACACCGCATGACCAAGACCATAGATCAGCCCTGCCTTGTCAAACGCTTCTTTATTTAAAAGCTTCATTAAATATTCCCGAATCTGATCTTCGTCCTTCCAATCCGTCACCTGCTGTTTTAAATCATCAAACATCTGAACAACCTTTATATTCGCTCCTCCATGTTTCGGTCCTTTCAAGGAACAAAGCGCCGCTGCAACCGCAGAATATGTATCGGTTCCGGAAGACGATACAACATGCGTTGTAAAGGTTGAGTTATTTCCTCCTCCGTGTTCCGCGTGCAAAACCAATGCCATATCTAACAGCTGAGCTTCCAGTTTACTATACTTGCTGTCCGGGCGCAAAAGATACAAGATATTCTCCGCCGCAGACAGGTTTTCCTGCGGCAAATGGATAAACAGACTTTCTCCGCATTCATAATGAGCATAGGCCTGATACCCATAGACCGCTAAAACCGGAAACAGTGCAATCAACTGAATGGACTGACGCAGTACATTGGGCAGAGAAATATCACTTGCATAATCATCATAGGAAAACAACGTCAGAACGCTTCTGGATAACGTATTCATCATATCACGGCTTGGCGCTTTCATAATAATATCCCGCACAAAGTTTGTCGGAAGCTGACGATATTCACTTAACATTCCTTTAAACTGTTCCAGCTCTTTTTGTGTCGGAAGATTTCCAAACAAAAGCAGGTATGCAGTTTCCTCAAATCCAAAACGATCTTCGGAAATAAATCCTTTTACAATATCTTCAATGTCAATCCCGCGGTAATACAGCTTTCCCTCACATGGAACAATCTCACGATCCACCATTGTATACGACTGAATCATGGAAATATCGGTAAGTCCGGCAAGAACTCCCTCCCCGTTTTTTTTGCGCAGTCCACGTTTTACATCATACTTTGTAAATAATTCCTCTGATATTTTTTTATCACACTTTTTCGCTAACTCTTTGATTTCAGGGGTTACCTCTGAAAACTTATTCGGCATGTCTTTTACCATTGTTACTCCCTTCCAGCATTTCGCTTCTCTGTCAATTCACATCATGATATTTCCCAAGGAACTCCCTGGTTCTCTCATTCGCTGAGTGGAATACCTCTTCCGGAGCTGCGTCCTCAACAATCACTCCCTGATCCATAAAAATAATTCGATCTGAGATTTCCTTTGCAAAAGCCATCTCATGGGTTACAATGACCATTGTCATATGGAGATCGGTCAATGATTTTATAACCTTTAAAACTTCCCCGGTTAGTTCCGGATCCAGAGCAGATGTGGGCTCATCAAAAAACAGAATCTTCGGTTCCAACGCCAATGCTCTGGCAATGGAAACTCTCTGCGACTGCCCTCCCGACAGTTCACAGGGATATGCGTCGGCTTTGGATTCAAGACCAAGTTTTTTCAGCAATTCCAATGCCTTTGTCTTTGCTTCTTCTCTGGGAATTCCCGCAACGCAGACCGGAGCCTCCATGACATTCCTTAACACACTGTAATGAGGAAACAAATTAAAATTCTGAAATACAAATCCTGTTTCCATTAAAATTTGTTTTTGAACCTCTCCTCCGGCATAGACCGGAGTTTCGTTTTTTGTCTCCACCAAAACCTTCCCATTGATTTCTATCTTTCCGGAGGTTATCTTTTCCAATTGATTCATACACCGCAGCAGGGTGGATTTTCCGGATCCAGAAGAGCCGATAATCGAGATGATCTCTCCGTCATTGATCTGAAAAGAAATATCCTTTAGGACGGTCAGCTCCCCAAACTTTTTTTGCAGGTTTGTCACTGATAAAATACTCATTTCTCTTCCTCCTTAACGATAGTAATTCATCTTCTTTTCGATAACATCAAATATTTTGGAAACAATCGTATTCATAACCAAATAGAAAATACCTGCTACTACAAGATAAATCATTCCCCGGCTTCTTGCCATCTGGTTGGTTGCTACTACATAAATCTCCATAACACCGATGACGTGTGCCAAAGAGGTATCTTTCACTAACGTCATACACTCGCTTCCAAGAGACGGCGTAATAATTTTCACAACCTGCGGCAGAACAATTTTAAAGAAAGTCTGTGCCTTTCCAAACCCAAGTACCTTGGCGGCCTCATACTGCCCCTTGGGAATTGCCTGTATTCCGCTTCGGTAAATCTCAGCAAAATATGCCGCATAGTTTAAGGAAAAACTAATGACAGCTGCCGTCATACGATCCAGACTTAACCCTGCCACATAGTAGAGACCAAAATAGAACCCATACAGCTGAAGAATCAATGGGGTTCCTCTCATGATTAAAAGGAAAAAACGCACCGGTATCTGAATCACCCAAAATCTGGTCATACGCCCCTTTGCAAGCACCAGACCTAAGATTAATCCCAAAATCAAGGTCAGAAAGAACAGGGTCAACGTCTCCTTCAATCCGTGTTCGATTAAAAGCTTTACAATTTCCGAAAAACTTTGTATTCCATCCATAATTCATCTTACTCCTATACTAAATGAAATAAAAAGGGGCTTTGTGAACAAAAGCCCCTTCTGTATTGTTCTTATCGAATGGTTGTAATGTCTTCATCAAACCATTTGGTACTGATTTTCTTTAGTGTGCCGTCCTCTGCCATTGCCTTTAGCTGCTTCTCCACCTCCTTGCAGAGCGCTTTGTCATCTTTTCTAAATCCAATCACATATTTTTCAGTGGCAAGACTTGCATCCAGTACCTTATATTTGCCTTTGTCTTTGCTTGTGTAATACTTCGCCACAACCTCATCCATTACCGCTGCCTGAAGCCCGTTGCCCAAGTCATTTAAAATCTGCACATTATCTGCCATGAGACGAATATCCGCATCTTTTAACTCTTCTGTTTTATCAACAGCGTCTGCTGCCGTAGATCCTTTTTGTACTCCCACAGACTGCTTCTTAATATCTGCCAGAGATTTAATCTTGCTATTTGCCGGAAGAACCAGAACCTGATGATTATCCATATAAGATTCTGAACACAGCATATTTTTTTCTCTGTCTTTGCTGTAGGTCAGACCATTCCAAATACAGTCAATATTTCCTGTATCCAATTCCTGCTCCTTTGAGTCCCAGTTGATCGGCTGCAGCTTTAACTTGATATCCATTCTCTTGGCAACTTCCTTCGCCAAATCAATGTCAAATCCGATAATGTTTTGCTTTTTATCTGTAAATCCCATTGGAGGGAAAGATGCATCCAGTCCCAATACCAGCTCTTTCTTTTCCTGTACGTCCTTCAGAGAGTTGTCTTTCTTGCTCTTTTCCTCTTTGCCGCATCCTGCCAGCATAGAAGCCGCCAGTGCGATCGTTAATAAAACAGTAATTATTCTCTTCATTCTTTTTCTTCCTCCATCTCTATTCTTTCAGCACACTACCATACTAAAGTGCTTTTTTTTTATAATAGCAAAGTTTTCATTCCTTGTCAAACCCAAACCCAGAAATTTCAAGATTCCCCAGTAAATTATTACATTTTTATTACATATTTATTGAATCTCTATAAAATGTATGGTAATCTTAAACAAGATAAAGGAGGAGTATTTTACTATGCGTTATAAGAAAATTCTTGCCGCTGCATTAACGGTGGGCTGTATCGGAGGGATCCTTCCATCCGGTCTGGCAGAAGCCGCCAGCCTTAAAATTCGCTACAGCGGCAAAACAAGATACTATACAGGAAAACAATTAAAATTCAGCTACGGAACCAAAAGTCTTTCACTCAAGTATGCCGGAATTCAGATGAAAAAAGGCAGTACTTCCATCAACATGATTCCATATTACGATTATCTGGTCAAACAGGGGCCGAAAGTAAAACGTTCCTATTCTAAGAAAACAGGAAAACTCGTATTAAAGAACGGTTCCAAGACACTCACAGCCTACGTTGGCAAGCGGACCTACTATTTAAATGGAAAAAAGAAAACCTTTTCCATTGCGCCAACCAAAGTCAAATACTATAAAACAAACAAAACCGTCATTTTGCTTCCGGCAAAAGCACTGATTACAAATCTGGGACTCCGCTATACCTACAGTTCCTCTGCAAAGAGAATCTATATCAATAAACCGGTATCCCAGCCGTCTGCATCAAAACCGTCTGCTTCTGCCAGCGGCTCAACGACTTATACCAAATATAATAAAACCTTATCCAGTTATATCAGCGCTGAAAAAAAACAGCACCCGACCTATGGCGGAAAATCAATCAGCACATCAACTTACAAAAAATATATTGATCCATCAACGGATCAGACCCACAATTATCAGTTTCTTCGCTTAGACACCTACCGCAGCGTCAATACTTCCGCTTACAGTTCTCTGTTAAACAGTAAGCTCAAATCCGGAAGTGTTCTGAAAAACAAGGCAAATGTTTTGATCTCCGCTGCAAAAACCTATGACATTGATCCGGTTTATTTTCTGTGCCAGACCATTCTTGAAACCGGCTACGGCACCAGCGAATTATCTCAAGGAAAATATGTCACAAAAATCGTCTCCGGCGCTTCTGTCATAAAAGATAAAAACGGCAATGTTACAGGGTTCCAAAAAGTAAAAGGGAAATATATAACCAAAACGATTTCCAAGCGGAAGCTGTACAATCTTTACGGAATCAAGGCATATGACAGCGATCCGCAGCTGTGCGGATTCAGTTACGCGTACTATCAGGGATGGACAAGCGTTGACAAAGCAATTTCCGGCGCTGCAAAATATGTCAGTCAGGAATACATACATAGTGGAACCCATAAGCAAAATACATTGTATAAATTCCGGTATCATCCAAATACCGCCAACCTGTGGCATGAGTATGCAACCGATCCGGCTTACGCTCATAAAATTGCGTCCATTATGTACAGTCAGTTTCGCTCTGTCTATGCATCCGGTGTATCCATGACTTACGACAAACCATTGTTTCAATAAAAGTAAAAACAAGAGTCGGCAGAAATTCAATTTCTGCCGACTCTTGTTTTTTACTCTTAATTTTTAGGAAAAATCACCGTAATTTTGGTTCCCTCTCCCATTTCACTTTCTACTTCCATCAATGCTTTATGAAATTTTGCTCCGTGCTTTACAATGGACAGCCCCAATCCCGACCCTTCCTTTTGATTGGAATGGCTCTTATCCACCCGATAAAACCGCTCAAAGATCCGATCAAGATCCTCTTTTGGTATTCCGATTCCTGTATCCTCCACAATAACGGTCGGATACTCATTCATGGATGCCACGGTAAATACAACCTGTCCCCCCGGATGATTATATTTTATTGCATTTTCACACAAATTAAAGAACATTTCATAAAGAATCTGGGAAACCCCCTGTATTTTTGTATGAATTCCACGAATATGAATGGAAACATTCTCCTCTTCCATTCTTCGTTTCAGATCATTTTTGACACGAAATGCAAGATCGTAAAGATCGACCTCTTCCCACTCAAGCTCTACCCGATTTTCATCTAATCGCGATAACTTAATAATTCCCTCAATCATGGAAATTAAGCGTTTCGCTTCCTCGTAGATAGTTGCAGAGAACCGTCCCATATCTTCCGGTTTTACCAATCCATCTTTCATCAATTCTGCATATCCCGAAATCGTTGTCAATGGTGTCTTTAATTCGTGGGATACATTGGCAGAAAATTCTTTCCTCATATTTTCTGCCTCTTTAATTTCCTCAATCTGATGTTCAATATCAATATTTTGTTTTTCTATCTTATCAAGCAAAGGCGTCAACTCACTATAGGTTCTGTTCTTTTTTGGATGCACCAAATCAATTTGATTGATTGGCTCTACAATACGTTCGGTAATAATTTTAGAAAGAATCACTGCAAGTATGAGAACAATTCCCATCATCAGAAAAAAAACGGGGATAATATCTTCCATCTGCTTCAAAATCGTCTGAGTTCCCCTGCTCATCCGAAGAATGGTTCCATCCTGCAGTCTGATTGCATAATAGTAGGTCTGTGTTTTTAAAGTTTTGGAAATTCTGGTATCTTCTCCCACCCCCTTTAAAACAGCCTCTCTTACTTCTTTTCGATTTTTATGATTGGACATGCTTTCTTCTTTTCCGGCGCTGTCATAGATCACAACCCCATTTGAATCAATCCATGTAATTCTGCTGATTGTAATCCCCTTGTAAGCATCCAGATCCTGTTTATCGTGGAGATTCAGCGATGTCGCCATATAAGCCGCTTCATCCCGTATTCCACTTTTTATTTGATGCATGTATCGGTAATAAGTCAGCATTCCCAGAAGGGTGGTCGTTATCAGGACGGCAACTAAGGCAATGTACACCATGTTGCTGAAAATTTTCCGCTTCATTACTCATTGCCTCCGATACGATATCCTATTCCGCGGACTGTCTCAATTAAATGTCCACATTCTCCTAATTTTTGCCGGAGAGATCGAATATGAACATCCACCGTTCTTGTCTCTCCGTCAAAATCATATCCCCAGATATTGGTCAGCAGCTGATCTCGATTCAGGACATTTCCTTTACTCTCAACCAAAAGGCAAAGCAGCTTAAATTCTTTATTGGTCAGTTCTACCTTCTGCCCTGCCGCTTTTACTTTATGCTTCTGAGGATAAATCTTTAAATTTCCCACTATAATTTCATCTTTTTGGTCTCCACGCCTGGACCGCCGCAGAACCGCTTTTACTCTGGATACAAGCTCCATCATTCCAAAAGGTTTCGTAATATAGTCATCGGCGCCGCTGTCTAATCCCAACACCTTATCATATTCCGTTCCTTTTGCTGTCATCATAATGATCGGCAAATCTTTTGTTGCTGACTTTCCCCGGAGTTTTCCCAAAATTGATATGCCGTCTTCCCCCGGAAGCATAATGTCCAGCAAAACCAACTCCGGCATCACTCCCTCTTTCATAGTTTTTAAAAATTCTGTTCCGTTCTCAAAACCATGAGCTTCAAACCCGGTGCTCTGTAAAGTATAAGTCACCAGTTCTCTGATATTCGGATCGTCTTCCACAACAAAAATCACAAGCTTCCTCCTTTATATTCCCCTGTAATTGAAAATTCGACCCACTCAGCGATGTTTCCGGCATGATCGCCGATTCTCTCAAAATACTTTGCGATCATAACGATTGCAACGTACTCCTCTCCTTTTTCAGGATCTTCATGAATTAAAGAAATTGCCTCTTTCTTTACCTGACTGAACAATTCGTCTACCAAATCATCCTGTTCTATAACCTCACGGGCAATCTGAAGATTCTGTTTTACAAAGGATTTTACACTTCGGCTGACCATATCAATGGTCGCTTTCGCCATCTTATCCAGATGTGTGTGTTCCCTTAAATCCAGAACTGCCGAATCCTTGCGGATAATCCCGGAAATATCACATGCCTGATCTCCGATACGTTCCATATCAGATACCATCTTCAGCGCTGCGGAAATCACACGAAGATCTGTTGCCACCGGCTGCTGCTGCATCAGAAGTTTCATACAGATACGTTCAATATCCCGTTCCTTCTGATTGATCTCCTCTTCCATACTTTTCAGGTCCTGCATCAGTTCTTTGTCTCTTGTCGCCACAATTTTAGCTGCGGCGGTAATCATCTCCTCGCAAAGCGAACACATCTCAATCATTTCCTGATTCAGACGCAGGAGCTGTCTGTCAAAACGATTTCTCATAACGATCACCCAAACCTTCCTGTAATATAATCTTCGGTTCTCTTATCCTGCGGCATAGAGAACAGCTCATCTGATTTTCCGAATTCTACCATCTCTCCCAAAAGGAAAAACGCCGTATGATCGGAAATACGAACTGCCTGCTGCATATTGTGGGTCACCATGATAATCGTATACTTTGATTTTAATTCTAACGCAAGATCTTCAATTTTGGAAGTAGAAATTGGATCTAATGCAGAAGTTGGCTCATCCATCAGTAAAACTTCCGGTTCCACAGCCAGCGCCCGGGCAATGCAAAGACGCTGCTGCTGTCCTCCGGACAGACCAAGAGCGCTCTTTTTCAAACGATCCTTAAGCTCATCCCAGATTGCTGCATTTCTCAGGGATTTTTCCACAATCTCATCCAACTGCGCTTTATTGTGAATCCCATGGGTTCTCGGTCCATAGGCAACATTATCATAAACGCTCATCGGAAACGGGTTAGGTTTCTGAAATACCATTCCAACTCGTTTTCTTAAGACATTTACATCCATATCTCCGTAAATATCTTCTCCATCCAAAGTCACTTTTCCGGTAATTTTGCATCCTTCCACCAGATCATTCATTCGGTTTAATGATTTTAAAAGTGTAGACTTTCCGCATCCGGAAGGTCCGATAAACGCGGTGATCTGGTTTGTAGGTAGATCGAGATTAATATCTTTTAATGCCTTGAACTTTCCATAATATAAATCTAAATTTTCAACTTTAATTTTGGTCTGCATGTTTCTTTACCCTTTCGTAATTCGTTTTGCGATAAACGATGAAATCGCATTGATCAGAAGTACTGTAATCAAAAGTACCACAGCGGTGGCGTATGCCTGATTAATATGCAGTCCCTCACAGGAGAGCACATACATATGAAGCGCTAAAGTACGTCCGGATCCCAGGATATTGGCCGGAATCTCAGCAACAGTTCCTGCTGTATACATCAACGCCGCCGTTTCTCCGACAATACGTCCGATTCCAAGGATCACACCGGATAAAATTCCCGGTACTGCAGACGGCAGAACGATCCGAAAAACTGTTCTTAATTTTCCGGCGCCCAATCCAAAGCTTCCCTCCCGAAAAGAATCCGGAACAGATTTTAAGGCCTCCTCGCTGGTACGCATAATCAGAGGAAGAATCATAATCGCCAGAGTTCCTGCGCCGGAAAGAATCGACAATCCAAGCTTTAAGGTATTGACAAAAAACAGCATTCCGAACAATCCATACACAATGGATGGAATTCCCGACAGGGTTTCCGCCGTCACTCGAACAATCTCCACCAGCCTATTTCCGCGCTTTGCGTATTCTACCAAATAAATCGCCGCAAAAATACCAAGAGGAACAGCAAAAATCAAAGCCAGAACCGTCATCATCAATGTATTGACAATTGCCGGGAACATAGATACATTTTCTGTTGTATAAGTAAAGTCAAAAAGATCTTTATTTAAATACGGGATGCCGTTGATTAAAATATGTCCAATCAAAAAAAACAGAACCGCTACGGTTACCAGCATTGCCAGATTTACAAGCAGCCATAAAACAAAAGACAACGGTGTTCTTTTGTAGGACTTCATCCTTTGTTTCCAGGTAACCTGATTGATTCCCTGAATTGTTTCTGTTATTTCCATTTTTTTCACCGCTTCCATTTATTGGCCCTCCTTATGCTTTAATGCTGCAAAAGAAAGATTGATTAACAGAATAAATACGAACAATACAACAGCAGTCGCAATCAATGCCTCTCTGTGAAGATCCGTGGCATAGCCCATCTCCAATACGATATTTGAGGTTAAGGTGCGGACTCCTGAAAACAGACTGTCCGGTACAATTGCCTGATTTCCCGCAACCATAACCACTGCCATGGTTTCTCCGATGGCACGGCCGATTCCCAGAACTACGCCTGCTAAAATTCCTGATTTTGCTGCAGGAAGCACCGCAAAAAAAACACTCCGCTCATGACTGGCTCCCAGTCCCAGGGATCCTTCATAATAACTGTCCGGTACTGCGCGGATAGCGCTTTCTGACACTCCGATGATCGTCGGGAGAATCATGATCCCAAGCAAGATTGATGCGGTAAACACACTGTTTCCATTCCCAAACATATCACGAAACATCGGAACGAGAACAACCATTCCAAAAAACCCGTAGACAACAGATGGAATTCCTGCCAAAAGCTCTACAGCCGGTTTTAATACTTTATAAATTTTATCATTGCAAAATCTTGCCATGTAAATTGCCGCCAGAATTCCGATGGGCACACCTACAACAATGGCTCCCGCCGTCACATAAAGACTTCCTATAATCATCGGGAAAATGCCAAAGATTCCGCTCTTTGGCATCCAAGTCTGACCGGCAATAAATTTCAGCGGTCCGATTTCCCCGATGGTAGGAATTCCGTTTACGAATAAGAAGGCACAGATCAGTATAACTGCCAGAATGGAAGCACATGCTGAAATCAAGAACACAGCGTCCATTACTTTTTCAAAAGATTTCTTCATCGTTACAATTCCTCTTATTTTACTCATATCCTGCGATCTGTTATTTTACATCAGACCATTTTGTGGTTTCTCCTGTATAGATTGCTTTTACCTGATCACTTGTCAGTTCATCCACATCACTGTCTTTATTTACAATCACCGCAATACCGTCCTGTGCGATAACTGTGGCTTTCACACCTTTCTTTGTCTCGCTGTCTGCCAGCTCACGGGAAGCCATACCAATATCGCAGGTACCTTCGATGGCATTTGTAACACCTGTGGTAGAATCGCTCTGCTGAACTTCAATTGTCACATCTTTGTTCAGCTTTGTATAAGCTTCTTTTAATTTTTCCATAACCGGCGTTACAGAAGAAGATCCGCCCACTACAACTTTTCCTTTGGCGCCGTTGGATTTAAATGCCGCCGCTTTTTCATCAACCTTGATATATCCGTTATCTTCTACAATTTTCTGTCCTTCGGCGCTCATAATAAAGTTTTCAAAATCCTGCGCCTGCTCGCTTAATTTATCCTTTGTTACAATGTTAAATGGACGTACGATCTTGTAAGATCCATCCTTTACAGTCTCAACACTCGGCTCGGCTCCGTCAATTTTTACTGCCTTCACTGTATCATTTAAAGAACCTAAAGATATGTAACCAATTGCCGCCTTGTTCTCTGCCACCGTTGTCATCATAACAGAAGTTGAATTGGTAATCTGTACAGAGGACGTTGTCTTATCTACTTTATTACCGTCTGCATCCTTTTCTTCAATTCCGAACAATTCGATAAACGCTCCTCTTGTTCCGGAACCGTCTTCCCTTGAAACTGCTGTAATTTTATCATTTGCTTCCTTGCTGTTTCCATTTCCACATCCTGTCATAAGGCTGGAGGCCGCAACTGCTGCAACTGCTAAAGTTAAAATTTTCTTTCTCATAATGTTCTCTCCTTTTTATGCGTATCACTTACAAATCTAATCTTACCGACGTTATGTAAAATTCAAAAGAAGCTTTCTGTAAAGTTTGTGTTAAATGTAAAGTCTTTTTGATGAGTTTTGTAAAAAAAGAGTCCCTGAGAACCGACAAGCACTGATCGATTCCCGGGGACTCCTTCCTCCTGATGCACAAAGAACCTATGAAATTTTTATGATCTGTATACAATCTCTCCATTGCAGATGGTATACTTTATTTTTCCTTTTAATTTCCACCCGGTAAACGGCGAATTGGATGCCTTGGACTTATATTCTTTTACAATCCATTCTTTTGCCGGATCAAATAGTACTAGATCCGCCGGTTTACCTTTCTGAAGCCTTCCCTGCTCCATACCGTAAAGCCTTGCCGGATTTATGGTCATTTTCTCCAGAAGCTCCATCAACGTCAGGTACTGTTTCTCCACCAGCTCTGTAATTCCAAGACCAAGAGCAGTCTCAAGTCCGGTAATTCCACTTGGAGCGTCTGAAAGACTTCTTTCTTTTTCTTCTTTGGAATGAGGCGCATGGTCCGTTGCAATGATCTCAATGGTTCCCTCCTGAAGTCCTTTGATAATTCTCTGGCGATCCTGCTCTGTACGCAGCGGCGGATTCATCCTCGCCAATGTTCCGTATTTCAGCACTGCCTCCTCTGTCAAAGTAAAATGATGCGGTGAAGCCTCCGCTGTCACCTTTGCTCCCTGTTCCTTCGCTTCTTTCACATATTCTACCGCCTGAGCTGAGCTGATATGCTGAATATCCACACATGCTCCTGTCTCCAGAGCCAGCCGACAATCCCTTTTTACCATCACGGCTTCTGCCATGTAAGAAGCTCCCCCGTAGTTTAACTGCTTCGCCACCTTTCCCTGGTTGACTCCGGGCTGTTTGATGTAAGCGGGATCTTCTTCATGAAGACTGATGGGAACCCCCAGTTGACGAACCTTTTCCATGGCTTTTTTCACCAGCGCCTGATCCATCAGCGGAAGACCGTCATCGGTAAATCCACGCACCCCCGCTTTATAGAGGGCATCCATATCTGTCAGCTCCTGCCCCAAAAATCCCCTGGACACAGCGGCTGCCTGCCAGACCCTGATGGGAAGTGTCTCACATCTTCTGGCAATTTCCTGATAGATTTCCACAGAATCTACCACCGGTTTCGTATTCGCCATACAGACTACCGTCGTGAATCCTCCGGCTGCGGCTGCAGCTGCTCCGCTGTTTAAATCTTCTTTGTAAGTAAACCCCGGATCCCGAAAATGAACATGAACATCAATCAGACCCGGAGCCGCAACCAGTCCTTCGGCGTCCAATACCGCGTCAAAGGTTCCATCATCCTCGGTTTCACCAATTTTTACAATCTTATCTTCTTTGAGTACCAGATCCGTTATCTGATCAAATCCCGTTTCCGGATCCATCACTCTTGCCTGTTTTATTAAAATCATACGTGCGTCTCCTGTTCTAATTCACCTGATCTTTCACGGCATCTGCCACCTCACTCAGTTTCTCTCTGGTCAACTCTTTTTCTGATTTTACAATAATCACATAGTTTTTTCCGCTCCTTGACGTGATGCCCCCGAAGGCATTGTATGCTACTTCATCATCAATTTCTTTCACCATCGGCACAAAGGAAACATGATCTGTCTCAATGCTGTCGCCAAATTCATAGGTTTGACCCTTTTCTTCCAGAGCCATCACTTCCTCGGAAATGGTCTCATCGATATCCTCTTCCATAATTTCCTGTGACTTCCCCTCGCACTCTTTGATACTCACATTCATTCCATGAATTTCAAAACTCTCATCGGATGCCTTGGTATTGACGCGGTGTTTTATGACAAAACCTCCCACTACCCCTGCAATGGTCAGACAGGCGCCTGCCGCCATTAAGAACTTTTTATTAAATCTGATTTTGCTCATCTTCTTCTCCTTTTTCATCTTCTATTTCTTCTTTCTGCTTTTCTTCCCATCTGTAAATAAAGATTTCACATAAGTAAATAAATTCTTTTTCCGCGGTATGGACTTTTTCTGATTTTTTCTGGACTCATTTAACAGATAGATTTGAGAGTTGATTTTCTCTGCGCCGTTTCGTTTCTTTGAGATATATTCTCCGTTGGATTTTAACCAAACCCCCTGTACATTATCCTTCTTCAAAATACCGATCATAGCTTTCATTCTGTTTTTCAATGCCGGGTCACGCACCGGACATGCAACCTCCACCCTTCGTCTCGTATTGCGCGTCATCATATCCGCGGAAGAAATATAAATCTCCATCTCATCTCCGACACCGAAACAATAAATCCGTGAATGCTCCAAAAATCTCCCAACGATACTTTCCACACGGATATTTTCCGTTTTCCCTGCCACTCCCGGTTTGAGGCAGCATATTCCACGAATCAGCAGAAAAATCGGAACTCCCGCGCAGGAGGCTTCGCACAGTGCATCAATCACCTTACGGTCTGTTAAAGAATTCATTTTCATAAAAATTCCGGAAGGCTGAAAACTCTCTGCTTTCATCTTCTCTCGCTCAATGCGGTGAAGAATATTGTTTTGCAAACTGGTCGGGGCAACCCAAAGATGTTCATAGCTCCCATCCAGATTGAAAATGGACATATTGTGAAAAAACTTTGCCGCATCCCGCCCAATTTCTTTGGATGCCGTGATCATACTTAAATCGGTATAAATCTTAGACGTACTCTCATTATAATTGCCTGTGCCGATTTGTGTAATATAGTAAATTCCTTTACTGTTCTTCTTGGTAATTAAGCACACCTTGGAATGAACCTTATAATCCTCCATTCCGTACATGATCTTACACCCTGCTTCCTCAAGAATCTCCGAGTAATTAATATTATTTTCCTCATCAAATCTTGCCCTCAGCTCCATCAGTACCAGAACTTCTTTTCCATTCTCTGCGGCTTCGCAGAGATATTTCACAATCTTTGCCTGCTTTGCCAGACGATAAATAGTGATTTTAATGGATATTGTTTCTCTGTCTCGGGCGCTCTCCCTGAGCAGTTCGAGAAAGGTGTCCATCGTATCAAAAGGAAAGGACAGCAGTTTGTCTCCCTGAAGAATTTGCTTTGTGACACTGACCCCGGGTATAAAATCCCGATTTAATGCCGGTGTAAAAACGCGGTAGCATCCGATCTTTTTCTGCTCTCCGGGCATCCGCTCAATCAGCGGATAGACATATTTTAAATCTAGCGGAGCTTCGCTGCTGAAAATCTCCTGCCCGGACAGATCCAGACGTTCAGATAAATACTCTCTTATCTGCCGGTTTTGTGTTCCCTGCAATTCCAGACGAATCGGAGACAGCCTTCCCCGCATCTTTATAATCTTTTTCATGTGCGTCCGATAGTCATCTGTAGATTCATAAATTTCATCATCGGGATTAATATCCGCACTTCTCGTCACACATAAGATACATTTTTCTTCCACCGAATAATTTTCAAACATTTCATCGCAGTATTCCAGCAGCAGATCTTCTAAAAGTACATACCTCATTTTCTCTCCCGACAGGAAAATCATACGTTCCAAATCTTTCGGAACCGGCAGTATCCCAAAGGACTTTTTCTCTTTTTTGCGAAGCATCAAACCGATTTGCAGAATTTTATTCGGAATATGAGGAAAAGGATGCTGTTTTCCAACCACAATCGGAGACAAAACGGGACGAATCATTGCCTGAAAATAATTTTTTAAATATTTTTTATCTTCTTTGGGAAGTTTCTTCACAGAAACTCTCTTTACTCCCTGTTGTTCCAGCTCTTTGGACACATCCCGAAAAATCCGATCTCTGAGTTCATAGAGAGGACACACAGCTTCTGTAATCTTCTCCAGCTGTTCCTCCGGCGTTAAATTTGAACGAATATCCCGATGATCGTCATGAATGACACTCATCTCGTGAATGCTTCCCACACGAACCATGAAAAATTCATCCAGATTATTCGTAAAGATTTCAAGAAACCTTAATCTTTCAAAAATCGGAACACTTTTTTTCCCCGCTTCCCCGAGCACCCGCTCATTGAATTTCAGCCATGATAATTCCCGGTCCTGCGTGTACGAATAATCATATTTTTTCCCCATCTTCTTCCTCCATTTAACCAAAAATGAACTTTCCCATATTAGAACCAAAATCCGGAGATGATTCCCCGGATTCTTTTCATATTACACGAATCATGAGACAAAATCCAAGCGTACTTCATCCCCTGGCAAATACTACGGGAATCAACGAAACAAGCAATCGGCGTTTCATCTTGTTAGTATGCAAATTTTTCCTCAAAATATGCCTTCAAATCTTCAATTTTTACACGCTCCTGCTCCATAGTATCCCGATCACGGACCGTCACTGCATTATCTTCCAAAGAATCAAAGTCAAAGGTAACACAATATGGTGTGCCGATCTCATCCTGACGGCGGTAACGTTTTCCAATATTTCCTCTCTCGTCAAACTCACAGTAATACTGCTTGGATAATTCTTCATAAACCTTCATGGCGCCGTCGCTTAATTTCTTAGACAACGGAAGAATTCCGATCTTCACCGGCGCCAGAGCCGGGTGGAAATGGAGAACCGTTCTTGTATCTCCGCCTTCCAGCTCTTCTTCGTCATAGGCAGCACACAAAAATGCCAAAGTTACACGATCCGCTCCCAAAGACGGCTCGATAACATATGGAATATAACGCTCTTTTTTTACATCGTCAAAATATGTCAGATCTTCTCCGGAAGTATTCTGATGCTGAGTCAAATCATAATCTGTGCGGTCTGCAATTCCCCACAGCTCACCCCAGCCAAACGGGAATAAGAATTCAATATCCGAAGTCGCCTTTGAATAATGAGACAGCTCTTCTTTCTCATGATCTCTGACTCTCATTTCATCGTCTTTGATTCCCAGCGTTTTCAGCCAATCAATGCAGTAATTTTTCCAGTACTCAAACCATTCCAAGTCTGTATCCGGCTCACAGAAGAATTCCAGTTCCATCTGTTCAAACTCACGGGTCCGGAAGGTAAAGTTTCCCGGCGTGATTTCATTACGGAATGATTTTCCAACCTGACCGATTCCGAACGGAATTTTTTTTCTGGAAGTTCTCTGTACATTTTTAAAATTTACAAAAATCCCCTGTGCCGTCTCCGGACGCAGATAAACCGTACTCTTGGCATCTTCTGTCACTCCCTGAAACGTTTTAAACATCAGATTAAATTCACGAATCTCTGTAAAATTCTTTTTCCCGCAGGAAGGACAGGAAACCTCATGTTCTTTGATAAAACTTTCCATCTCCTCCTTAGACCATGCATCCACAGAACCTTCCAGTTCCATTCCATGTTCCTGCATATAATCTTCAATCAGTTTGTCCGCCCGAAAACGTTCATGACAGTCTTTACAATCCATCAAAGGATCGGAAAAACTTCCCAAGTGTCCGGATGCCACCCATGTTTGAGGATTCATCAGAATCGCACAGTCCACTCCCACGTTGTACGGACTCTCCTGAATAAACTTTTTCCACCATGCTTTTTTTACATTGTTTTTTAGCTCGACGCCCAAGTTTCCATAATCCCATGTATTGGCAAGACCTCCGTAAATCTCGGAACCACTGTATACAAATCCGCGTACCTTTGCCAAATTGACGATTTTTTCCATTGTTAATTCCATAATGACCCATACCTCGTTTAAATTTGTTATATTCTATCATTGTATCTTGTAACCGATATTTTTTCAAGATTTATTTGCAGCCTTCCACCGCAATAACCTTGTCTCTCGTTTCAGTATACTAAATATATTAAATAAATATTACTTTTTTGTTTTCTTTATATTATAATAGTTTATGTTATTATATAGGAGATATGAAGAAAGGGAATTTACACCATGTATCAAATTGATTATACCAATGTTGGTAAACGAATGAAGACACTACGTAAACAGGCAGGCTACACCCAAGAGCAGATTGCAGATGCTCTCGATGTTACCGTAGCGTTCATCAGCAACATCGAAAATGATCGTGTTAAGATGAACCTTCGCGTTCTGTCTTACTATGCAAAACTTCTGAATGTATCTATTGACTATTTGCTTCGCCCGGAATCCGATGAAAACGGCGAAAAAGATAATGTATTAAACAAGGAAATTCTTCGTCTTCTCGAGAAATTCTCGACCGACGACAAAGAAAAGTTTGTAAAAGTACTCCGCATTCTGTGCAAATAATACAGATACAGAAATTTTAATTCGTACTATGAAAAAACGTTAAAGTTTTTGCTTGCTCCTATATACGCAAAACTTTAACGTTTTTTATCTTAATAATCGGTTTCCGTTCTGATATGTGCTGCCGACCAAAGTTTTCCGAGATACCTCGTGCATATCCTCCGGAACATTTTTATAAAAAGATCAATGATTTAAATTCATGATTCAGGTGAATCTTCATGTACTGTCCCGCAATTTTTTTTAATTCCCAGAAAACCTGATCGGTTACCCGAAAAGTGTAAAGCTTCTCAATGGTACTGCACAATATAAACTGCAAAGTATAAAGTGCCGCGGGGCTGACTTTTTTGCTTCCTGCAGCACAGTCCTCGCACAGCACACCGCCTTCTACGGCGTCAAACCCCTTCAGCGGTTCTTTCCTGCCGCATTTTACACACTGAAAAACTTCCATTCCCAGTCCATATAACGCCAGAATTTTTATTTCAAAAATATGACGAATCAGTTCTTTGGCAATTGTTCTCCTTTCCAATGCCCGAAGACTCTGATATAACAGCTTCATAATCTCGATCTCATCACTGTTTTCTCTCGTTAAATAGGATGCGACCTCACAAAAATAGCTGGCATAATAAATCAGATCTAAATCCTGTTTCAGCGATTCAAAATAGTTTTCCACATTCGCCCACATCAGATTAAAGGAAGATTTTCCCTCATAAAGACCAAATTGCCCGAAGGTAAACGGCTGACAGGCGGCAGCATACGGGCTGGTCGCTTTTTTTGCTCCCCGGGCAAAGGCGGAGATTCTTCCCCGCTCTTTTGTCAGCAATACAATCCGACGATCATATTCTCCCAGATTCCCCGTCTGAAGCACCAGACCTGTTACCTTAATTTCCTGCCCCATTTTTACACTTCTTTCTTATCATATCCATAGTTTTTCAACAAAAGATCGCTGTCTCTCCAATCCTTTTTCACCTTCACCCACAGCTGCAAATTCACCTTCATATCCAAAAGATTTTCCATTTCAATTCGCGCCTTGGTTCCAATCTTTTTGAGCATCGCCCCTTGTTTTCCAATGATAATTCCCTTGTGAGAATCCCGCTCGCAGACAATGGTTGCATCAATATCTACGATATGTCCATGCCGCCTTACTTTCATAGAATCAATGACAACTGCAATCCCGTGTGGTATTTCCTGGCTTAACAGCCGAAGAGCTTTTTCTCTGATTAATTCTGCGCAAATCTGTCTTTCCGGCTGATCTGTAATTGTATCTTCGTCAAAATACATCGGCCCCTCATCCAGATACTGAAAAATGCTGTCAATGACATCCTCCGTATTTTTTCCCTTTAATGCAGATACCGGAATAATCTCGGCAAATTCGCAGACATCTTTATAAGTATCAATTGCCTCAAAAATTTCTTTTTCCGACACCGTATCAATCTTATTTATAATCAGCAGAATCGGCGTTTTAATTTTGGAAAGCTGTTCAATAATATAGCGCTCTCCTCCCCCGATAAACGTGCTTGGCTCAACCAGCCAGAGAACCACATCCACCTCATTTAGGGTTCTTTCCGCCACTTGAAGCATATAATCTCCAAGTTTATTTTTCGCGCGGTTAATTCCCGGTGTATCGAGAAAAATAATCTGTCCCCGATCATCCGTAAATACTGTTTGAATCCGGTTTCTCGTAGTCTGCGGTTTGCTGGAAGTAATTGCGATTTTCTGACCAATCAGCCGGTTCATCAAAGTTGATTTTCCGACATTGGGACGTCCGATCAGCGTTACAAACCCTGATTTGCATACATTTGTCATATTCTTTCCTTTCTCTTACAGTACATATTTCATTTGATCAAAATATTCTTTATTTTGTCTTATTTTCTCCTCATTTCCGACACAGCAGCGGTTTCCGGCATTTACAACTGCTTTTACATAAGGCTCCAGTTTCCGAATATCTTCTGCCGTGCATTGCAGAACCTGGTCCCGGTCTTTTTGAAGATCTTCTTCCGTTTTTCTCATAAAATATGCGTGGAAACTTCTGCTTCCCATATCCTCTGCTTCCATTGGAAGATCCATATTTCCAATGGTTCCGATGATATATTTCTTCATATCCCGGGAGTCTGCCTCAAAGGACGCCACATAATCCGCTGCTTTGTCATAGACTTCATATGTTTCCGCAAGATTCGGGTCACGGTAAGTTACAAACATGGAGTCCCCCTGCGTCCCGAAGCTGCACATACAGCCGTAGGCTCCGCCCTTCACTCTTAACTGAATCCACAGATATTCATACGAAAATATCATCTGAAGTACTTTCAGCGCTCCGGTATATTCAAGCCCCTGATCCATAAAATTTCCTGCACAGGCTGCATACTGCACACCGCCTGCTGTGGCAAATCCTTCATTCTTCCTCTCACATTGGATTTGTACTTTTTCCGTTTGTTTCTGCTCCGGATACAGCCGATCAACAAAATGCTGAAGCTGCGCTTCCATAAATTGCGGTTCTTTTTCTTTTCCGGTATAGCTCACAGTCAAATACTGTTTCTGGAAAATTTCTTTTGCCGTCCGCTTCAGCCCCTCAGCAATTTTTTCCCATTCTGTCTCAAAATGATCGTACCAGTATTTTACAGTTTCAAACATGGTGATTCCCTGAATCGCTTCTCGATAAGCCGCATATTCTGAAAAATATGACATCGCACGGGCAGAAGCTGTTTTATGTCCCGTTTCCGTCAAGCTGATCTTTAAATTGCTATAAATCTGACCGATAATTTCCTTCAAACGTTTTTTGTCTTCTAACCGACTTTCAAAGGCAACCTCTTCCAATAATTCAAAGGCTCTCTTGATATTCGGATAAAAACACTTCATCTTCAGCAAAAACATCGGCAGAAAATCATGAGCATCCTGAGGCACCACATCCATCGTGGCTGCAATTCCTCCGGTTTCAATACTGATCTCGTTCCCCAGCTCCAAATACGTATGCTGCTCTGTATCCACACTGGTTAAAATTTCCGTCAGCAAAGAGGCATACGGAACCAAATTCATTGGCACACAGCTCATATCAAATGCCAGCTTTAAATAACAGATTTGATTTGTAAAATACGGATGCCACAGTACCTTGACGCCGCAAAGCTCCTGTTCTTCATTTGCCAGCGGCTTTACATCCCTCCGAATATCTGAAAGATCAAGCACCGGGATTTTTTCTAACTCTTCTTTGGAGGAAGGCTCTTCCTGCAATTCTTTTAACCGAACCGTTTCTTCTGCCAAACGGCATACTTCCGCTTTGGAAAGTGAATCTTTATATTCCTTTAGCTTCTTTGCTTCCTCCTGATCTTTGATTTTTTGCAATCCTTTTTTTGGCTTCATAACTACAATGGACTTGTGAGAATGGTTCAACAGATATTTTTTTATTAACTCTTCAAAATATCCTGTCTCCATCTCTTTGCGAAGCAGAGCGAAGGTCTCATTGGTTGTAATATGCAGAAACGGCTTCTCATCATCGTAGAGCCAACTGTCATACATTTGAAGACCATACATTAATCCTTTCGGAAAGCGTCCGAAATTTGCTTCCCGGTACTTAAACTCATAAAAATTAAATGCTGCTTCCAGACTGCGTTTTGGAATTCCCTGTTCTGCGATCTCGCAAAGCTTCTGCTCAAGAATCTGAACAAACGCTTCCTCCTTCTCGTCCCGAGCTTCCTGAGCAATGACAGAGAAGATCGGTTGTTCAATTCCATTATCGTAAGAACTCTGGATATCTTTTCCGATTTCTGCATCCATTAACGCCTTTTTCACCGGAGCTCCCGGCGCTGTGAACAACGCACGATTTAAAATTTGAAATCCCAAATATAATTTTGGATCAAGGCTGGTTCCAATGACCGCATTATAAGATAAATACGTTTTATTGTCTTCGGAATCATTTTCCCCAATTGGATAAACCTCTTCCACTCGTTTTACCTGGCTGAACGCTTTTTGCATTTTCCAGGAAGCATCCACTGTCTTTTTCTCAAAATCTTTTAAGTAATGTTCATGAAGAAATTCCAAGTATTTTTCCATATCCATATCACCGTAAAAGTAAATATAGCTGTTGGACGGGTGATAATAGGTCTTATGGAAATCCAGGAACATTTCATAGGTTAAATCAGGAATTGCCTGTGGGTCTCCCCCTGATTCAAAACCATACGGAGTATCCGAAAGCAGTGATTTTTGGATCAATCTTGCCAGCTGCTGATCCGGAGATGAAAATACACCTTTCATCTCATTAAATACCACTCCGTTGTAAGTCAAAGGCGCATCTTCCGATTCCAAATCATAGTGCCACCCTTCCTGCTTTAAAATTTCCGGTTTCTGATAGATATTTGGGTAAAATACAGCATCCAAATAAACATGCACCAGATTAAAAAAGTCCTTGTCATTTTGACTTGCCACCGGATATACGGTTTTGTCCGGATAGGTCATTGCGTTCAAAAATGTATTCAGAGATCCCTTTACCAGCTCCACAAACGGATCCTTCAGCGGAAATTCTCTTGAGCCGCACAATACAGAATGCTCCAGAATGTGCGGAACTCCAGTATCATCCTTCGGCGGTGTTTTAAATCCGATCTGAAACACTTTATTATCATCTTGATTAGATATTACAACAATCCGTGCCCCGGTTTGATTATGGCGGAGCAAATAACCTGTTCCATCCAACTCTTCTAATTTTTTTTCCTGAATCACTGTATAATTTTTATTCATAGCCGTCTCCTTTTTCGTTGAAAAAAGACGCCGTAAAACTCTACAACGCCTTTTCGATTTTATTTTAAGAAGCCATTGATAATCTGCTCTTGTGCCTCTTCTTCAGTCAGACCCAAAGTCATCAGCTTCCTCAGCTGTTCTCCTGCAATTTTCCCGATTGCCGCCTCATGAATGAGGGATGCGTCGGAATTATTCGCACTGATTTCAGGAATTGCGGAAATCTTTGCGTCTCCCACAATAATTGCATCACATTCCGTATGTCCGCTGCATTTGGCATTGCCGTGTACCTTTGAAATAAAGGTCTGAGAAGAATGATCTCTGGCAACCGATCTGGATACAATATGAACTCCTGAATCCGCTCCGTTTAAGCAAACTTCAAACTCACTGACTGCATCCTGCTCGCCATGGGTCATTAAACGTTCCATTACAGTCAGCGTCGCACCTTCTTCCAATTTTGCCGTGGTCAAACGCCGGGTTGAATCAACCCCTTTAATCTGTGCAGTATCCATTTCCATATATCCATTTTTCCCGATCTCCACAACCGTTTCCGGATTCATCACCCGTTTTCCGTTGCCATCGCCGGATCCATAGTGTTTTTCCACATAGCGGACTTTTGCATTCTCCTCTAAGAAAAATCTGTGAATTCCATCATGCTTGCTGTCCGCTGTTCCGCTGTTATGAATTCCACAGCCGGCGATGATGGTTACATCTGCATCTTTCCCAATATAGAAATCATTATACACAACCTCGGTAAGCCCTGCCTGACTTAACACCACAGGAATATGGACACTTTCATTTTTTGTTCCGGGCTGAATCCTAATATCAATTCCGGTTCCGTCATCCTTGGGAATAATCTCAATATGTTCGGAGTTGTGTCTCGCAATTCCCTGCCCATTGGCTCTGATATTAAATGCACCCACTGGAATCTCATGCAGTCCTGAAACTGCCTCCAACAACTGTTTCTGAATCGGATCCATCTTTATTTCCATCTTAACATCCTCCATTCTTCCAGCATCCGCATCCGGTTTGATCAGCGCTGCTTAACAGTCTCGGAAGAAAACTCTGCGCATCTTCATGCTCCATAATTTCTCCGTCTGCAATGACAATAATCTCATCTGCAATTCTTAAAATTCTTTCCTGATGAGAAATAATCAAAATAGAACCCTGAATATCTTTCCTCATCCGCTCAAATACCTGAATGAGATTCTGGAAACTCCAGAGATCAATTCCTGCTTCCGGCTCATCAAAAACAGACAACTTTGTTCCACGAGCCAAAATAGTTGCAATCTCAATTCTCTTCAATTCCCCTCCGGACAGACTTCCGTCCACCTCACGGTTCACATAATCTCTGGCGCACAGACCGACCTCAGAAAGATATTCACATGCCTCTCCCCTGGTAATTTCATGCCCGACTGCAAGCCGAATGAGATCGTATACCGTAATTCCTTTAAACCGCACCGGCTGCTGAAAAGCAAAACTAATGCCAAGCCTGGCACGTTCGGTAATATTTAAATCTGTGATATCCCTGCCATTCCAGATAATCTGCCCGGACGTCGGACGCTCGATTCCCGCAATGATCTTGGCAAGAGTTGACTTCCCTCCCCCGTTGGGTCCGGTAATGGCAACAAATTTATGATCTTCCAGTGTCAAACTGATATTCTTGATAATAACCTTTTCTTTCTCCTTTTCATCTGTCACTGCAAATGAAATGTTCTTTAATTCTAACATCTTTCCTCCATCTAAAGAATGACTGAACCCCATTCCTTCCTTGGTTTTTCCAGAGTATTTTGTTAACGTCCTCTGACCTTTTTATGCTACTACAAATGGAACAGAAAAAAAAGGGGTGTCTTGTATTTTTTTCTAATTTTAGCAGCGATTCGGCTCCGCACCCTGCACATCCCCACAAAACGTTTTTATTTGACCGGAAATTGTCAAAAATTCCCCAATATCCACCAAAAGAAAAAGACGGCAGATGCCGCCTCTCTCTATATTAGTACTCGAAAAACTCAATTATGTTTTAATAGATTTCACTGGGAAATATCCACCTGCAAATCTTTTCTCAGGTTCCCATCCTTAGAACGCCAGCTGCCGGCACGCTCTTCCCTCACTGTGCTCTTTTGCGCTCCCTATACAATACATGCCGGCAAAAGCGATACTAAGACACTGATCAGCAGCATCAAAAGACCTACCACCAGCCCCAGGATCATTCCCACCTTTTCACTTCGTTTCATATCTCAAAATCCTTTCACGTTCTCCCCATGTTCACAGCTTAATACCAGAGGTAACAGATCCCGCAGCGAAATCCGCAGCGTATGACCTTCATCCTATCTTATATTTTTATTATAGCATAGAACATTTTCAGAAAAAGTGAATTATTTCTTAAGTTTTCCACATGATTCTGCACTTTTCTCCCTGTTATACACACCCCATTCTGGTCATCTCCTTTTTTAACCGACGGATGATCTTTTTTTCCAGTCTTGAAATATAAGATTGGGAAATCCCCAGAAGATCTGCCACTTCCTTCTGGGTTTTTTCCTCTCCGTCTTTCTGATTAATTCCAAAGCGCAGTTCTATAATCTTTTTTTCCCGCTCGGTCAGAATCTTCATCGCTTTCATTAACAGCTTTCGGTCTACCTCATGTTCCAAATCCCGATAGATAATATCTTCATCTGTTCCGAGAATATCTGACAGCAGTAATTCATTTCCGTCCCAATCCACATTCAGCGGCTCATCAATCGAAACTTCCATTCTTGTCTTGTTATTTCGGCGCAGATACATTAAAATCTCATTTTCAATGCACCTGGAAGCATAGGTTGCCAGTTTAATCTTCTTTGCCGGGTTGAATGTATTAATTGCCTTAATCAGTCCAATGGTTCCAATGGAAATTAAATCCTCTACACCAATCCCCGTATTATCAAATTTTTTTGCTATGTAGACCACCAGACGCAGATTGCGCTCAATCAGCATTGATCTTGCTCCCGCTTCCTCCCCGGTGCCAAGCATACGAATCATTCTCTGCTCCTCCGAAGCTTCCAGCGGTGCCGGCAGAATCTCGGTTCCTCCGATATAATGAATTTCATTTCCTTTTGCAAAAAATGTTTTCCGCCCGTTCTTTAAATTTAATTTTAACACTTTATAACCTCCCACATTTGATCAGATCCGGGTGAAGCAAAAGCTCATAATTTCCGCCGGAAGACAAAGCTTCCTTTGAAATTCCGACCATCCCTTTTTTTGCCTCTGCTTTTTGATTTCCATTTGTAATCTGAATATTTTTCACGAGAATTCCCGGCATCATGCCTTCTTCACACCCTACACTGCGATATGGAATCATCCGGATATTCCCCACATCTCCATGTTTTATCAATTCCGTTAACGGTTCATCAAAATATCTTAAAAAGGCTTCTTCTTCCAAAACTGACACCGGCATATGACCAATGGGTTCATATAAAAAATTTCCGGTGTCCAAAAAAGCACACACTTTGATCGTCTTCTGGTTCCACTCAAAAGCTACCTCATACAAAAAATCTTTCTGCTGCCGGAAGTTCTCCCAAAAAATCCGAAAAAAAATCCAGCAGGCTCCTGCGCTGATGACAAAAACAACCATCCACGGCAGTGGAATAAAGCCGGAGCATGCCGTCCAAATTCCCCCGAGCATTCCGGCTCCCGCCAGTATATACCCCGTAAAATACAAACATTTTTTCTTTTTGACCAAAAAAGCAACTCGCACCGTTACCCAAACAGAAACAATCAAAAAAAGGAAACGAAGCAGATGCCATCGCCAAAACCACTGAATTCCCATGCATCCCAGACTACTTCCGATTGCGGCTGCCAGAAACATTCTTTTGACGGAACTTTCTCTTTTCAGTATCTTTGAAAATAATAAAATTAAAAAAGTCAATACCAACCATTGTTCCACAAACATCATGATAAAAAACATAATGCAATTATATGAAATTTCATGGGAATACTTTGTCAAAAAATAGGAGTGAAACATACAATGTTTCTACAAATTTCGCAGTTTTTTCATTTACAAACCGTTTGAATTCTGTTAGAATCGTCCAAAAGGAGGAACCAACCATGGAACACGTGATACATCAGATCCCGCCGGTCTTTGATTCCGCTTCTCAGATATTAATTCTGGGCTCTTTTCCATCTGTAAAATCCAGAGAAGCGCATTTCTTCTATCATCATCCGCAAAACCGCTTTTGGAAGGTACTCGCTGCATTGTTTCGTGATGATCTTCCAGACACCGTGGAACGCAAAAAAGAGTTCTTGAAACGTCATCATCTTGCGGTCTGGGATGTTATCGCTTCCTGTGATATTCAGGGTTCCAGTGACAGCAGCATTCAAAACGCAGTGCCAAACGATATTTCCGAGATTTTAAAAGCGGCCCCGATCCGTTGGATTTATACCAACGGCGGAACCGCCTATAAACTTTACCATAAATATTGCGAACCCCAAACCGGTCAAAAAGCCATAAAGCTTCCGTCAACCAGTCCTGCCAACGCATCCTTTTCACTGGAACGACTCATCAGAGAGTGGAAGGTTCTGTCAGATTAAATCTCAAAAACCTCCCCGGGACCATCAATTATTTTTACAATTTGATTCCAGCGCCGTCCGTCATCACAATTCACATAATGCCGGGAGATTTTATAATTTCCAAAACAGTGCATTGGAAATACTACCGTCGGATGCAGATGCTCAATAAAATAATTCATTCCCCAACAATATTGATCTTCCTGCCTTGGATCCAGCAGCAAGAATGCCAGGTCAATCTTTTTGCCTTTTAATAATTCCATTTCTTCCATAAATGTCTTCTTATAGTATTCATTTTCCTCTTCCGGTTCTCCATTCCAATGCCACCAGTTCAAATCACCGGCATGATAAATCTTTTTCCCCTCTGCGCAAACCAGAAAAGCAACTCCCAGATCATTGGATTGGAGTGTTTCGATTTTGACCCCGGACACCTCCCTCGTCTCATGTGCTTTCATTACGACGGCATCCTGGTTTGCCGGAACATCTTCTGCAATGACATACCTCACATTCTCATATTTCTTCTTCAGATCCCAAATTTGGGAATTATAATGATCTGAATGACTGTGAGATACAAAAACGGCCAAATTTTTTTCTTTGGAAAGCTGCGGCAATTTCCCCTTAACATAATCAAATAACAAAATGGTATGTTCCAGTTCTACACAAAATCCACTGTGTTCAATAAATGTCACTTTCATTTTCCCTTCGCCTCCAATATATTCTCTTTTAATTTAGGATCAAATTTCTGTTTTTTCAGCATTTCAATTTCGAAACGATAAGGAGGATAGGATTTTTTCCCATCCTCTTCCTTCACATACGGTGTTTCCAAAATTTTGGGAACCATTTCAAAATCTTTATGGTGAACCATTGCATTTAACGACTCAAATCCAATTTCTCCGAATCCCAGATTTTCATGGCGATCCTTGGCAGCGCCCCTTGGATTTTTACTGTCATTGATATGAAATACTGCAATCTGATCTTTTCCCACCGTCCGGTCAAACTCTTCCATGACCTGATCAAACTCTTCTTTGATATTCCTTCCGCTGTCATGTACGTGACAGGTATCAAAACAGACCCGAAGATACTCCGGATATTTTACCCCCTGATAAATCCTCTGTAATTCCTCGAATTCCCTGCCGATTTCACTTCCTTTTCCTGCCATTGTCTCCAAAGTGATAAAAACCGGCATATCCCGGTACATCACCTGATTCAGTCCCTCTATGATTCGATGGATTCCCGCATCAACACCGGCTCCCACATGAGCTCCCGGATGAAGAATCAGCGTCCTGCTTCCCATCGCCTTCGTGCGCTCCACCTCCAATTCCAAAAACTCCACCGCCAGCTGAAACGTTTCCGGCCTGACTGTATTTGCCAGATTAATAATATAAGGCGCATGAACCAGAAACGTATGCATTCCATATTCCTTCATCAGTTTCCATCCCGCCTCAATCTTTAACTCCTCCACCTTTTTCCTTCTGGTATTCTGCGGCGCTCCTGTATATACCATAAAAGTATTTGCACCATAGGAAATGGCTTCTTTTACCGAGCCAAGAAACATATCCTTCCCCTTCATCCCCACATGAGATCCTATCAACATTTACCTATCTCCTTTAACTTTCATAATTTATTTCTTAATTCTTTTCACAATTATAAGAGAATTGCTTTTTGGTTTCAAGAAATATCCCCGAATTTCCTGAATGAAATTTTTTTCTAAAACATCAAAAAAATCCAATTTTTTTATTGACACCAACATACAATCGTGCTATTATAACTTTGTTGCGCAGTTGTGGCGGAATTGGCATACGCGCTAGACTAAGGATCTAGTCCGGGTTAACTGGGTAGGGGTTCAAGTCCCCTCAACTGCACTTTGCCGATGTGGCGGAATTGGCAGACGCGCTGTGTTCAGGTCGCAGTGAGCTTACGTTCGTGCGAGTTCGAATCTCGCCATCGGCAGGATCTTTTTACCGAAGCTTTGAAAGCTTCGGTTTTTTTGTGATCGTAATGCAAAACAACGTTTCTTACCTTCACACTCTATCTTAATATACCGAAAAACCCTGATTATTCCGAATCCATCTTATGGTATGATATGGTTAACAAAAAGAAAGGAGGGCTCCCTATGGAACACATGAATCCTTTTATATCAGAACATCATCCGGATTTGGAATTTATTCAGACTTGCTGTAAAAATTACTACTGCAGCAACTTATCCGTTTTACATCTGGTCACCAAACAGAATCATACTTCTCCCCCTCATTGCCACAGCCATGAAGATTATGAATTTTTGATTCCGCTGACTCCTTTTCCGGTATTGATCCACGGCGACTCTCTCCATTTCGGAGAAGTTGGATACTGTTATCCTTTTGAGAGCCGACAGTCACACGGATCCAAATTTTGTCTCTCCGATGCTTCCTATGACAACATTATCATTAAGAAAACATTTTTTGAAAAAATTGCACAGGAAAAAGGATTGGAACAGCTTCACTTTGGAGAAAGGTTTTCTGTTTCCGAGGAATTAAAGTCTTATATTGCTTTTTTCAAAGAAGAATATTCCAAAGGCGTCTACCGGGATTCCAAGAAACTCGATGCGCTCGCTTTTTTAATTGCATCTATTTTGCTGGAGGACAGTACAAATTCTAACGCAAACTACAACCAGCAGCCATCTGCTTACCAGAAGGGCATTTATCAGGTCGTTTCTTATATTCACGCAAATTATCACAAAGACCTTATGCTGGATGATCTGGCTTCTATGTGCAATTTGTCAAAGAATTATTTTATCACCGCATTTAAGAAATACATCGGAACTTCTCCATATTTTTATATCAACCGTCTCCGTATTTCAAAAGCAAAAGTCCTGTTGGATTCTTCCAATTTTTCCATTCAGGAAATTGCAAAAAAGTGCGGTTATCAGCGGAGTAATTCGTTTACAACAACATTTAAATCTTTTACAGGTTTGACCCCTTCCCAATACCGAAGAAAGGAAAAATAAAAATCATCCGTAAATTTTTTATTTTACGGATGATTTTTATTGATTTTTCTTGAAATTCCCTCTGCGGTTTTCCATAAGACTGCCTGCCAAACTCGCCACTGTATCAACAATAATTCTCCGTTCCCCTGCCTCACATTGTTCCAGAACGATTCCAAGTTCTGTCATCAGAACATCCTGCTCCTTATGCTCCGGATAGCTGTCCGCCAACAGCTCATCCAGAGTTACATCCAACGCCTGCGCAATGGACATCAATACACTGAGCGAAACCGTTTTCTTAGCTCTCTCGATATTCGACATATACGGTACCGAAATATCAATCTTTTCTGCCAGCCGCTGCTGCGTCATTCCTCTCCGTTCTCTAATTTTCCTGATCCTTACTCCCAGAGCTTTATAATCTACTGCCATGTCTACTCTCCATTTCATTCTTCTACTCTGATTTTAGTATGAATCACAAACACAGAACATAATCCAAAAGAATACCAATTTTTCTTATAGAAAATCAAGAGAAATTTCCCACAGAAAGAACCAAGCGGACAAGTCCGGACTTTAGCCCAGCCATCACAAAAAGTCTCAGCTATTACTTTTATAGCTGAGACTCCCAATTCCTACCAGTTAATTTTCGTATTAAAGAATTCTTCTGGCACATACAGGTGTTCTGTAATTTACACTTGAAATTTTAATTCCTCCTTTTGGATATGGAGCTGAATTGCTGGCATGAACCACCTGTCCGCCGCCAATGTACAAAGCTACATGATTAATTCCTCCGCCATTTCCATAAAAGACCAAATCTCCCGGCTGCAAATTGCTTGTGGAAACACTGACTCCGTTTCCAGCCTGAGAACTTGAAGTACGACTGATACTATATCCGAATTTTGCATAAATCTGCTGTGTAAATCCAGAACAATCAATTCCGTTGGTTAAACTGTTTCCTCCATAACGATATGGATTTCCGACAAATTGCTGTGCATAGCTGGCAATTCGGCTTCCTGTTGCGCTTCCCTTCGCAGAAGATACAGCGCTGGATCCTGCGGAAGAACTTCCTCCCTGAGATGAGCTTCCAGAAGAACTGCTCTGAGAAGTTCCTGAGGACTGCTCTGACTCGGAAGCGCTTTGCGCTGCTCTGGCTGCCGCCTCTTTTGCTGCCTGTTCTTCTCGTTTTCTCTGCTCTTCTGCTCTGATCTGTTTCATAGATTTGGCTTTTCCGAATTTATACGTCACTTTTGCATAATCTTTTGAAACATATCCTGTCTTGCCGTCTACCTTTACTTTTGCCCACTCATCGTTCTGATTCTTTACTTTCAGCTGTTCATCTTCAGAAACCAATGTGACAATATCGGAATCCGTGGAAGCCTTCTGACGCACCCTTAAGGTCTCTGTCTGAACCTTTGCAACCTTTTTTACATTTTTCTCTGCAAACTGCTCCACATCTTCTCCAAAAACAAGATAATCATTTTTCACATATCCTGTCACACTGCCGGATTTAATTTTGGACCATTCCTGTCCTTTCTCTAAAACTTCCGCCATGTTTCCTTTTTTCATTTTTCCTATGATTTTGGCATTGAGACTTCCTTTTTTTCGGATATTTAATGTAGTATTGGAACGAACGTCGGCAACTGCCTTGTTCTCATAAGCGCTTTCCTGTTTCTGCGCAGAAGCTTCATTTTTTTTCTCGGCAGCTGCTGCCGGAGTTGTCATCAATACGGATGCCGCCATAGCGGTAACCGCCATTGACAATCTCATTTTCTTTGCAATCATTGTTCTCCTCCTGTAAATGTTACATTTTTGTTAACTCGAACATGATTGTATTATAGCACGTTTTCCCTCTAAGTCAACCTTTTATTCAATATTTTTGTAATAATTTCGTAATAATTATTTGTTATTTTGTAACATATTGTCAAGAATTGGAACTTTGTGTAAACCAAGGAATTTTTTAATGTGATCTGACAATCCGATTCACAATTTCTTCCGCCTTTGCATAGACCGACTCTGGATCACTCCCAATATAAAATTCTCCGTCCTCATATAGAATTTTCCCCGCCACCATTGTCAGTTTTACATTCTGCTTGCTTCCACTGTAAACAAGATTTTTCGATAGATTGTAAAGCGGTCGCATATTCGGCTGCTGTAAGTCAATCATAATCAAATCTGCCTGCTTTCCTTCTGCCAGAATATCACATTCGGTCAAATTCATCGCCTTGGCTCCTCCTGTTGTCGCCATGTGAAGAACCCGGTCCGCATCCACTGCACTCGCATCCCCCTCTCTGTATTTCGCCAGCGCCGTGACCAAAAACATTTCCCGAAACATATCCAGACAATTATTGCTTGCAGGCCCATCCGTTCCAATCGCCAACGAAATCTCCTTCTCCATCATCTGCGCGATCGGCGCTATTCCGCTGGCAAGCTTTAAATTGGAGGCAGGATTGGTAATCACTGCCATTTTCTTCTCTCTTACAATTTCCAGGTCTTCCTCTGTCATATGGACACAATGATAGAATCCGCCGCCATGGTCCAACAATCCCAGATGCTCCATGTATGCAGTGGGCGTCATCCCCGTTTTTGTTATGCATTGCTCAACCTCCGATCGACTTTCGGAATTGTGAGTGTAAACCGGAGCAGAATATTTCTTGGAGAGTCCGGCAATTCCCTCCAACGTCTCTCTGCGGTTGGTATACTCAGCATGAAAACCCAGTTCAAAATGAATCAGATCATGATTTCGGTGAAATTTCTGATACCACCGCTCCAATTCTTCCACAGACTGAGTAAAGTCGTTCACCGCTCCTACAATCACCGTCCGGTATCCACAGTCCTCCGATGCCTGTGCAATCGTATCCGGAGTCAGATACATATCACAATTTGCAGTTATCCCGCTGGTTAAATACTCCATCACAGCCAATTTGGAAAGATGATAAATATCCTCCGGCGTTAGTTTTGCCTCGTAGGGAAATACCTGATCATTCAGCCAGGAAAGAAGCGGCAGATCATCCGCATGGGATCTCAAGAAAGTCATCGCCGAGTGGGTGTGTGCATTTTTAAATCCCGGCAGAATCAAATTTCCTTTTACATCCATCTGTCGCTCCCACTTGTGTTGTGCCGCTTCCTTTTCCGCAGGTTTCCCTACATATCGTATTTTACTTTTATCAATCCACAGTTCTCCGTCAAAAGGTTCTCTGCCCATTTCCATCGTCAGAATTTTTGCATGATACATTCGGATCATCTTCTATTTCTCCTTCATCCACTCTCCGATCTTAACAATTGATTCCGTCACCAGCTTTTCAAACTGCGGAGCCGCTTGATCTGCCATTTTCTGTACATCCTCATGGCTCAGAGATTCACCGGAAAGCCCGGCAGCCTGATTGGACACACAGGAAATTCCGCAAATTTTCATTCCCATATGATTTGCCGCAACCGCTTCACATGCAGTGCTCATCCCAACAGCATCTGCCCCCAGCGCCCTGCACATTCTGATTTCTGCCGGAGATTCAAAGTTCGGACCGCTCAACTGAATATAAGTGCCTTTCTTCAAAGAAATATGGAGTCTTTTGGCGCTGTCTTTCAAAATCTCCTGTAATTCTTCATCGTAGATATGACTCATATCCGGAAACCGCTCTCCCAGCTGTGAAAGATTGGGACCGATCAGCGGAGATGGAACAAAACTTGAAATTTGATCGGTTATCATCATAAAATCTCCCGGTCCGAGATCCTCGGCAATTCCGCCGGAGGCATTGGTCAAAAACAGGACCTCGGCGCCCAGCATCCCCATCAGACGAATCGGCAGTACCACATCTTCCATCGAATATCCCTCATAATAATGAACTCTGCCTTCCATAACCACCATCGGCACTCCCTGCACATATCCCAACAAAAAACGCCCTTTATGTCCGGGAACCGTAGACACTGGAAATCCTTCTATCTCATGGTAATCCACAATACATTCCACTTCCACATTATCTGCATATCCCCCCAGTCCTGATCCGAGCACCAAAGCCACCCTTGGACGAAATTCTGTTTTCTTTCGCACACATTCAAAACATCGTGTTAATTTTTCACAGGCCTCTGTCATTTTTCCATCTTCCTTTCTCTCACTTTGAACGAAACAGACAGCTTCGCTCAGATTTGCATGTCCCCACGCTCATTCTTTTTCCAAAAGAAAAAGAGCCATGATAACTTCCATATCATAACTCTCTTTTTGTGATAGCGCTTTCTTAAGCTAATTTTTCTTTTGCCACTGCTACCAATGCTGTGAATGCTTCCGGCTCGCTGATTGCCATCTCGGACAACATTTTTCTGTTCACTTCAACACCGGCTAATTTTAATCCGTGCATAAACTTACTGTAAGACAGACCATTCATTCTTGCTGCTGCATTAATACGAGCAATCCATAACTGTCTGAACTGACGTTTTCTCTGTTTTCTTCCTGCATAAGAACTGGTTAAAGCTCTCATCACAGACTGTTTTGCAACTCTGTACTGCTTAGATCTTGCTCCTCTATAACCTTTTGCCAGTTTTAATACTCTATTGTGTTTTTTCTTTGCGTTCATTCCGCCTTTAATTCTTGCCATCTCTTACGTTACCTCCTTAACAATCAATTTACAGATATGGTAAAATCTTCTTCATATTCTTTTCGTTTGTTGCATCTGTCATTGCAGATTTCCTTAAATTTCTCTTTCTCTTTGGAGATTTCTTTGTTAAGATATGGCTCTTGTATGCCTTATTTCTTTTTAACTTTCCAGTTCCTGTTTTTTTAAATCTCTTTGCAGCTGCTCTACATGTCTTCATTTTTGGCATGGTAATTTCCTCCTTAATCCTTCTTGTATCTACTCATATTTGAATATCTGCTTCACTCCTAATTTTTCGGAGCTAAAAACATCGTCATGCTTCTTCCTTCAAACTTCGGTTTCTTATCCACAGTGGCAACATCTTCCAGAGCCTTTGCAAAGTCATCCAGAATCCCTTTGCTGGAGTTCACATGCGCAAGCTCTCTTCCTCTGAATCGAAGTGTAACCTTCACCCGCGCTCCTTTTGTCAAGAATTTCTTTGCATGATTAATCTTTGTATTCAAGTCATTCGTGTCAATATTCGGTGACATGCGAACTTCCTTGATATCGATGACTTTCTGTTTTTTCTTTGCCAGCTTTTCTTTTCTGGTCTGTTCATATTTATACTTCCCGTAATCAATAATCTTACAAACCGGTGGTTTTGCCTTCGGAGAAATCTTTACCAGATCTAATCCTGCCTCATCTGCCAATTTCTGCGCTTCCCTTGCGGACATAATTCCAAGCTGTTCGCCATCATTTGCGATCAGACGTACTTCCTTATCTCTGATCTGTCCGTTAATCATTAACTCGCTAATAATTACACCTCCATAATTGTGATAAAAAAAGTGGATAGTTATAAGACTATCCACAATAAATTCAAGCATGATCAAGATACATCATATTCTTAAATATTAACCCAAGTCACTTCCATTGCTCTTATGTGCTAAGGTGAGAGTGGATACTCTTCTTTGTTGTTCCAGTTGTTTCATACAACTTCTGATATCATACCATGTTTCTGATATATCTGTCAACTATTTTTATTTCTTTTTTGCAGCAATGGTTGTATAAACCCGTTTTCCATTTTTCATTTTATAACCTTTTAAACGGAATCTATAACTTGTTCCAGTTTTTGCCTTCTTGCTTGTATAAGTAATTGTACCACCTTTTTTGATCGTCTTGACTTTCTTATACGGTTTTTTCCCAGACTTCAAATACAGAACATATCCATCATAACCTGCAATATTTTTATAGGTTACTTTAATCGTTTTTCCTTGGTTTTTACCAGTTGCACGGTAAGCTTTCCAGTATTTCCGTACCGTTTTCTTTCCTTTTTTCAAGTTGCGGTAAGGTTTTACCTTAAATTTATAAGATTTTCCTGATTTTACATAAACCGTTGCAGATTTTTTCTTACCGACTGTTTTGATCTTCTTATATTTGCCATCTCCTGCTTTTGCATAGATTACAAATCCATCGGCACTCCTCTTTCTCCACCATGAAACTTTGATTTTTCTGGTAGAAGAATAGTGATATGTCGGTTTAGCCACAGGTTTTGTTGGTGTCGTTGGTTTGGTTTCCTCTTTGGTATCCGCATACACCAACGCATAGGTTGAAAACTTATCTGTCTCAAATGTTACAATTCCTTTTTCATATTTGGTTGTCAGTTTTTCCGCTTTTCCATTATGTACTCGTACTACACTAAAGGTTCTTCCATCTTTCTGCAAATCTTTTGGCACTGCAATCTGGAATCTGATAGGTTTTGCAAGCTGTGTTAAGTTTCCGATTTCCTGATTCTCTATCTTTAACACAACTGATAAGTCCAAATAAGAAGCTACAGTTTCATTTTTTGCAGCCTGTGCAATCTTTTCTACCTCTGCTTTTGGGACATCAGCTTCTTTCACTTTTTCTACAACGATTTCTGAATTAATTGTCTGATTTTCACTCACTGCTTTCTCAATTTTCTCAACCGTCGCCTGATCCAAACCTGTACTCTGGTCTCCTGTAATGACCTTAGATACAAGATCTTCTACTTCCGATTTAACTACATCTGCGGCTGTCCCATCCGTTCCGATTTCCACCTGATCTACCGGTTTTGACGGATCAATAGAAGGAATTTCCGGTTCATTGACTTCATATCCTGCAATTTTTACCGGTGCAATTTCTTCTCCCTTTTGTGCAAATGCGGTCTGACCACCGACTACGACTTTCGCGTCTTTCGCTATCCAGCTCCAACCATCTGCTAAAGGAACATTTCCTAAGACTGTACCTTCTTTTGCAACTACAGATTCAATCTTTGGTAATTCAAATGTCTCCCCTGTTTGCTGTTTCAGTTTGTTTATCAAGCCACCATTTTTGTCATATGCAAACACCTCTAAACCTGATTCTCTGGCAGTATTGGAAGATGCCGCTCCTTCATCTTTTCCATGAAACGTATAATCAATATTCTCTCTTTCTGGATTCAATGCGTAATAAGTTTTTCCATCCACAGTGACTGTTCTGGTATTACCATTTAGTCCCGTTGTTCCAAAGATTCCAGTATCAGAATCATGGAATTTCACTTTTCCAAGAGTTGAATAATAAGTATTCACCCCGTCTACTTTCTCAATTTTCTCCACTGCAGAGTGCTTTTGTGTACCATTATACACTCCATGATCAAAGACAGAACTATACACTTCGGAAACCACAAGAAAATATGCAACATTCTCGCTGAAAGAAGCATCGTCAACTGAAATCTTCAGCTGTTTGTCATCATTCAGATGTGCCGTACACCCCTTGATTTCCTCCGCTTTTTTCATATTGTCATACCCGGTCACACCGTTTTTCAACTGAGCTTCTAATGTATCGTAGTTCTTACTATTATAGGAAACTCCACATAGTAAATGCGGTATTGAATCAGTCGAAAGCATCTGTGCTTCAGATAAATCCAGACCTGTTACTTCTACAGATGATGTCTTACTAATGCTATCATAACCGCTCACGTTCTTCACATGCTGCAGTCCGTAATCACTGCTCGTAGATACAGAACCGTTTCCAAATAAAATTCCAATATCTTTTCCTCGATAGGTTCCTTTGATCTTACAGTTATTAAATTTATAAGTACTATTTTTACATGGCTCATATCCAATCAGCAAACCATGGTATGTAGGACTGTCCATGGTAAGATCCAATGTGACGTTGTTCATTGTTGTATTGCCGGCAGGATACACAAGCACCGGAGACTCATTATTGGTGCCGGATTCCCATTGTAACTTTCCCGTGACCGTGATACCTGTATACTTATGGTCTGTTCCTCCCTGATCATAAGCAATTCTCGCATAGCCATTGTCAATATTGAATGTGAAGTTCTTTAGTTCTCCCCCATAAAACTTCTCAATTAAGTTACATCCCTTGGCTGCGTTGGAAATCACATACCCGTTTCCATCCAATTCCCCTTTAAATTTCTGAATATAACACTGATAATCCCTTCCTTCCATTAAAGTCCCCTGAGACAAATCAATATTATTTTCCAGCTGCGCATAGATGTATTGATCTTTTTGATTCAAGACACTGAGTCCTGCCGCACTGGAAATCTTGTACGGATTTTCCTTGGTACCACTGCCGGTGACTCCGCTTTGCGCAGCCATCGCAGGCACTTGATACGACAAGACCATCACAACTGCCAAACCCAGCGCAAGAATACGCTTACATACTTTTTTCATGTTCATAATTCCCTCCTTAATCTCTTTATTTATTATTCTAAATCTAATTATAGTCTTAATTATCTCTGTAGTCAAGTTCCGTTCCCCCTTTCATTTCGTATATTAATTTTAAAAAATATTCCAAGAACAATTCTAATACGCTCTCTTTTCGGAAAACACGTAAAATTAAGAAACTGTTGAGTATGCTAACTTCTTGTATACTCCTAGCTTTATTAAATTCTTCGCACGATTCTGTGGAGTTTTCCAGTGTTTCCATATACACATGCGTAATCGAAATCTTATATTACGGTCAAGCATGGCACATAGTCTCTTCATACTACCTATCTGCTTCATTAGATTACCTGTGTCCATGCGTTCTTTCCTTTCCGTCTCGCTTGATTTGACCACCTTTTACCCGACTGGTTACGGCAGATGTTGTCATTTCTGCAATACGAGACATACTCAAAAACTGATTGATTGTTCGCCCCTTCGCTCCATCCCCATTACAGAGACTTCTCCACTACTACGGACTTGGCTGACTTCTCACAGTTCATTGTTACTAGGCTAATGAAACCTCTATGAGACCTCCTCGCTTAAGGTGCGCGCTCTTTGCCTCCATATATCCGCCGCATTTGCTCTGCTGCTACAAATATGGTAGTTATTAGACTTCGTTGCTTCTAGCCAACTTATCTCTCGCAGCCTAGCCTTATATGCGATTTCTGTCCGTCGGACCAAAGGTTTGTTTACAGCTTCCTTCAGATTCCACCTCTCAGTGGACGCCCTTGCTGTTCGGCTATACATTTCCCACTACCTGAGCATGTTCGGGACTTACACCCATTAGAGCGCGCCCATGGCGCGCAAACTAAAAAAACTGCCACCAGTTTATCTAGTGGCAGAAATAGCTTTTTAACCTTCTGAAATTTTCGTTACTCTCTGCTGAATTCTTCCAACTCCAAGCCTTCATTTCGATCCAGTACAAATTGAATTCCCCATTCATTTTTGAACAAAAGAAGTGGATTCCCTTTCATATCCTTTACTTTCTTCACTTCTGCAACTCCGCGCAGCTTATTCATATCGGTATCTCGATCTTTGATCCAGCGAATTGCCTGATATGGAAGAGGCTCCAGACGAATCTCGCAATTATATTCATTTTCCAGACGGTACTTTAAAACATCAAACTGCAGAGTTCCCACAACTCCCACGATAATTTCCGCAAACCCGGCTTCATGCTCCTGGAAAATCTGAATCGCACCTTCCTGCGCAATCTGCTCTACTCCTTTTACAAACTGTTTTCGTTTCATGGAATCCAATTGGACGACACGGGCAAAATGCTCCGGCGCAAACGTCGGAATCCCTTCATATTCAAAATCATCTTTCGGAAGACACACCGTATCTCCAATGGAAAATACCCCGGGATCAAACACTCCGATAATATCTCCGGCATATGCCTCACTGACAATCTTTCGCTCCTGCGCCATAATCTGCTGTGGCTGTGACAGGCGCATTTTCTTTTTGGACTGTACATGTTTAACTTCCATATTTGCTTCAAATTTGCCGGAGCAAATCCGCAGAAAAGCAATTCGGTCCCGATGATTTTTATTCATATTTGCCTGAATCTTAAATACAAATGCAGAAAAGCCATTTTCAACCGGATCCACATCTTCTCCCTTAGAACTCCTTGAAAGCGGCTGATTTGTCATCTTAAGAAAATGCTCCAAAAACGGCTCGACGCCAAAATTGGTCAGTGCTGAGCCAAAAAATACAGGAGACAGCGCACCCTGCTGTACTTTTTCCATATCCAATTCTGCCGCTGCGCCGTCCAAAAGTTCAATTTCTTCCATGAGATTTTCATAGAAGTCTTCCCCGATCAGTTCTGCCGCATTCGCATCATCGGCGGATACAATCGTCTCTTTTGCCTCTTTTGCTCCCCCAGTGGAAACCGCCTCAAAACGGAGAATATTTCTGGAGGCTCTTTCAAAGACTCCTTTAAATTCTTTTCCACATCCAATCGGCCAGTTGATCGGACAAGTTTCGATCCCCAAAACCTTCTCAATATCATCCAATAATTCAAAAGTATCCTTGGCTTCCCGGTCCATTTTATTGATAAATGTAAAAATCGGAATATGACGCATGACACAGACTTTAAATAATTTTATTGTCTGCGGCTCCACTCCCTTGGAAGCGTCAATGACCATGACAGCACAGTCTGCCGCCATCAGGGTACGATAGGTATCCTCTGAAAAGTCTTCATGCCCCGGAGTGTCCAAAATATTAATGCACTTTCCTTCATATTCAAACTGCAATACAGAGGAGGTAACAGAAATCCCTCTCTCCTTTTCAATCTCCATCCAATCAGAAACCGCATGTTTTGAATTTGCTTTTCCTTTCACAGATCCTGCCGTATTGATTGCTCCGCCATATAACAGAAACTTTTCAGTCAATGTCGTTTTTCCCGCATCCGGATGCGAAATAATTGCAAAGGTCCTTCTGCGGCTGATTTCCTGTTCTATATTTCCCATGATCCAATCCTCTTTACCACTCTATTTTTTTGCATACTTAAACATATTAGCACAATTTTGTCAAGATTTCTACCGTCAGCATAAAATTTCATGTTATAATAAACATATCATTTTGACCAACTTTTCAAAGGAGGACGTATATGTCTGAAATTACTTTAAAAAATCAGAAAATCTCGGCTGTCTTTCGCTCCCTTGGAGCAGAATTGATTTCCCTCAAGGATCATGATCAATGCGAATATCTCTGGCAGGGAAACCCGGATTTTTGGAGCGGACAAGCTCCCGTACTTTTTCCGATCGTCGGATGTCTGAGAAACAACACCGCATCCATTTCCGGAAATAAAACCTGTTCTTTTCAACGACACGGTCTGGCAAGAAAATTAGAATTTTCCCTGCTTTCTCAGGAAGAGAACCGTGTCGTTTTTTCTCTGCGCGCCGACAAATCCACCCATACCGCCTATCCGTTCGATTTTGAACTGCAAATGATTTACCAGCTATTGGAAAAAGGCATTCAGGTGACACATAAGGTCATCAATCATGACACCAAAGAGATGCCTTATTTCGTAGGCGGACATCCTGCCTTCAACTGCCCTCTCTCTAAGGAGGAATCCTTTGAAGATTATATTGTAGAGTTTGAATATCCAGAAACCGCACAATGTGCCAGATTAGATAACAATGGACTGATTAATAATGCGGATCGAATTACAATCTTGCAGCAGTCATCGTCCCTGCCAATGAAGCACTCTCTTTTTTATGCAGATGCTTTAATCTTCGACCAATTAAAATCAAGAAAAGTGTCTTTAAGGCATAAGACAAAACAAAAAGGAATCTGCGTTACTTTTCCTGACTTTGATTATCTCGGTGTCTGGTCCAGCGCCAACGACGGACCTTTCGTTGCGTTAGAACCATGGAGCGGTACTTCCACCTGCAGCCATGAAGACGATGTATTTGAACACAAACGCAGCGTTCGCATATTAAAACCGCAGGAAGAAGAATCTCTTTCCTACGCCATTGAAATTTTATGAGATCTGCAAAAAATCGGTTAAAATATTCTTGCAGGAAAACAACAATTTTTGATACTTAGGAGAAACTTATGAATTGGCATGGCAGACGCTATTACTCTTTTGACAGCTTTTTAAAAAATTATTTTGGCAGAAAACTTTATAAGGTTTCTCTGGACGGAGGCTTCACCTGCCCCAATCGAGACGGAACCTTAGGAAGCGGAGGCTGTATTTTTTGCAGCGCCGGAGGTTCCGGTGAATTTGCCTCCGATCACCGACGTTCCATTACAGACCAAATCACTCAGGGAATCGGACTTGTCTCTCATAAAACCGACAGCACCCAATATATTGCATATTTCCAGGCATTCACAAATACCTACGGTCCAATCGAAAAGCTTCGTGCACTTTTTTATGAAGCCATCCGGGACCCAAGAATTTCTGCCCTTTCCATTGCCACAAGACCGGACTGCCTCTCCCCGGATGTTTTAGAGCTATTGCAGGAGCTTTGTCAGGAAAAACCAGTGTTCGTGGAATTGGGGCTGCAGACAATTCACCCAGACACCGCAGAGTTTATTCGGCGGGGATACCCATTATCCTGCTTTGAAACGTCTGTACATCATCTTCAAAAGATCGGTGTATTTATCATTGTTCATCTCATCTTAGGGCTGCCGGGCGAAACCGAAGAAATGATATTGGAATCCGTGCGATACTTAAATCAGCATCCCATTCACGGCGTAAAATTTTCTATGCTTCACATTCTGAAAAACACGGATCTGGCTGAACAATACCGAAAACATCCATTTCCCATTTTTACACTGGATGATTATGTTCAGCTGATTATAAAATGTATTGGAAATTTAAGAGATGATATTGTCATACACCGGCTCACCGGTGACGGTCCTAAGAATCTGCTGATTGCTCCCAGATGGAGTCTTCAAAAAAGAAAGGTACTAAATGAAATTTCTCATCAGTTAAAGATTCAAAACCTTCGTCAGGGAGATGCTGTTCAAAAATAAACAAAAACTACTGAAAGAAACGTCTTATCAAAAATACTCGAAGAATCTCCTTAACAGATTCTTCGAGTATAAAAACTTTCATCTGACATCTCTTCAGCATTCAGACACAATCTCTTGAATTTCTTTTCTCAATTCTTCTATATTTGAAACTTCGATCTCGGGTTTTATTCTGCCTTCCGGCATCGGTCGTCTCCGGTGGTTCATCCAGATCACATGCCATCCCGCATTTTTTGCTCCCACCACATCGACCTCAAAGGTATCTCCAATAAACCACGTATCCTTCGGCTCCAGTCCCATACTCTTCTCAACCGCATAAAATGCACGGGGATCCGGTTTCACAGCTCCGATAACATCAGAAATAAACATTGCCTCTTCGGAAAACCAACGATACAAATTTAAATTTTCAAGTTTCTTTCCCTGATTTTGGGCGGTTCCGTTGGTCAGAACTCCCATCCTGATGTTTCGACTTTTTAACCACTCCAAAATTTCCTGCATCTGTTCCGGTACGCAAATATGATTTTGATAATAACGATAGCGTTCTTCAAACTGTTTTGCTTCATCTCGGCTGACAGTTATTCCAAACTTCTCATAGGACTTTATCACTCGATAGGCAAACTCATCTTCTTTGGAAAGTTTTCCTTCCCGCACCATATAAAAAGCTTCATCACTGTAAATTCTGGACGCTTGAAACAATTCCCCGCAGTCTGCCTCTGTTCTTTGAGCAAACAGCTCCTCATGGGCTTTTTGAAATGGTTCCATCAAATCATACAGCGTATCATCCACATCAAAAATAAGATATTTCATTTAAATCAACCCCAGCTTTTCCAATCCCTGTGTAATTCCTTCTTCTTTCACAGTTCCGGTCACCATCGAAGCGGCCTGCCCGGCTTTGACACTATGTTTTGCCATCACAACTCCGGTTCCAACCATTTCCAGCATCTCCACATCATTATCAGAATCTCCGAATGCATAACTATCCTTTCGCGCAATCTCATAGTGATCAAGAGTCTGGGCAATGGCATCCCCCTTTGTAATCCCTTTTAAAGTCACATCAAAAAGCGGCTCACCCTCAAAAGGTTTGACAATGTGAAACTGATCGGAATATCGTTTTTTAAAATCCTCAAAAACTCTCTCATGCTCATAGTAGAACACAACCTTTGTTACATGCTCCTTCCAGCATTCCTTTCCGAACCTTGCAAACCAATGATCCGGAAAATCTAAAAATCGGCGAAATCTTTCATAGATTTCTCTATGTTGGAAAGCACTATATGTAACATTTTGGGTTTCCATCTGAATGGATACCCTCTCCGGCAAATAGCGTTCTAAAATTTCCCGAATCTGATGTTCTTTCAGGCATTCATCCCGAAGAATCTGCCCGTCAGCTTCGGCATAAGCTCCATTGCATGTAATTGCTCCCTGAAACAGATTCAGATCCTGTTCCAAAAAACGTTTGCTTCTTCCGGAACAGACCATCGTTAAATATCCATTGTTCTGCAATTTCTCCAAAGATCTCTTTGTTGTAGGAGTCGCAGTTAAAATCTGCTCCTCCGCGTCAATTGTTGTAAAATCATAATCAAAAAAAAACAACACCCTGATACTGTTTCATCTTAAATCAACCCCAGCTTTTCCAATCCTTGAGTAATGCCTTCTTCTTTCACGGTTCCGGTCACCATTGCGGCAACTTCGCCCACTGCGTCGCTATGACGTCCCATAGCAATTCCCGTACCTACGGCTTTCATCATCTCCACATCATTATCTGCATCCCCAAAGGCATAGCTGTCCTTCGGATCAATTCCAAGCTTTTCAATGAGTTCTGTAACTGCGTCTCCTTTGGTTACACCTTTTAACGTGATATCGAAGAAATTCTCTCTCACATGCTTTGCACATTCAAAATCATTGACAAATTCCTTCTTAAAATCTTCAAAAACGTCCGGTGACTTATAATTCATAACTAATTTTGCAATATGATTTTCTGTCTTTCGGAATTTCCATGGCGCATACCAGTGATCCGGCAGATTAAACAGACGGCAGAAATATGCAAAAAATTCCGCATCATTATGAAGATAATAAGTAACATCCTGTGTATCCATCTGAATGATCGTATCTCTCGGAAAATATTCATCAATCACTCGAAACAGCAATTCATCCGGAATGTAAATATCACGAATCACTTCCCCTGCAACCTCTGTGTAACTTCCGTTACAGGTAATTGCTCCCTCAAATTTCTCAATATCGTCCTCCAGAAAACGCTTGGTGCGCCCGGAACACAACATCGTCAAATATCCGTTTTGCTTTAATTTCTGCAGAGATTCCACAGTTGTCGCAGTTGCCGTTTTGATTCGGTCAACCTCATCAACCGTCGTTCCGTCATAGTCAAAAAATACAACACCTTTATATTGTTTCATAATACCTCTTTTCATTTACATTAAAAGCGAGCGCCCCGCTTCCAAAGTCCAAAGGGCGCTCGCTGATGTTACAGATTTCCTAAAATTTCATTTAAAATCTTATTTACCATTCCCGGATTTGCTTTTCCCTGGGTTGCTTTCATCGTCTGTCCTACGAGAAAACCAATGGCTTTTTTCTTGCCCGCCTTATAATCTTCCACAGACTTTGGATTCTCAGCCACAATCATCTCAATGGTCGTCCGCAAGGCGCCTTCATCATTCATTGATTTTAATCCGTGCGCCTCCACATAAGCTTCCGGATCAATATTCTCTTTAAAAATACGTTCAAAGACTTCTTTTCCGACCTTTCGGTTAATTTCATTTCCCTGAATCATTTGAATCAGCTTTGCCAGATGTTCCGGGGCAAATGCGATATCATCCAAGTCTGTTCCCGATTCATTCACCAGACGGATCGTCTCCCCCATCAGCCAATTGGATACTTCTTTCGGGTCAGAACCCAATGCAATGGTCTGTTCAAATAAATCTGCCAGATGTTTTGAGCCCGTAAGAATATCAATGTCATATTCTGGAAGATCGTATTCCTGTTTATACCGAATCTTTTTCTCATCCCGGAATTCTGGTTGTGCTGCTTTGATTTTATCAATCCATTCTTCGTCAATTACAACCGGAGGAAGATCCGGATCCGGGAAATAGCGATAATCCTGGGCATCCTCTTTTGACCGCATTGCATAGGATGCACCTTTGGCATCATCCCAACGCCTTGTTTCCTGAACCACCGGTTCCCCTGCTTCCAGTAAATCAATCTGGCGATTCTTTTCTCCCTCAATGGCTCTGCTGATCGCTTTAAAGGAATTCAGGTTTTTCATCTCTGTACGAGTTCCGAACTCCTCTGTTCCTGCTTCACGCACAGACAAATTCACGTCAGCTCTCATAGACCCCTCCTGCAGTTTGCAGTCGGAGGCTCCCAGATACTGGATCATTAAACGCAGTTTTTCAAGATACGCAATCACCTCATCTGCAGATCGCATATCCGGTTCTGAAACAATCTCGATCAGCGGTACTCCGGAACGATTAAAATCTACCAAGGAATCCCCAGTCCACGGATCATGTACTAATTTTCCGGCATCCTCTTCCATATGAATCTCATGAATCCGTATTGCCTTTTTCTTTCCCTCTGTCTCGATCTCTACTTTTCCGTTCCGACAGATCGGAAGATATAATTGGGAAATCTGATAATTTTGAGGATTATCCGGATAAAAATAATTTTTCCGGTCAAATTTACAAGTTCTTGTAATCTCACAGTCTGCCGCCAGTCCCACTGCCACGGCATATTCTACCACCTGTCGGTTTAACACCGGAAGAGATCCGGGCATTCCGGTACATACCGGACAGGTATGGGTATTTGGCGCTCCGCCGAATTCCGTACTGCAGCCGCAGAAAATTTTTGTCTTTGTCGCTAATTCTACATGAACTTCCAATCCGATGACTGTCTCATACTGTTTGCTCATTATCTGGCACCTCCCCTGCTTATCTCCGGAGCCTCATAGGTTCTCGTCTGTTCAAAGGCATAAGCCGTTCTGATGATTTTCTTTTCCTGGAAACAATCTCCGATCAGCTGCAGTCCGATCGGCATACCGCCTTGGTCCCTGCCGCATGGAAGAGAGATTCCCGGAAGTCCTGCCAAGTTCAGAGAAATCGTATAAATGTCCCCTAAATACATCTTAATCGGGTCATTTAGGCTTTCTCCTAAATTCGGCGCAGTAGTTGGTGCAGCAGGTCCTAAAATCACATCGTATTTCTCAAATGCTTTGTCAAACTCTTTCTTAATTAACGCTTTTGTCCGCAGCGCTTTTAAATAATATGCATCGTAATAACCGGAGCTTAATACAAAGGATCCAAGCATAATTCTTCGTTTTACTTCCGCTCCAAATCCTTCGGATCTGGTCTTTTTGTACATATTATGAAGTCCCTCGTAGTCTTTTGTGCGGTATCCGTATTTGACACCGTCAAAGCGGGAAAGATTCGAGCTTGCCTCTGCAGAGGCAATGACATAGTAAGCCGGAATCGCATATTCCACCAAATCCAGATCAAATTCCTCCACAACCGCGCCTTTTTCCTCTAATTTCTTTGCTGCCGCCAAAACGGCTTCTTTGACCTCGGCGTCTAATCCCTCTCCGAAATACCCTCTTGGAATACCGATTTTCATACCCTTTACATCATCAACTAAAGCCGAAGTAAAATCGTAATCTTCCAATTGCACCGACGTTGCATCTTTTGGATCATGCGACGCAATCACCTCCAGCAATGCCGCACAATCCGTAACGTCTTTGGCAAGCGGTCCGATCTGATCCAAAGAAGAACCATAGGCAATCAGCCCATAACGAGACACCGTTCCGTAGGTTGGCTTGATTCCTGTAACTCCGCAGTAAGAGGCAGGCTGACGGATGGACCCTCCGGTATCAGATCCCAGCGCCATAAAGCATTCATTGACTGCAACCGCTGCCGCTGATCCGCCGGAAGAGCCACCCGGGACTTTTTCCAGGTTCCATGGGTTCTTAGTCGCTCCGAATGCAGAGGTTTCTGTCGTACTCCCCATGGCAAACTCATCCATATTTGTTTTGCCGAGAAAAACGACTCCTTCTTTTCTTAAATTTTCCACAGCCTGTGCAGAATACGTCGGAACAAAGTTCTCTAAAATCTTTGAACTGCAGGTTGTCCGATACCCTTTGGTACAAATATTATCTTTGACTGCCATCGGTACCCCTGCCAGAGGCCCCGTATAGATCCCCTCCTCAATTCCTTTCTGCACTTCTTGCGCCCGCTTCAGTGCGCTTTCTTCATCATAAGAAACGTAACTGTTGATCTTCGGGTCCAGTGTCTTTATTTGAGCCAGCGCAGCCCTTACCGCTTCTTCCACGGAAATTTCATTGTTTTTTATCTTCTTGCCTAATTCAACGGCAGTGAAATCTAATATGTTCATTTTCTGCCTCCTAAATAATTGTCTTCGGCACGACAAAGGAACCATCCTGTTCCTGTGGTGCATTCTTTAATGTTTCTTCGCTTCCATCTCCATTGGTTACCACATCCTCACGGAACACATTATGAATCGGAAACACATGAGACATGGGTTCTGCACAGTCGGTATCCAGTTCATTTAATTTATCGACATAATCCAGCATGCTTTCCATATCTTTCTTTGCCTGTTCTTTTTCTTCCTCAGACAGCTCCAGCTTTGCAAGAATTCCAACATACTCAATTGTCGCATCATCAATATGATTTGCCATAGATTTTCCTCCTAATTCTTTGCCTATTTTATTTATGTTCTTATAAAATCCCATCTTTCTCCAACTGCTGTCCCACTTCCAGATATTCTTCTTCACTGCCTCTGATATAGCTCTTTTCTTCCTCTGTCAGCGGTCTCCTGATTTTTGCCGGGCTTCCCATCACAAGCATTCCGTCCGGTATTTCCACATTCTGCGTGACAAGACTTCCGGCGCCGATCAAACATTCTTTTCCGATCTTCGCTCCGTCCATGACCACGGAACCCATTCCGACAAGCGTATGATCCCCAATTTCACAGCCATGAATCACAGCATTGTGCCCTATGGTCACTCCATCTCCAATGACAACAGAGTATCCCTCTCCCACATGAATGGTGCAATTTTCCTGAATGTTGCTTCGTTTTCCGATCCGAATGGTTTCCTTTCCCTCACAGCGTATCACGGTATAAAACAGAACGACACTCTCATCTCCAATGGAAATATCTCCCAACAGCACTGTTTCTTTTGCAATTTTAGCTGAATCTGCAATTTTTACCTGACGATAACTCATTCTTATTTCCCAACTTTCTTCTTATTACTTTTCTGAGAATAGTTCATTCGGCCTTCTTTCCATCCCTTTTTATCCGTCTTATCCCAATCCAGATTATCTCCGTAGATATATCGGGTCATCCACAGAAGACTTAAGGTCGGAACAACCACCCAAAAGACACGGTTATTCACAGTCATCAGAAAATCCAAAAACTGCACGCCCAGATAATGGAGAATTAAAATCAATGCCCATGCCATAATGAGCCAATATCCGATGTTAAACACAAGCGGCATATCTCTTCCCATTTCTTTTCCGAAATAGAACCGCTCCGCTGTTAAAATAATCACTGAAAAAATGGTCATCTCAAAACAAATCTGATAAAACTCTGATCCTTTCATATAAGCGCCGAGAAACATTCCCGCCACAGATACGATAAACATTAGAATCAGACAAGTCCAGAGGATTTTCTCCAGTTTCCCTTTTAGATTGCTTTTTTGTTGTCTTGTTTCATTTGTACGTTTCATGATTCACCTCAATCTTTGCTTTCTATTAAAATCAGACGTCCCTCCCGGAAAGAAATCTGTCCTTCTTCTTCCTTCAGTTCATTGCTGATCCCCCAGGATTCATGAAATACCAGCGTATCTTCATGAAGAAGGTATTTAAATCCCCGCAGTGTCACGCCTTTTGCTTCATACATCGGAATCAGCGAGATATAATTTCCGAATACATCTTTTTTGGCAATCCGAGTACTGTGCTTTAAGACCCGAATGCGGTTATGCGCGTCAATTAGCTGTGCTCTCACGCCTTTTTGTTCCGCGTAAAATAACTGACCAATATTTCCGAGCACATGATCCATCCTTGTGCCGATTCCTCCCGCCAAAAGAATTTCCTGCGCGCCTGATGTGATCGCATGCTCTACTGCCAGTCCGGTATCCGTATCATCCTTTTCACATGGAACAACAATTTTATCTCCCTCTGCAAATTCCTCCAAAACGCTTCGGTCGCAGCTGTCAAAGTCTCCCAGCATCACGTCAGGGCAAACCCCCAGCGCTTTTGCATGTAATAATCCGCGGTCTGCGGCAATGATCCGATCCGGTTTCCATTTTTCGATATATTCTGAAACAAATTTCTGATCAAAATCTCCGCCTGTAAGAATTAATACCTTCATTACCATTTTCTCTTTTCTTTTAATTCTGTATAAATATTTACATAATTATCATACCGAATCCGACTGATTTTGCCCTCCTCCAACGCCTTTTTGACTCCGCAGTCGGGCTCATGAGTATGACTGCACCCCTGGAATCGGCACTGATCTTCGTATGGAGCAAATTCCTGAAAATAATCCCGGATTTCATCTTTCTCAAACATATGGACAAACAAAGAGCTAAATCCCGGAGTATCCAAAACAAAGGTATCGCTCTCCACACAGATCAGCTCCGAATGTCTTGTAGTATGACGTCCTCTTTGAATTTTCTGACTGACTTCCCCGGTCTCCATCTGCGCCTGCGGATGAAGGACGTTCATCAAAGAAGATTTTCCGACTCCGGAAGGTCCTGCAAGAACCGTTGTCTTTTTCAGAATCAAGCTGCGGATTTCGTCAATTCCTTCTTCCTCTTTTACACTCATAAATTTTACCATATGTCCGCAGTGCTCATACACGGACTCCAGCAATTTTAAATCTTTTTCTTTTGCAAGGTCGACCTTATTAAAACAGACAATCACCGGAACCCCCTGCTTTTCCATCATCATTAAAAACCGGTCCAACAGATTATAATTGGGGTTTGGATTTTTTGCCGCAAAAATAATCAGCGCCTGATCCACATTGGAAACAGCGGGACGAAGCAGTTCATTCTTTCTTGGGAAAATCTTTACAATATTTCCTTCCTGATCTGCCTCATCCAAAACATCAATTTCCACATTATCCCCCACTAAGGGTTTCATCTTCTTATTGCGGAAAATACCTTTTGCTTTGCATTCATATAATTTGTCTTCCGTCTGCACATAATAAAACCCTGCAATTCCTTTGATGATTTTTCCCTGCATGAAACTTCAACACTCCTGTTATTCTTCCGACTGAATATCGTCTTCGGTACTTTCCGTAGAACCGGTTCTGGGTCCCTGACTGATATAGATTCCCACAGCCGTTCCCTTCTTCACCCTGGTTCCCGCACTGATCGTCTGACGGATGACCAGACCCCTTTCCACAGTATCACTATACTCTGTTAAGACACTTCCGAGACTCAGTCCCATATTTCTTAACTGCTGTCTCGCCTCGGACTGTGTATAATACTTCAAATTCGGCACAGTCACCTTCTCGACTTCCTTCTCGCCTTTGCTGACGGTAATGATAACAGAGGAACCCTTCTGCATCTTCGTTCCTCCCGACGGAGACTGAGAAATCACATACCCTTCCTTCACATCAGAACTATACGCCTGCTTTACCTTTACGCGGAATCCAAGCTCATTTAATGTACTTTTTGCGGAGGATTCGCTCCTGTCTTCCACATCCGGTACTGCCACTTCCTCTTTGCTCGGATCTCTTCCTTTGCTGACCGTCAGAGTAATCTCAGTGCCTTTTTCCACTTCCACGTCACTCTCCGGACTCTGAGCTGCTACCATTCCTTCTTCATATCCATCGTCATATTTTTCCACTTTTTTAATTTTTAAATTATCTCCGATCAGCTCTTTTGCCGCATCGTAAGACATACCCACAACCTTCGGAACAAGATACGGTTCGTTATCTTCTGTAGTTTCCATAGATTCCGTGGTCACGGATACCTTCGTCGTTCCTGTACTTTTTCCGGATTTAAACAGTCCGGAACTGCGGACAACAAAAACCAAAACAGAAATTAAAATGATCGCGCCCACAACTGCTGCCAGCACAATCACCAGTTTTTCCAGCTTTGAATTCATTCCTCCCTCATCTTCTTCGTCGAATCCGTCCACATACGCATTTTCATGCCCGTTTTCCAACACAGAATCCTCAGTGATTTCCCCTTCCTCCTGTCCGAGCTCACTTTGATCAATCATAATCGTCGGCGAATCATCCATAGCCGGCATAACGCCGATATATTCCCCTGACGTATCCTCAAACACCAATTTCAGATCACTGATTAATTCTTCTGCTGTCTGATAGCGTTCTTCCGGTTTCTTCATGGCACATTTCAAAATAATCTTTTCCAGACTATCCGGAATATCTTCCCGAATCTGACTCGGCGGAACAATTTCATTCTGCAAATGCATCAGCGCAATGGTTACGCCATTTTCATGGTCGAACGGCACATGACCGGTTGCCATCTCATACATCGTAATTCCAAGAGAATAGATATCGCTCTTCTCATCGCAAAACCTTCCCTTTGCCTGCTCCGGCGAAATATAATGAACAGACCCCATGGCCGTTGCCGTGGAGGTCACCGTATTATTGTTGGCTGCCTTGGCAATGCCGAAATCTGTCACCTTAATATTTCCGCTTTCGGATACCAGAATATTCTGAGGCTTAATATCTCTGTGGATAATATGATTTTTATGCGCATGGGAAATTGCCGAAGCAATCTGCAGAGAAATCTCTACCGTCTCCTTTGGAGACAGATATCCCTTGCGCCGAATATAATCCTTGAGAGTCATTCCATCCGCCAATTCCATCACAATATAATTCACGCCGTCTTCCATCCCCACATCATAAATATTTACAATATTGGGATGGTTCAGGCGAGCCACTGCCTGTGCTTCTATCTCAAATTTTCTTAAAAATTTCTCATCTTCTACGTATTCACTTTTTAAAACTTTTACTGCTATCTTTCGATTTAATTTATGATCTTTTGCCATATATACATCTGCCATTCCGCCGCTGCCGATTCTTTTCAAAATCTCATAGCGGCTTCCCAGCATCGTACCCAATTCTAACATCCGTCCTCACCTCATCTCCTTAAATCCACAATCACCAGCGAAATATTATCCTTCCCGCCGTACTCATTGGCACGGGCAATCATCTGATTGGCTTTCTTTTCGATCTGGCTGTGATCTAAAAGAAGTTCTTTTAATTCGTCATCAGCTATCATATTGGTAAGTCCATCGCTGCAGAGCAGCAGGTATCCTTCCTTAGCTTCCAATTCAAAGAAATCTGGAACTGCGGTCTGTCCTCCCACTGCTCTTGTAATCAAATTCTTCTTCGGATGAAACCTTCCCTGTTCTCTCTTCAGCACCCCCGCATGAATCAATTCTTCCACATAGGAGTGATCTACGGTAATCTGCTTAAGCTCTTTCTCTCCATAATACAATCGGCTGTCTCCGATATTCATCACTGTAATTTTCTCATCCGAAACCTCTGCCGCCACAAACGTCGTACCCATTCCGGCATATTGAACATCATTTCTGCATTTGTCTGAAATTTCCTGATTCACTGCAGCAATCGCTTCTCTCATACACTCTATCGTATTTTTCTCCTCAGAGGCTTCCACCAATTCCACAAAGCGTTTGACAGCATAATCTGCCGCATACCCTCCGGACTGATGTCCTCCCATTCCGTCTGCAACAATATACAGACTTTTCAAATTGCCTACCGGCTGATCGCTAAAGAAAATTCTATCTTGATTTTCTGTACGGACTTTTCCGATATGTGAGGCTCCTACGGATCGCATCTTCGTTCTCCTTTACACTCTTGACTGCAGTTTCTTTCGTCTAAGCTGTCCACAGGCTGCATGAATATCTGCGCCCATTTCCCTTCTTATGGTAACATTTACACGATTTTTTTCAAGTATCTTTTTAAATTCCATGACAGATTCCGGTACGGACTGCTTAAAATCCCTCTCTTTGATGGGGTTTACCGGAATCAGATTGACATGACATGCAAACCCGGAAAGCCTTGATGCCAGCTCTCTGGCATGTTCCGGACGATCATTGACCCCTGCTACAAGACTGTACTCAAAGGTAATTCTTCGGTTTGTCTCCTGGAAATAAAAATGGCAGGCATCAAAGAGCTCCTCCAGGGAATATTTGTTTGCAATCGGCATCAGCTCTCTGCGCATGGGATCATTGGGCGAATGAAGTGAAATTGCCAAAGTAATCTGAAAATGATGCCGTGCCAGTTCTATAATCTTTGGAACAATGCCACAGGTGGAAATCGTAAGATTCCTCTGGCTGATCTTTAATCCATCCTCAGAAGTAATCAGTTCCAAAAATCTTAAAACATTTTCAAAATTGTCCATAGGTTCTCCGGTTCCCATCATCACCACATTGGATATTCTTTCCCCGAGATCCCTTTGAATATAATAAATTTGAGACAGCATCTCTGAAGGCTCTAAATTTCGGTCCAGTCCGCCCAGAGTCGACGCGCAGAACCTGCATCCCATCCGGCATCCTGCCTGCGAGGAAATGCAGACAGAATTTCCATGCCGGTATTTCATTAAGACACTCTCAATGATATTTCCGTCATATAATTCAAACAGATACTTTCTTGTTCCATCTAATTTTGAAATATAACAATCCAGAGGCTTCACCCCGTAAATACTTCCATTTTGCGCAATTTTTTCTTTCAACGATTTGGGAAGATTGTTCATTTCCTCCATCGACAATGCCAAATGTTTATGAAACCACTGAAACACTTGCCTGCCTCGAAACTTTTTCTCTCCAATCGCCTCCATGTATTCGCAAAGCTCGGGAAGTGTCATTGACTTTAAATCCATCTTATCGTCTCCTTAACTTTCCGACAAAAAATCCATCACACGGATGAATTCCCGGCAAAAGCTGCAGATACCCCTTTGCCGCCGTATCAATCTCTAATCCCTCCGGCAGCTCCTGTCGCAGATCTACCGGTTCATAATCGTAATTTTCTAAAATCCAATGGTAATTCTCTTCGTTTTCTTCCGGATTGATCGTACAAGTGCTGTACAATAGAATTCCCCCCGGTTTTACATATTTCACAGCATTCTCAAGAATCTCTCTTTGTAATTTCACCAGATCTTTCATTCCTTCCTCAGAAATATGGTATTTAATATCATTTTTTCTTCCCATAATTCCAAGACCGGAACACGGTAAATCCGCAATTACCGCATCTGCCCGATTCAAAAACTCTTCATCCAGTTCTCTGGCGTCAAATACCTGTGTCCGAAGATTTTTAAGCCCTGTGCGTTCTATATTTTCCTCCACCAGATCAACTTTATACTCTGTCAAATCTCTGGAAAAAACCATTCCGCTTCCCTTCATCTGATCTGCGGCATAAATAGCTTTCCCGCCCGGTGCGCTGCAAAGGTCCAGAATCGTCTGTCCCTCCTTGGCATCCAGCAGCGATGCTGCCAGCATAGAGCTTTCATCCTGAACGATGCACTTTCCTTCTCGAAATGCCTCCAGACGATATAAAAAATCATAGCCTGAGATACGGAGAGCATTCTCAAGAAAACTGCCATCCTCCACTGTCACTCCCTCTTTGACAAGAGACCGTCTGATGTTTTCTTTCTCGTCTCTGGAAATGAGACAACAAAGCGTTGTTTTCTTTTCCTCTAAATAAGAAGCAAGAATCCTCTCAACCGTCTCCAGATCATAGGTCCTGTGAAAAAAGCGAACCAGCCACTCCGGCATGGAATAGACAACAGAAAAATAGAGAAACGGGTCTTTTTCTTTTTCCGGAAACTTTATTTGCTCTTTCTTTCTGGAAATCGTTCGCAGCACTCCGTTTACAAATCCGGATAATCCGGAAAATCCACGTTTTTTCGCTAATTTTACTGCCTCATTGCAGACGGCGGAATCCGGAACCTGATCCATATATAAAATCTGATAAATGCTCATGCGCAGCAGGCTGCGAATCAAAGGCTTGCATTTTCGGATTTTTATTTTAGAAAACTGATCTCCAATGTAATCAATGGTGATCTGCCGCTCTAAGGTTCCCTCGGTAAGCCTTGTAAAAAAAGCTCTGTCCCGCTTTGACGAAAACTGATATCTTTCCAGTACATTTCCAATGGCTATGTGTGATAATTCCTCTTTTTTATCCACCCGGATCAGCACATTCAGTGCACATTCTCTTGGATTTTCCATGTTAATCTCCCAACTTGATTCCTTTTTCCACCTGAGTTCCAAGCAAAAATGCGGAAACCTTCATTCGTTTTTTCCCTGCCATTTGAATTTCCTGCAGCTTCAAAGCTCCCTCTCCGGCAGCCACAATCATAGCATCCTTGGTCACATCCAGAATGGTTCCCGGCTCTCCGTCCGAATATCCGTCAACAACCTCCGCCTCCCATATTTTCAATGTTTTTCCGTGAAAAAACGTATAGGCGCTTGGCCACGGATTCATTCCCCGGATCAGACATTCAATTTCTCCGGCAGATTTTGAAAAATCAATCTGTCCCATCTCTTTAGTCAGCATACTGGCATAAGAACTCTGTGCATCTTCCTGTTTGATGCGAACTGCCGTTCCATCCTCCAGTTTTTTCAGAGTTTTTAAAAGCAGCTCTGCTCCCGCTTTCATCAATTTATCGTGAAGAGATCCTGCCGTTTCTTTTGGGGTCAGAAAAATCTCTTCTTTCTCAATCATATCTCCGGTGTCCAAACCTTTTTCCATGTACATGGTAGTGATTCCGGTTTTTTTCTGCCCATCTAAAACTGCCCACTGAATCGGGGCTGCCCCCCGATACTTTGGTAGAAGGGAGCCATGGACATTGATGCATCCGTACTTTGGAATTTTCAAAATACTCTCCGGAAGAATCTGACCGTATGCCACAACTACAATCACATCCGGATTTATATTTTGAAGAATCTCCACAAATGCTTCATCTCTTGCTTTCTCCGGCTGATACACCGGAATATTGTACTCTGCCGCTTTTTCCTTGACCGGAGGAAACTTCCATTTTTTTCCCCTCCCGCTTTGTTTATCTGGCTGTGTGACCACAGCCTCCACCTGATGATGATCGATCAGAGCCTGAAGTGTCGGTACCGCAAACTCCGGAGTTCCCATAAATACTGCTCTCATTCTACTCTCCTTCTTCGTATGCAACCTCTTTTACCGGTCCCTCTGCCACATCCGGATAGAGTACTCCATCCAAATGATCCAGCTCATGACAAATTGCCCTGGCAAACAGACCGAATCCCTCGACTGTGACCGGATCCATATTTTCGTCATAGGCGCTGCAAATCACGTGATCCGGCCGCTTCACAACGGCTACTTTTCCCGGAAGACTTAAGCACCCTTCTTCTCCGATCTGTTCTCCGTCTCTGTGAATAATTCTCGGATTTACTAAGGTGACCCGCTCTCCCTCTTCTCCGGTATCAATCACTACGATTCTTTTCAAAATCCCGACCTGAGGCGCTGCCAGTCCAACTCCCATCGCCTCATACATTGTTTCATACATATCCTCAATTAAGGTCTGAATTCTAGGTGTGATCTCTTTGACTTCCTTTGCTGTTTTTCTGAGAACATCGTCTCCCATCACTCGTATTTTCCGAATTGCCATTTTATTGCTCCTTCCTACTTATTTAATAACTATTCATTGGATTAAAATCGAAATTTACTAACAAATTTCTGCGGATTTTTTTTTGTTCGATCCACTCTTCCAGACGGTCTTTTGCCTGAATTAATATTTCAATTTTTTCGTTTTTTATATAAATTACCCATCGATACTGATCATTGATTTTTCCAAAGCTGGCCTCGCTTGGTCCGACAACCGCAAGATCCATGTGCCGGATTACCGCTGCCATCGCCTGAGCTGCAGATGCTACCTGTTTTTGATCTTCACCGGAAATAAAAACTACCAGCATCTGCCACTGCGGCGGATACCGAAGCAGGGTCCGATAACTTATTTCTTCCTGATAAAATGCCTGATAATCTTGTTTTGCCGCAGCTGCAATGCTGTAATGCTCCGGAGAATAGGTCTGAATCACAACTTCCCCCTTTTTTTCTCCCCGTCCGGCTCTTCCCGCCGCCTGCGTCAAAAGCTGAAAAGTTCGCTCCCCTGCCCGGTAATCACTGGCGTGCAATGACAAATCTGCCGCAAGAACCCCAACCAGCGTCACATTGGCAAAATCATGCCCTTTTACAATCATCTGGGTTCCCACCAGAATATCTGCTTCTCCTTTGGAAAAGGCGGTTAAAATCTGCTCATGGCTATGTTTCTTTTTTGTGGTATCCATATCCATTCTCAAAACTTTCGCATTGGGAAATTCCCGGTGCAAAGCCGCCTCCACTTTTTGCGTTCCCAGCCCAAACGCAGCAATATAGGGACTGCCGCACTGGGGACAGATCTTCACCATCGGCTGTTGGAAACCGCAATAATGACACTTTAGCATCCCCTCTCTGTGATAGGTCATCGACACATCACAGTGCGGACATTGAATCACATGTCCGCAGCTTCGGCAGGAGACAAACCCCGCATACCCTCTGCGGTTTAAAAACAACATCATCTGCTCGCCCCGCGCCAATCGCTCTTCCATCAGCGCCTTTAATTTTCGGCTGAACATACTTCGGTTTCCGGCCTTTAATTCTTCCCTTAAATCTTCAATATATACCTGAGGCAAGATTGCTTCTTTTGCCCGCTTTGTAAGCTCCCAAAGCCTGTAGCGCCCCTCCAGCGCATTTTTATAGCTTTCCACCGAAGGAGTCGCAGAACCGAGAATCACCGATGCCCCTTCCATTCTTGCTTTCTCAATTGCCACTTCTCTTGCATGATATTTGGGTGTCTGCTCACTTTTATAGCTTCCTTCGTGTTCCTCATCTATAATAATGAGTCCCAGATTGGGAAACGGCACAAACAATGCCGACCTCGGTCCGATGATAACATCCACTTCTCCCCGCTTTGCACGCAGCCACTGATCGTATTTTTCGCCTTTCGACAATCTGGAATTTAAGATCGAAACCTTCTCTCCAAACCGCTCCATAAACCTTACAACCGTCTGATAAGTCAGAGCAATTTCCGGGATTAAAACAATCACCTGCTTCCCACAGGCAAGAACCTCTTCGATGGCTGCCAGATATACTTCCGTCTTGCCGCTTCCGGTCACTCCATGCAGCAGATAAGTTTTCCGATCCCCCCGTGAAAAATCCTCCCGAAACTCATCTGCCAGCTTTTGCTGCTGATCATTTAATATGTTCGGTGGTTTTCCTCGCTGAATCACCGGGTTCGGATTGCGGTAACAGGACTCTGTCACAATCCGGAGAATTCCATCCTCCTCCATACGATCTGCCGTACCTTTTGAAATCTTTAAATCCTTTGCTGCCCTTTCCCACGAAATTCTTCGATTATCCAGCAACGCCGCCAAAAGCCTTGCTTTTGCGGTATAGTGCTTTGAAAAATACTCCTCCAGCAAAGCCTGTCCATGGACAGGATCTATGGAAAGTTCTAAATATTTATGCACTTTTCCGGTTATTTTCTCCTGCACAGGAAGCACCGTCTTTAACGCCTGAATCATGGTAGAACCATAATTTCGCCGAATCCATGCGGCAAGTTCCATCATCTTCGACTCCACGCCTACGTGGTTTGTTTCAATCCGAAGAATCTCCTTCACTTTGCTTTCATCATAATCAATCGAAGATGCAAGACGTACAACATATCCTTTCTGTTCTTTATTGGAACACCCAAATGGAACAACAACCTGCTGTCCCACCCGGATTTTGCTCATTAAGGAAAAAGGCACTTTGTATCCAAATACCCGATCCAGTGCCTCATGAGAAATATTAATGATAATATCTGCATATAACTTTTCCATAAATTATTTGACGACATGACCTTTCTGTCTTAAAACCTTCACCACTCGATCCACCTGACTCCTGCAGATTTCATGACTTCTTGCCTCTACCATCACACGGATCAGCGGTTCGGTTCCGCTTTCGCGAACCAAAATTCTTCCGTCATCTCCCAGTTCTTTTTCTACTTCCGCAACCACTGCTCTGACATCCTCATCTTCCTGTGCGGCTTTCTTATCTTCCACTCGGACATTTTCCAGAATCTGAGGGAAAATATCAACCGGTTCAATCAACTGTCCCAGTGTCTGCTTCTGTTCCATCATGGCTTCCATAATCTTAAGAGAAGTTAAAATTCCATCCCCAGTCGTTGCAAACTTTCTGAAAATAATATGCCCGGACTGCTCTCCTCCCAGCGCATGCCCATTTTTCACCATATTCTCATTGACATACTTATCGCCTACTGCTGTTTTCTCATAACTGATTCCCGCTGCATCCAACGCCTTGTAAAGCCCAAGATTTGACATCACTGTTGTAACAACCGTATTGTTGTTCAATTCTCCATGCTTCTTCATATACTGACCGCACACATAAAGAATCAAATCTCCATCCACAACTTTCCCGTTCTCATCCACAGCAATACAACGGTCTGCGTCTCCATCATAAGCAAATCCCACATCCAGATGATTTTCTTTAACATATCCCTGTAAAATTTCAATATGTGTAGATCCGCAGTTGGTATTAATATTGGTTCCATCCGGGTCCTGATTTATGACGTAAGTCTCTGCCCCCAAGGCCTTAAACACATTTTCGGCGATGGCAAAGGAACTTCCGTTGGCGCAATCCAGTCCAACCTTCATTCCTTTAAAAGAACGATCCGCAGAAGAAATCAAATATCCGATGTAGTGATTTCTTCCCGCAGAATAATCTTTTGCCCTTCCTATCTCTTTTTTTGTCGCAAATGGAAGTTCTTCGATTTTCCCATCAATGTATGCTTCAATTTTTTCCTCAACCTCTGCTTCCATTTTGTGGCCCTTGGCATTTATTAATTTGATTCCATTATCATAAAACGGATTATGACTGGCAGAAATCATAATGCCGCAGTCAAACTGCTCTGTTCTTACTACGTACGCTACACTCGGCGTTGTGGTAACATACAGCATATAAGCATCCGCCCCGGAAGCTGTAAGCCCTGCCACCAAGGCATTCTCAAACATATAGCTACTGCGTCTCGTATCCTTTCCAATCACAACCTTTGCTCTGGCTGTTTTCTGATTAAAATACCACCCGATAAAACGCCCCACCTTATATGCGTGTTCCACAGTTAAATCTATATTCGCTTCTCCCCGAAATCCATCTGTTCCAAAATATTTTCCCATCTTAAACTCCTTAATTTTTATACCTTATCGGACAAAGTCCACCCAGCCGCAGGGCTTTGAATTTACGCGTGCCCTGCGGTATACGTTTCTGACATAGCTTTTATTATAACATGATTTTTTCTTACGATCAAACCAAAGACATCACCAAATCACCGGAAGTGCCAAAGGCACATTCCGGGATTGTAAGCTTTCGCAGCTTTCCTCTGCACATCGTGTGCATCCTGCGGAGCGTTTTTGTAATAGAGGAAAGCAAAAACCATAAGTCCACCTAAAAAAAGAGAAGATCTGCTGTCAGAGCAAATCTTCTGCTTTTTATTTTTTCTTATTCTTATTATTTATCTCACAAAAGCTTTTACTTTTGCCGCAATGCTGTCTGCATCCAAACCAAATTCTTTGATCAATTCAATCGCAGGTCCGGAATGTCCGAACTCATCATTCACACCAATCTTTAATACCGGTGTCGGTGCCTTTTCTGCCAGAACATCACATACAGCGCTTCCCAGTCCGCCGATAACGGAATGTTCTTCTACAACAACGACTTTTCCGGTCTCTTTTGCTGCTTCCAAAACCAACGCGTCATCCAACGGTTTTACGGTTGCCATATTAATGACTTTCACATTGATGCCGTCTGCTTCTAATTTCTTTGCTGCCTCCATAGCTTCTGCCACACAAAGTCCATTTGCAATGACTGCAACGTCAGAACCTTCTTTTAAGACCTTTCCTTTTCCGATTTCAAACTTATAGTCTTCATCATTAATTACCGGAACTGCCAAACGTCCGAATCTCATATAAACCGGACCATCCATTTCCGCTGCTGCCTTTACGGCTGCCTTTGCTTCAATATCATCAGAAGGAACAATCACTGTCATTCCCGGAATTGTGCGCATTAAAGCAATATCTTCACAGCACTGATGCGTAGCTCCGTCTTCTCCTACAGAGATTCCGCCGTGAGTTGCCCCGATCTTCACATTCAGATGAGGATATCCAATCGAATTTCTCACCTGCTCAAAAGCACGTCCTGCTGCAAACATTGCAAAACTGCTGACAAACGGAACCATTCCTGCTGCTGCCAGCCCTGCTCCGATACCTACCATGTTGCACTCGGCAATTCCACAGTCAATATGTCTTTCCGGAAACGCCTTCTTAAATACGCCTGTTTTTGTTGCAGCGGCCAAGTCGGCATCCAAAACTACAACATTAGGGTTTTCATTTCCTAATTCAACCAAAGCATTTCCATAGCTTTCTCTTGTCGCAATCTTCTTTACATCTGCCATCTTACTCGCCCACCTTTTCTAAATCTTTCAGTGCCTGTTCTAATTGTTCATCGTTTGGTGCAGCCCCATGCCATGAAGCCTGATTTTCCATAAAGGATACACCTTTTCCTTTGACGGTTTTCATCACAATTGCAGTTGGCATTCCTTTGCATTCCTTCGCCTGCTTAAATGCATCTGCAATCTGATCGAAATCATGTCCGTCGATTTCAACGACGTTGAAATTAAAGGCTTTAAACTTGTCTGCAATCGGATATGGAGAGCAAACATCTTCAATATTTCCATCAATCTGGAGACCATTATTATCAACAATCACGACCAGGTTATCCAGTTTTCTCGCTCCTGCAAACATTGCGGCTTCCCAAACCTGACCTTCCTGAATCTCGCCATCTCCAAGAAGTGTATAGGTGCGGTAATCTTTGTCCTGTAATCTCGCAGCCAGTGCCATACCGACAGCTGCTGAGATTCCCTGTCCGAGAGAACCGCTGGACATATCAACACCAGGAATTTTCTTCATATCCGGATGTCCCTGCAAATAGGATCCTACATGTCTTAAAGTTAACAGATCTTCTTTCGGGAAGAAACCTCTCTCTGCTAATGTTGCGTAATATCCCGGCGCAACATGACCTTTGGATAATACAAAGCGATCGCGATCCTCATCTTTTGGATTCTCCGGATCTACATTCATCTCAACAAAATATAAATATGTAAATACATCTGCTGCTGATAAAGATCCACCCGGATGTCCGGATTTTGCGGCATGCGTTGATTTCACAATGCCCTTACGGATCTCATTGGCTGTTTTCTTTAATTCTGCGGTTGTCATCGTGTATACCACCCTTTCTTATTCTCCGAATACTGCTTTATAGTCTGCCTGGAATTTCTCAATTCCCTGATCTGTCAATGGGTGTTTCATCATCTGCTCAAATACACTGTAAGGTACTGTTGCAATATCTGCTCCCATCTTAGCGCATTCAATCACGTGGATCGGATTACGAACACTTGCGCAGATAATCTGTGTATCAATATCTCCCGCCATATCAAAAATTTCTTTAATATCGGCAATTAAATCTAAACCGTTCTGAGAAATGTCATCTAATCTTCCAAGGAACGGAGATACATAAGTTGCTCCCGCTCTTGCTGCAAGAAGCGCCTGATTCGGGTTAAAGATCAATGTTAAATTTGTCTTAATTCCTTCAGAAGCCAAAACCTTTGTAGCTTTTAATCCTTCAATTGTTGTAGGAATTTTAACCACCATATTCGGATGAATTTTTGCGATTTCTCTTCCTTCTTTAATCATTCCCTCTGCATCTGTGGTTGTCGCTTTCACTTCTCCGCTGATCGCTCCGTCCACAATGGAAGTAATTTCCTTGATGACATCATCAAACTGTCTTCCTGATTTTGCGATTAAGGAAGGATTTGTTGTTACTCCACAGATTACTCCCATATCGTTTGCTTTGCGAATCTGATCTACATCGGCTGTGTCTACAAAAAATCTCATAATTCCATTCCTCCTAAAAAGTGTTGGTTTTCGTTTCTGTTATCATTTAAACACGGATGTGCCCTCTTGTCAAACTCTAAAAAACCGCTTATTTCCGTATGTTTATGGGTTTTCATTAATATTTTTTTAATTTATTAACGGCACATTTGATTTCTCCGATCAAAAGATCTGCACAGCCTGTCATCCGTTCCTGAAAAAAGCCTGATTTTCTCTACCTTTTCTTTTCCTTTTGTGTTATGATACATTTAATCTGATTAATATTTATCATTTTATTACTAATAAAATTTATTTTTATTAATCGCAATTAATTAATTAAAAAATTTTGATTAGGAGGAGTTATGGCCAACAAGAAAAAGATCACAACAAAAGATATTGCCAGACATGCGGGAGTCTCCCAATCTGCGGTTTCCATGATTTTAAACAACAAAAGCGGCGTTTCCTTTTCCGAAGAAACCAAACGCAGAGTCTTTTCCGCCGCCGGCGATCTGGGATATCAAAAAAAGAAATCGAAAATTTCTCACTCCAATGCACTTTCAAAAGTTATCATCATCATGTGTCCGTTCCTCTCAAACCACTATTATACAACTCTGATTCATTCCATCACAGAACGGGCTCATGATTACGGATATGTTACCTTTGCCGCACCAACTCTCAGAAACCCAAGTACCGAACAATATTATCTGGATATGGTCAAAGACAATCTGGATACCGCCGGCATTGTCTATCTCTATCCAACCTCATTTCTTCCGGAAGTCAATGAAATGTCCAAGCAGCTTCCCATTGTGAATATTGGAGATAAAAACGATGACATTGCCTTCGATTCCATTCATGTCAGCAGCCTGAAACCGGCAAGGCTGGTAGCAGAACATCTGATATCGCTGGGGCATACAAAAATCACGTATATTTCCACTCCCATTAGCAGCATTGAGCGCTCCCGCTCCAAACGATACGATGGTCTTGTAAATACATTTTTGGAACACGGTCTTGGAGAACATTGTGTTGAAATACGTTCCCTTTCTCCGGGGGAATATAATCTCCTGTCCCCAAACCTTTTGGAATACTCTTCTGGATATAACCTAACCAAACAAATTCTTGAAGAGGGAACCTCTTCCACCGCATTTGTGGGCTACAACGACATGGTTGCATTCGGAATTCTCGACGCTCTCTATGAAATGAAGTATAAAGTTCCCTCTGATTTTTCTGTTTGTGGATTTGACAATATTCCGATGGCAGATATGAACCGCATCTCACTTACCACTGTGGAACACTCCATCGAGGCAAAAGGACGAGAGGCGGTAGATATTATTGCAAGGCTCCGAGATTCCAAAACAAAAAACCAACCAAGAAGCTTTGTTACAAAGCTGGAGTTTGAACCATTTATTGTAAAACGAAAAAGTACCGGATCGAGTAGGAGAAATTCCTCTTAGGCGAGAAATTTCGACCTCTCACACCACCGTACGTACGGTTCCGTATACGGCGGTTCAATCAACTTAACAAGTAACACACCTTTTGGTGTAGTAATTTAACATTGAGACTAATCCAAATTGGGTTAGT
>NZ_BAAJCL010000006.1:125452-125596 GCF_057535655.1 Anaerostipes stercorihominis | reverse complement strand
ATTCCTAATTTCATTTTTCTATTTCCTCCTATAAATCCTTTAATTTCAAGGGATTTCAGCATACTTATCTCGGTAGTGTGAACATATAAGTTCATCGTAATTCCAATATTTGAATGGTCCAGTAACATCTGAAGTTTTTTCGGT
>NZ_BAAJCL010000006.1:0-125412 GCF_057535655.1 Anaerostipes stercorihominis | reverse complement strand
TCAAGATATGCATAGAAAATCTTGGAATTTTTGCTTTATCACAAATCTTAAACAGTACTGTATCATATGTGCTGTTCTTGACCGGCGTTCCTTTTCGACACACAAATACAAATTCTTCCCATTCTTTTAAAATTTCTGAAATCCTCTTATTTTTTTGTTTTTTCAGTTCTGAGAGCATCGAAATATCGCTGTACTCATCTATCTAAACTGCCTCCGCAAAACATACTCTACGCTCCTGTAGTTTCTTGAGTTATACCCAGACTAAATTCTTTGCCTTTTAGATTTTTCGCCATATTTTAGCTTCTTTCTCAAGAAGCCCCAATATAGCAATCTGTATTATACCATACCATGGTATCTTTGTGAATATTCAGTTTCAAATTCTGCCACTTTTCTATTTACCGCCTTATCTCTTACGCAGCAATTTTTAGGTTTACATTTTTTCTGTTTCGCTGTATCATGAGTACGGAGAAAATCAGATGGAACCAAATCAGATTTTTTCCATCCAAATATCTTTATTACGGAAAGGACATAAAAATGGAACAAAGCATTCGATTTCCTCATATGGGAATTGTATTAAAGCACGTGGGAGATGGTTTTTCCATCGGAGGACTGGAAATCAAATATTATGGTGTTATTATTGCCTGTGGTTTTCTATTTGGATTGATTGTTTCCTATTTTGCAGCCAAACGGTCAAAACAGTTTGATCCCGAACTTGTCTTTGACTACTTGCTCTGCATGTTAATTCCATCCATTGTGGGAGCAAGGCTTTATTATGTTATATTTTCCTGGGATTATTATAAAAATCATCTCGACGAAATTTTACAGATCCGAAACGGCGGTCTGGCAATCTACGGAGGTATTCTTGCAGCCGTGATGACTCTTTTTATTTTTTGTAAAATACGCAACGTCTCCTTACTTCAATTCGGAGACGTTGCCGTCAAAGGCTTACTGGTTGGTCAGATTATCGGAAGATGGGGAAATTTCTTTAATCGGGAAGCCTTTGGCGGTTTTACCGATCATCTCTTTGCCATGCAAATTCCTACGGATTATTTTCTTCATCAAGGCCGACTCTCTGAAATCATTGAATCCGGTTTATACGACCAGGCAGTTTATCTTACCTCCGGAAGTCATACGGTTTCCTACATTCAGGTTCACCCGACCTTTTTATACGAATCGCTTTGGAACCTGGCAGTTTTACTTCTCATTCTCTGGTTTACAAAACGCAAGACTTTCGATGGTGAATTGATTGCTTTATACGCCGCCGGATACGGAATCGGACGATTTTTCATTGAAGGTCTTCGGACTGACTCTTTAATGATTGGATCTACCGGAATCCGTGTTTCACAGCTGTTGGCATTGATTCTTGCCATTGGCGGTATTGGCTGGATTTTACTTCACCGTATTTTCTCACACAAAAAGAAACAAGCCCCTCGCTCATAAGGGGATTGTTTCTTTTTGTTTTACAATATCTCCACAATCTCGCGTCTCTAGTGATGGAACAAACGAATTCCCGTAAACGCCATCGCCATATGGTACTTATTGCAGCACTCAATAACAGCATCATCCCTCACGGATCCGCCCGGCTGTGCAATATATTTCACACCGCTCTTGTGCGCACGCTCAATGTTATCAAAGAATGGGAAAAATGCGTCAGAACCCAATGTCACATCCGTAAGTTTGTCCAGCCATGCTCTCTTTTCTTCCTTGGTAAAAATCTCCGGCTTCTCTGTAAAGATGTTTTCCCATGCGCCATCTGCCAGCACATCCATATATTCTTCTCCGATGTACAAATCAATGGCATTGTCACGGTCTGCACGTCGGATATTTTCTTTAAACGGCAGATTCATAACTTTCGGACATTGTCTTAACCACCAGTTATCCGCTTTCTGTCCTGCCAGACGGGTGCAATGAACTCTGGACTGCTGTCCTGCGCCAATTCCGATCGCCTGACCGTCTTTTACGAAGCATACAGAATTTGACTGTGTATATTTTAAAACAATCAGAGAAATTTTCAAATCCATCAGCGCTTCTTTTGGAATCTCCCGGTTCTCTGTCACAACATTGGATAACAGAGCGTCATCAATGGGGAGCTCCTGTCTTCCCTGCTCAAACGTTACGCCAAAAACTTCTTTATGCTCCAATGGCGCAGGCTGATAAGACTCGTCAATTTTAATCACATTATAATTTCCATTTTTCTTTTGCTTTAAGATTTCCAGCGCTTCTTCGCTGTATCCCGGCGCAATGACTCCATCGGATACCTCCCGTTTGATCAAACGAGCGGTATCGGCATCACACTCATCTGACAAAGCGATAAAGTCCCCAAAAGAAGACATACGGTCTGCGCCTCTGGCTCTGGCATAGGCACATGCCAAAGGAGATAAATCTCCCATATCGTCCACCCAGTAAATTTTTCTCAATGTATCAGACATCGGACGTCCGACAGAAGCACCTGCCGGTGATACATGTTTAAAGGAAGTTGCCGCCGGAAGTCCGGTTGCTTTCTTCAGTTCCCGCACCAGCTGCCATCCGTTAAATGCATCCAAAAAATTGATATATCCAGGTTTCCCGTTTAAAACTTCAATGGGAAGATCACTTCCGTCCGCCATACAGATTTTTGATGGTTTTTGATTTGGGTTACACCCATACTTTAACTCTAATTCTTTCATTTCCAGCGTTCTCCTTTTCTTATTTGTTCTTATTGACAATTCTGGTCTCGTATGTTCCGTCTGCAATATCAATGTAGCGTACAAACAGGGATACTTTGTTGTCATCGTTTAAGCTGTTCCATAACATCTGTGTGAAGTCGTCAATATCGCCCTCAATCCCCACCAGTTTCGGTTCTCCTTCAAAGCTTGGAAGCGGATCGCCGTCATGCATATAGGTATGAATGAAGCGGCCTTCTCCAGCTGCCGGATTCTCATATGTAAATGTAAAACGATTGCATCCCTCCGGACTCCCATGGTTGCTTTTTAAAATTGACATGGCATAGTGATACGCTCCGTTTTCTACTTTCATAATTCCTGAAATTCTAGGAGTATAATTTGGTGCATCCGGCTCAAATTCACGGGTTCTCAAAGACTGTTCAAAAGTCAGCCCCTTTTCTCTGCCTTCATAGATTGTGTCTGTCTGATCTCCATTTGTCACAATGGTTTCCTTGCCAAGAACACGTACCGGCGCATAAATAATCAGACTCGGGTCTTCTAACTTTGCAGGATCAAACGCCTGTGTTCTGATTCCTTCCCCTTCCTCTGCAAAAATGCGATTACGACTGTTCTCACTGCGCCCCATAATAAAATATGCTGTGACCGCTTTCTTTCCGTCCTCTGATCGTCCAATTACAATTCCCCGTCCAGGGTAAGCATTTTCTTTTAATTCCTGCTCAAGAGCTAACATCTTCATTGGTGTATCTCCTTTTTATTCTGATTTTCTTCGTATGATTCCTATTGTATCATATCAAAACAAAGTGGACAAGCCCGCTGACTTTCCTGTTTATTGATCCAAAAAAACCATCATAATCTAAAAACAGGAAGAGCACGGTCTTTCCTCGCTTCTTCCTGTTTCTTTTGTCCTGTTACATTTCTTTTATCCGTCTGATCGCCTCGACAGTGTTCTCATAATTTCCAAATGCCGTAAGCCGGAAATATCCTTCTCCACTTGGTCCGAATCCTGATCCAGGAGTTCCCACAACATTGGCGCGTTCCAAAAGATCATCAAAAAATTCCCATGATGTCATATGCTCCGGCGTCTTCAGCCAGATATAAGGGGCGTTCACTCCGCCGGATACGGTATATCCCGCATCTTTTAAACCTTCAAAAATCACCCTTGCATTGTTCATATAATATCCAACCTGCTCTTTTAACTGTACTTTTCCAGCTTCGGAATAAACTGCTTCACCGGCTTTCTGCACAATATATGGAGCGCCGTTATATTTCGTTCCATGACGTCTTGCCCATAATGCATGAAGAGCAACATCTTTGCACTTTAATTCTTTCGGAACCACAGTGTAGCCCAAACGCACGCCGGTAAATCCCGCATTTTTTGAAAAGCTCTTTAGCTCAATGGCACAGGTTCTGGCTCCTTCACACTCATAAATTGTATGAGCCACATCATCCTCCGAAATATACGCCTCATAAGCTGCATCGTAAATAATGACAGCACCATGTTTATTGGCGTAATCTACCCATCCCTGAAGCTGCTCTTTCGTAATGGTAGACCCGGTTGGATTGTTCGGGAAACACAGATAAATAATATCCGGTATCTCCTTCGGAAATTCCGGCGCAAAATTATTTTCTGCTGTACAAGGCATGTAAATCACATCACTCCATGTTTCCGTACTGGGATCATAGGTTCCCGTTCTTCCCGCCATAACATTGGTATCCACATACACCGGATATACCGGATCGCATACAGCAATCTTATTTTCCTTGGCAAAAATTTCCTGAATATTTCCTGAATCACACTTTGCACCATCACTGACAAAAATTTCATCTGCTGAAATATCAGCTCCGCGATCTTTATAGTCATTTTGGACAATGGCATTTCTTAAAAATTCATATCCGAGATCCGGAGCATATCCGTGAAATGTCTCTGCATGTGCCATCTCATCCACTGCCTCATGGAGCGTCTGAATAATGACAGGCGCCAAAGGCTGGGTTACATCTCCGATTCCAAGACGAATGATATCTTTCTCAGGATTTGCCGCAGAATAGGCATTCACCTTTTTTGCAATGGTTGAAAATAAATAGCTTCCCGGAAGTTTCAAATAGTTGTCGTTAATCTTAAACATAGTCTCCTCCTAAATTTTAATATGTAAATGATTCCTTGATCATTTTTGCCATTTCAATCAGCCCCACACCACTGTTCATGCTTCGCTGCTGAATGTAACTGTGCGCTTCATCTTCCGAAATCCGATTGTTATCCATTAATAACTGTTTGACTTCTTCCAATAATTCGACTTCTTCTCGCGATCTTTGTTTTGGCTTTGACTTACTGCGCTTTTGTTCTTTTGAGATCTCTCCAATCATCTCCCTTGCTTTGATGACCAGTTCATGACCTTTCAAAGGCATCGTCAGTTTCTGTATCTTGGGATCTCCGCAATCATCCAAATACGGCCGGGAGGCAATCAAAAGCATCCAGATCCTCTCCGGAAGATATTCCCATAATTCACTGTAAATCATATCAGAACATTTATATCCGCAAATAACCAGTCCTTCTCCCAATTCTTCCACACGATGAACAACCTGTGCCCCTGTTGTACACACTTCCACCACCTCAAAACCATTCTGAATCAAGAGATTTCGGATCTTTCTGGAAATTTCCCGTTTCGGGAACAAAACGATGACATTTATCAAGCCTCTCACCTCCCTATATCACCAGTCAGGATACTAAATCTTATACAAATAATGATCGATCTCCCACTGTGATACATATTTCTGGTAAGATTCCCACTCTGCCTCCTTAGCCTCCACATATTTTGTAAATATATGTTCACCCAGAATTTTTCTCATATAATCACTGTTTTTAAAAACCTCCAGGGCTTCCTTCATGTCTCTCGGCAGCATCATAATTCCTGCTTTTTCTTTTTCTCCCTCTGCCATTTCATACTGATTTGCAAAAGAACCTTTGCCCGGCGTCAGCTTTTTCTTAATTCCGTCAAGTCCTGCTGCAAGACTCACTGCCAGTGCCAGATAAGGATTTGCCGCAGAATCGGGACTCCGAAATTCCAGTCTGGTTCCGCTGCCCCTTGCAGCCGGCACACGGATCAGCGGACTCCGATTGGACGGAGACCATGAGACATCCACCGGCGCTTCATATCCCGGCACGATTCTCTTATAAGAATTCACCAGCGGATTCGTGATCAAGCTCATCTCTCTGGAGTGTTCCATAACTCCTGCCATAAAATGAAATGCCTCATCACTGATTCCCATATGATTTCCGGAATCCGCAAAAATATTCCTGCCGTCCCTCCACAGAGACATATTTAAATGCATCCCGGAACCATCCACCCCCGTAATCGGTTTTGGCATAAAGCTTGCGTAAAGTCCATGTCGTTTTGCAATATATTTTACAATAAATTTAAAAGTAAGGATGTTGTCTGCCGTTCTCAAAGCATTATCGTATTTAAAATCAATTTCATGCTGTGCCGGAGCAACTTCATGGTGAGATGCCTCAATCTCAAACCCCATATCTTCCAAATTTAAAATCATATCTCTTCTGGCGCTTTCCCCGAGATCTAACGGCGCCACATCGAAGTACCCCGCTTTTTCATGAGTCACAGTTGTCGGGCGTCCCTCTTCATCTGTATGGAATAAGAAGAATTCGCATTCCGGTCCCACATTAAATTTGTATCCCATATTTTTACATTCCCGAATCACACGTTTTAGTACATGTCTGGAATCGCCTGCAAACGGCAATCCATCCGGTCCGTAAACATCACAAATAAATCTCGCGACTCTGTCTCCTCCCGCATTCCACGGAAAAATCGCAAAGCTGTCAAGATCCGGATAAAGGTACATATCCGACTCTTCAATCCGAACAAATCCGTCTACACTGGAACCGTCAAAAGTACATTTATTATCCAGAGCCTTTTCCAACTGACGAACCGTAATCGCAACATTTTTCATCGTACCAAACAAATCAGAAAATTGCAGTCGGATAAATTCCACATCATTTTCTCTGACGAGGTCTATGACATCCTGCTTTGTGTATCGACCCATAACATCACTCCTCTTCTACTTTTCATTGATCGGATCAAAATCCTCTCTCCTGCTGCCCACCGCCTGTTTTTCTTTGAAAACAATGTTTCTAAATCTGCGCGATGTCAACAACTGTCAGTTGATCCCTGTTTCCTGTTTCCAAACTTGTCAATAAGGCTTCTGCCGTATCAAGACTTGTAAGGCATGTAACTCCTGTTTCCGTAGCATAACGGCGGATTAAAAAACCGTCTCTGCTTCGACCGACACCCTGAGAAGGTGTATCAATCACTAAGTCAATTTTATCATCTAAAATCAAATCCAGCAAGTTTGGAGATTCCTCTTCCAGCTTATTAATCGGTTTCGCAGGAACCCCGCCTTCATTTAATACCCGACAGGTACTTCTGGTAGAAAAGATTTCATATCCCAGTGCCGCAAATCTTTTTCCGATCTCTACCGCATCAATTTTATCTGAGTCTTTCACCGTTAAAATCATTTTCTTATATTTCGGAAGGTTCACGCCTGCGCCGAGAAACGCTTTATAAAGAGCCTCGTGATAATTTTTTGAAATTCCCAGACATTCTCCCGTTGATTTCATTTCCGGTCCGAGACTGATCTCTGCACCCCTCAATTTTTCAAAGGAAAATACCGGTTTTTTGACCGCATAATATTCAGATTCCGGCTGAAGTCCCGGCTCGTACCCAAGATCTCTGATTTTTGCTCCGGTAATCACTTTTGCTGCCAGAGCTACAATCGGAATCCCTGTCACCTTGCTGATATATGGAACAGTACGGCTGGACCGAGGATTTACCTCAATCACATAAACCTCTCCCTGGGCAACAATAAACTGAATATTAATCAAGCCAATAACATGCAGAGATTTTGCCAGTTTTCTTGTATACTCGGCAATCACTCTTTTAATTTTTTCATTTAAGCTCAATGCAGGATAAACAGAAATGCTATCTCCTGAGTGAATTCCCGCACGCTCAATGTGTTCCATAATTCCCGGAATCAATATATCGGTTCCGTCGCATACCGCATCCACTTCCACTTCTTTTCCCACAAGGTATTTATCAATGAGAATCGGGTGCTCCTGTTCATACCGATTGATAATTTCCATAAATGCTTTAATATCTTCATCAGAAACCGCGATCTGCATTCCCTGTCCGCCCAGAACATAAGAAGGACGCACCAGAACCGGATATCCTAGCTGATTTGCAACTTTCACCGCTTCTTCACAAGTAAACACCGTCGTTCCTTTGGGTCTTGGAATACAACATTCTTCCAAAATCTCATCAAACAATTCCCGATCTTCGGCGGCATCTACATTTTCCGCACTGGTTCCGAGAATCGGAACTCCCATTTTCATCAGGTCTTCTGTTAATTTAATGGCCGTCTGTCCCCCGAACTGTACCACTGCTCCATCCGGTTTTTCCAGCTCCACAATGCTCTCCACGTCTTCCGCCGTCAACGGCTCAAAATATAGCTTATCTGCCACATCAAAGTCTGTGGATACTGTTTCCGGATTATTATTAATAATAATGGTCTCATACCCTTCCTGACTCAGCGCCCAGACACTGTGCACAGAACAAAAATCAAATTCAATCCCCTGTCCAATCCGAATCGGACCGGAGCCGAGAACTAATACCTTTTTTCTTCCCGAAGTTTCTGTAACTTCATTTTCGCCATCATAGCAGGAATAATAGTATGGTGTTTCTGCATCAAACTCAGCCGCACAAGTATCCACCACTTTAAAGGCAGCATGAATTCCCATCTCATTTCTTAACTCTTTGATCTCCCGTTCCGTTTTTCCTGTCAACTGTCCAATGACCCGATCCGGAAATTCCAGACGTTTCGCTTCTATTAAAAGATCTTTTTCTAACGTTTCCACCCCGGCAAGCTTCTTTTCCATCTCCACTAAAACTGCAATCTTATCCAAGAACCAGCGGTCAATCTTTGTAATATTGAAAATTGTATCGTAATCAAATCCTCTGCGAATTGCTTCTGCAATCACATAGATTCTCAGATCATCAATTTTCTCTAACTCTTTTAACAGTTCCTCATCGGTAAGCTTCCCGTAGTCTCCAAACATCAGACTGTCCACATGCTGTTCTAAGGAGCGGATTGCTTTCATAAGAGCTCCCTCAAAGTTCGTTCCGATGCTCATAACTTCTCCGGTTGCTTTCATTTGTGTCGTCAGCGTTCGTTTCGCATGAATAAATTTATCAAACGGCAGTCTCGGCATTTTTACCACACAATAATCCAGCATCGGTTCAAAGCTTGCGTAGGTTTTCTTTGTAACTGCGTTTTCAATTTCATCTAAAGTATAGCCGATGGCAATTTTGGCTGTCACCTTGGCAATCGGATATCCGGTTGCCTTAGATGCCAGGGCAGAAGAACGGCTGACACGAGGATTCACTTCAATGACACAATACTCAAAGCTATCAGGATTTAATGCATACTGAACATTACATCCTCCATGTACATCCAGCTCCGTAATAATATTCAGCGCAGACGTACGAAGCATCTGATACTCTTTGTCACCCAAAGTTTGTGACGGCGCAACAACAATACTGTCTCCGGTATGAACGCCCACCGGATCAATATTTTCCATATTGCAAATTGTAATACAGGTTCCGTTTTCATCACGCATCACTTCATATTCGATCTCTTTCCATCCGCCGATGTAACGTTCCACCAGAACTTCCCCTACACGGCTTAATCGAAGACCATTTTCCAAAATTGTTTCCAGTTCTTCCTGATTATGGGCAATTCCTCCGCCGCTTCCTCCCAGAGTATACGCCGGACGAAGCACTGCAGGATAACCGATCACCTTGGCAAATTCCACTCCATCTTCGATATTCTTTACAACCTTTCCGGCTGCAATGGGCTCCCCGATTTTCTCCATAGTATTTTGAAATTCCAGACGGTCCTCTGCTTTTTTGATGGTGGATGGAGATGTACCGATTAATTTGACTCCGCTTTTCTCCAAATATCCGTTTTCTGCCAACTCCATTGCAAGATTTAAAGCCGCCTGTCCGCCCAAGGTAGGAAGAATGCTGTCCGGCTTCTCTTTTTCAATGATTTTTTCAATGACAGAAGCTGTCAGCGGTTCAATATATACCTTATCCGCAATATCTTTGTCTGTCATAATCGTTGCCGGATTTGAATTGACCAAAACAACCTCTATCCCCTCTTCCTGAAGAGCGCGGCAGGCCTGCGTTCCTGCGTAGTCAAATTCTGCTGCCTGTCCGATCACAATCGGTCCAGACCCAATGACAAGTACTTTTTTTATATCTTCTCTTTTAGGCATTTTTTGCTCCTTTCATCATATCCAAGAATTCATCAAATAAATAGGCGGTATCCTGCGGTCCCGGGCATGCTTCCGGGTGGAACTGAACTGTGCGGATTCGCTTATTTTTATATTTCAAACCTTCCACGGATTGATCGTTTACATTGATAAAAGAAACTTCTGCCACATCTTTTTTGATGCTTTCCTCTTCAATCACATACCCGTGGTTCTGAGAAGAAATATAAACTCTTCCACTTGCCAGATCTTTTACCGGATGATTGCCCCCTCTGTGCCCCCAGCGCATCTTCTTTGTGTCGGCGCCGGTTGCAAGCGCCATTAGCTGATGTCCAAGACAAATTGCGAAAATCGGAAGATCACTTTCATAGAGTTTTTGAATCTCTTTGATAATTTCCGTACACTCTTTCGGGTCCCCCGGTCCGTTTGAAAGCATGATGCCATCCGGCTGATCTCTCAAGATCTCCTCTGCCGGAGTAAACGCAGGATATACGGTTACATCACATCCTCTTTTGCACAGAGAATGTACAATATTGTTCTTTGTCCCGAGATCCAGCAGAGCTACCTTCCATCCCTCTCCTTTAGCATGCTCTTTTCCTTTTCTTGTGACCGTTTTCACTGCATCTTTGACTCTATATGCTTTGAGTTTCGGAAGAATTTCCTCCAGCTGAAAGTCAGGATTGGTGGTAATCATTCCCCCCATACATCCCTCTTCTCTCAAAATTTTTGTGATCGCTCTCGTATCTACACCACTGATTCCCGGAATATCATGGGCAATCAGATACTCTTCCAAATCCTGCTGACGTCTGAAATTGCTGGAAGTTCTGGAGATCTCTCTTACAATAAACGCAGAATGCCAAGGTCTGTCTGATTCTGCATCTTCGAAACATACGCCATAATTTCCAATCAACGGATAGGTCATCACAACGCCCTGCCCCTGATAGGACGGATCGGTCAGAACTTCCAAATACCCTGTCATAGAAGTATTAAATACAACTTCACAAATGACTTCTTTATCCGCGCCAAAATGATGCCCCTGAAATACATGTCCGTCTTCCAATATTAAAAATGCATTCATGTAAATTCCCTCCTAAAAATAAAAAAAAGAAATATTACTAAAATAAAAATTACAAATCTAAGTATTGAACAATTCTAAGCTCCCAATACTTTGTGTCTCATTTATTTTAGAAATATTTCTCTACAAATTGTAAAAATTCTATCACAAATTAAAAGATCATGCAAGTACTTTTTTAATTTTTTATTTTTTCTCTGCTTCTTCGCGCTCTCTCCTGGAAAAAACACATCCGCAAAAATTCTGCCGATACAATTTATATTCCTTTGAAAGCAGAATGGATCGCTGATATCCGCCTTTCTTTTTAAAGTCCGACGGCAGAAACGAAACTCCCGCTCGCTCTCCTTGCTCTGCGCCCAGTTCATTCAGCCACTGCGCGTTTTTCAACGGACTGATTGTCAGCGTCGTCGTATAATAATCAAATCCATACTTTGACGCCATGTCTGCTGCCTGTGAAAGTCTCAGGCGATAGCAAAGATAACAGCGCTTTCCCCCTTCCGGTTCTTTTTCATAGCCGCGCACCATTTCATAAAAAACCTGCGGCTCATATCCGCCGTCCAATACTTGAATCTCCTCAAATCCCATTTCCTTTACCAGACGCCTCTGCTCCGCAATTCGCTTTTCATATTCTTCTTTTGAAGCAATATTTGGATTATAATAGTCAATTGTAATTTTAAAATATTTTGATAAATATTCCAAAACATAACTGCTGCATGGCGCGCAGCAGCTGTGAACTAAAAGTGTAGGTCTTGTATCTCCAATCTGTTCCAGCACACCATCCAATTTTTTTTGATAATTGATTTTCTGACTCATCATCCCCACCTAACCTGTCTTGCATTATTCCTTACCCAAAGGAAACACTTTAAAACCATGATTAAAATTGTCTCCTTTGAGTATTTATTCTATCACAATTTTTCCAACTGACAAAGAAAAAATATTTTCAAAAATCTTTCTAACGTATCATATAAGAATACAGCATTTCTGTGGAAGTTTCCAGCGCTTCCGCCAGTCTGCAAACCGTCTGAAGTGTCGGATCGCAGCGACCTTGTTCAATGTCATAGATCATGTCCTCTTCCACCCCGGAGATTTGCGCTAAAACTTCTCTGCTCATATTCTTTTTTCTCCTGACTTCCTGCAAATGATAAATCACTTCAATTTTCATATTTACACCTCCATCTCTAGGATGTGTAAATCATTTGAAACTATTACAATATTTTTTAATACGAACAACGCGTTTTATGATATAAGAAAGTGAGCACTTTCCCATATCACAAAAAAAGCTTAGAAACGCTGATTTTACGCCATCCGACGTATTCTCAACGTTTCTAAGCCTTATTATTTTCAGTCGGGGCGACAGGATTTGAACCTGCGACCTCGTAGTCCCGAACCACGCGCTCTACCAAGCTGAGCCACGCCCCGCCGACTTTTCTATTATAACTCTATTTCAGTCAAAAAGTAAAGAGAAAATTGTTATTTTTTGTGTTTTTTTTCAGGCTCCTGCTTTTTCTATTTTCTGGCATCATTTTTATTTATTATACCATATATTTTTATGATTCTTTTTTCAATTTTCGATAAAGCTTCCCACCTCTTCTTAAAACTTCTGTCATTTTCCACGATCTGGAATTTTGATATTTCTCAATTTCTCTTTTCAGTCTCTTATTCTCTGCCCGAAGTTCCGTTCTCTGCCGAATCAGCTTATTTTTCAGATTGGACACCCGCTTTAATTCCTGATTTAATTCCGGAAAAAGATCTTTTGAGGTTTTCCGCTCCGTCAAAGATACAATTGCCGCATTAGGAAAGACGCTGTATCCCGGACTTGCATAATAATCTTCAAAGCTGTGACGGCACAAATGCATGGGATTACTGCTCTCCATCACAAATACAGACGAATCAAAAACGGCACAGGGATATTCGTGAAGATGCGTTTGATTATCCAGAGGAATTCCTGCGTAGGCCACTAAAATATTTTTCATTCGCTGCTGAAACGGGATCCATGGATTTTTATAAAATTGCGGAAATTCGTAAGTTCTTAGCAGCTCTCCAATGACCTTATCTCCTTTACAGCACCCGAAAATACGGTCTGTAAACGTTTCCTGATCTAAAAAGCCGAAAAAAGAAGAAAAGCCTCTCAAATGATCCAGTGTTTTTTCTATTTCGAGACCTTCCCCCAGAAAAATCCCTCCCTCACGATATAGTTGTTTCAGTGAAAAATAATAATTCAAATACTCATAATTTTTCTGTGCATAAGCCTGTTTTACCTGCTCATTATATTCCAAATCGCAAGTCTTTTCATTGACAATAAAAATTTCATCCACCTTTTTTAACGCTTGTTGAGACATGCGCCTGACGACTTCATCCCGGATTTGATTTCCAAACCCCGGAATGATCAATCGGGCAGGAATGCTTTCTTTTGGCATCTCCAAATAATTTCTGACCTTCCGATAGCGAACCGGATACTTTTTCAACACCTCATTTTCCAGCAAATCCTCCCGATGCGCTTTTAAGTGATCCATAAATTCTCTTGAATACATCCACCGCATTTGGAGATTGAATAAAATCCGATCTGCAATTCTTGCGGCAACTGCCGGGCGAAATTGAGGATTGCAGTGCTTCAGTGCATAATTTTCTGCCTGAATTGTATCCAGTGTCCTATGATCTTTCGCACTGTTTGTAATGGATCCTTCCCGTTTGATATAATAGTAAAGCGGTTCGTTTAAATACACAATATTCTGTGCATAGGAAAAAACCGGCAACATATAAGCGGTATCTTCAAACCAAATATTTGGAATCTCTCCGACTTTCCTCAAAAGATCCCGATGTATTAATTTTGTCCAAAAAGACACCTCTCCATGAAAAATCATCTGATCAATTAATTCCGGCTGGCTGATTCTTCCCATCACTTTCTTTTTACAGTCCCTCACCAGATAGTAAGGAATATAAACCATATCGCAAGGCTGGCTCCTTGCCGCCTCCAACATTTTTTCATACATGTCATATTCCATATAATCATCTGCATCGGCAAATCCCAGATAAGTGCCTCTTGCCCTGCGAATCCCCTCATTCCTTGCTTCCCCCGGCCCGAGATTCGGCGTATGGTAAATCAAAATCTTTTCCGGATACCTTCTCTGATATTCTTTTAAAATCTCAGGAGACCCATCGGTCGAACCATCATCTATAAAAATTAATTCCAGAGATTCTAAGGTCTGATAGACCAGATATTCCATTGTTTGCCGTAAATACAATTCTGCATTATATACCGGTACAATCACCGAAACATCAGGATTGCATTTTTTCAATTCTTCGCTCAATTCTAGTTGCTCCTTCTATATAAATTTGTATTTCTCTCACTTCATCAAAAGAATGGGGACAAAAAATGTTTTTCCGCTCTCGGTTCATCTTGTTCAGCACTTTTTCATGATATTCTTTAAAGTTTCGATTTCCCATAAGCCATGTTTTTCCAATGAACATTGGATACAGCATGATCACATTCATATTTTTTGAAAAAATTAAATTTGCTGTAATGGAAGCGTTGGATGATACTGTAACCAATATTTTCTGGCAGATATCGTATTTCATAAGAAGAATTTCCCATGGAACCTTGGATTGTTCCATCGTACGAAATCCATAATCTCGAAAGCGATTCACCCGATTTCTCGGATGCCGCTTAATCACCATATTTTCTTTTCCCACAAGCGTCGCCATTGACTGGCACAATTCTAAATCATTGGACGGAATCCGGTCATCAAAAAATGCTTCTTCTAAAAAAATATAAGGTTCCTCCGGCAGCTCAATATCCCCGAAAATTTCCAGAAACATCTGGCATACTTCAATATTTTTGCAATCAATCGCCGGAATTTTTTCTAGTGGAAAAGGAGGCTGCGGTCCGGTGAAATATTCCGGTTCATATAATAACAATTCTTCGATGTTTTCCAAAAAGCTTTTTGTTCCATAAAAGGCATGATCCATTCCATCTTCTTTACATCGCTTCTCCACATCGCATACATAAGTTGCCATTCCGTCCTCAAACAGATGCACCCTAAGGCTCATTCCTTTTTGAATCATCGCATAATACATCAGTTTTACATAGGCAGTATCAAAACTTAAATAAAAATCTGTATAATCCTCTTCCAGAAAATCAATATCTGCATATTCCTCCGGATGCCGGCTAATCTGCCGCCTTTCTTCCTTCGACAGGTTCCAGTAGTGTGAAGCTGCCTCTTTGGATTTCATCTGATAAATATGTTCAAATAATCTGCTGACACAAAGCCCTGGTATTACATGATCAAACTCCGTATGATCGCTCAGAATTAAATCTCCCGGTATTTTCCCCATCCTCTCTTTTTTCAGCCAGACTGCATTCAATAACTGATACATGGAATCACATCGAAACAGGATTCTTTTTGCTTTATTTTCCATCTGTCAATCTCCGATCATACATAGATTCCGTCACATAATGTATCTTCATCTGTGTTTCAATTTTCTCCATATACTTTTTAATATGTTTTGTAAGCTTTGCTAACTTTAAACGATCCGCGCTGTTAATCATACTCGGCGTATAATAGTTTCGCTCTACGTTGGTATGATATCCATCAAATCCGGCAATAAAAATCTCATCCACTCCCAGCTTCATCAAAAGATGAAACAGCATCAGACAGGCATTATCTGAAATTACCGTATCGCTGACAATCAGATCTGAGTAATTCACCCGATCTTCCATAGATTTTCCTGCGTCAATATTGGAAGTCAGTATGACCGGAAACGGTGCTTTTTCCAAATTGTATTCCTTTTTTTGCTGATGATACCGTTTTTGGTTACTGATAAATAACAAACTTGGCGTCATTCCATCCGGAATACTATTGACACAGATCACAGCCGGCTTTTCTTTCTTTAAAAATGCATGTACGGTTTCTCGTTCATCCAGCAAACTTTTCCCGGGCGCCGCCACAAAAATTTTCTGATTTTTTAAAAGCCTTTTCAGCTTTCCAAGAGTTTCCCGGTCATCCACCTCATTTTCCTGAAATTTAAGATACAGAGCCTCTATCAGATGCTCACGATAAAGAGCTCTTTGATGTTCGGGAATCTCTTTTAAGATCTGATAAATCTGCTTTACATTCAATGTCTGCTTGTTGAGCAGAAATGTTACATAGTTAGGATGGCAATTGTTCGTTGCCGCAAGAAAATATCCCGCACTGTATCCCCATGGATGTACATAGGAAATCGGACTGATATATTCATCCACCAACTCAATTAAAAGTTCCGTATGGTATTTATATTCCATCGCCTCATTGATATACTGGGTCAGAATCTCGGTACATAAATTCCCGGCGCCCCGTCCCATCCCGAGAACGGAAGCATCAATGATCAGATTTCTTTTCTGTGCGTTCTGAATCAATGCCTGTGCATTGGAGAACGCCAGCTGCAAATTGTTATGGGAATGGTATCCAATCGCAATTTCCTCCTCCAGATTATGATCCACAAGATAAAATAATTTTAATAATTGTTTGGCATAAAGCTTTCCCAGAGTATCCACAAGATAGAACGCATAAGGTTTCATCTCGTTAACTCGTTCCACAAGGGATAAAAGTTCCACATCTGTATAAGTTGTGGTACCCACGGGCTGCATAAAAATCTCATATCCTTTATCCATCAATGCATATCCCAGTGAAAAGGCTTCTTCCATTTCCTGTTTATGAAATGTGATCCTTATTCCGTCAATGGTATTCTTCCCTCTCGGAGCAATTTTCGATGCCTGAATGGTTCCTGTCACAATCATTGCTACATACTTGGAATGTTTCTTTTTCGGCGTAATAAAAGGCGTAATCTGCTCAATTCGGCTATACACAGATTTATCTGCATCATATGTTACATCTCTTAAAAATCCACATTCTATGATATCCATTTTTGCTTTTCCAAGCTTCGCAATGATCGTCTGAATGGTGTTGCCTGAAAAAGCAAAATCATTGACATATCCCCCATCCCTCAAAGTACAGTCCAACACTGAAACTCTATTCATGGCAGCATCTTCCTCCCGTCAATTTATAATTATATAAGGCATCTGCCATGACAAAATCTTCGGGCTGATTAATGTCAATGGCTTCCATCCAATCTGCTTCAAGAAGCAGCGGAGTCTTTCCGATTCTTCGTCCTTCCTCCCGAATCAACGCTTCTTCGTATATGTAAAGTCCGGTTGTTTCCCGGTACAAAGGTTTTAAATCCTGAGTTCTTGGAATTTGCCCCGGATCGTAATTCCACGGTTTCCCATCCTGCCAGAAGAAATCCTGCTGCGAAAATACGGTCAGTGCAGAATCATATTTTCCGCTTACAACTCCTGCAATTCCTCTCTCAATGGTCTCTTTTTTCAAGAAAGGGGCGGTAGCATGTGCCAGCACATAAACATCCGACGGTACGTCTTTCGCAAACGCTTTCAGCACCTCATTGATTTTCACCTTGCTTTGATCCAGTCCGACCTCCCTCCGAAGGAACATGACTCCTTCCGGAAGATACTTTTGAATGTCCGGATCAGAACAATAAACATAAATCCGGTCAATCTCCCGCACCTGCTTTAAAGTCTCCAAAATGTAACTGCACAAAGGCTTTCCATTGGTAAATGATTTCGTATTTTTCCCTGGCAGCCTTTCATTCTTTAATTTCATCGGAACCAACGCCGTAACTTTCATTTTTTTCTCTCCTCCTTTTCTTCACCGCAATTAATCGCTGACTCATGGCTTCCATATCCTTTTGTGAAATCCTGCGTCGCAGTCTTGGAATTTGCGGAATTTCCCAGTGTTCCTTTTCTCGTTCCTCCGAACATTTTATCCAAAAAATCTCTGCCCAGATCTTCATATACTCCTGTCTCTCTTTGGTATCATTTCCAAGAAACATGACCATTCCGCTTCTCCAAAAAGTATGCTTAAAATAGAAGTATTCCAGCTTCTCTGCAATCTCCTTGTCATCTGTCTGTACAAACAGCGCACTCTCTTTTTCCTCTCCAACCGCCGCCTCACTTCGTTTCCGTACCGACACATTCAGATAAAAAAGATGTTCAAAAATATCCGAATAGCCATCTGCAAACCGAAAATCCCAAAGTGTATTAAGGTAGCAGACACTTTTTGCATTCAAAGTCCAATCTTGGTGTTCCTTAATTTCATCCACCAGCATAATTTGATATATACTATCCCGCCCCCGGTCTTTTGAAATTTCAAATCCCAAAAACTGTCGGCACAGTGGATTCAGAAGTTCCATACAGCAACCGCTGACACCGATTTCTTCCGGCTGAATTTCAGGAAACAGATATTTTATGAATTGGACTGCTGCCACATAAGAATAAATTGCATAGAACTTTTGTTCAAACTCTATGTCCAGCTTCCACCGTTCCTTAGAATACTCGCTCAGTGCATCAATGGCAGTCGACCCGGTTGTAATAATTTTTTCATATTTTCCTTCATATATAAATGGAAGAAGTTCTGAGGGAAATTGTTTGGGCAATACCACCGCATCCGGAAACATTTCCCGATATTGCCCGGAAAAATCTCTTGGATGAGGTTTGATGATCACCGGCGCGCCCTGTGCAAATAAATCTAAAATCATAGATGATAAAAACCGGTGATGTTCCATTGTAGGATTCTGCAAATATTTCACATATCTGGTTAAATACAAAATCGGTCTGCTTCCCACGGGAAGGGAAAGCCTTTTCGCATGAAACATTTGCAGTAAAAGCCGCTGATCCTTCTGAGACAGACTTTCAAACAGATGAATCACATGAAAATCTTCCATTTTTTCATCATGAAATCCATCCACCTGCGCGCCGGCATTGGCATACTTTTTCGTCACTACCTCATTGTTTCCAAGCGCATGAAGATGCTGAACTACGGCATAAGATGCATATTGCGCTTTTTTATGAAATTCCATCTGCACTTCTTCTCTGGACAACAGCCCGTTTCCATCCTCAAAATACTGATAGGGAATTTGTTTAGATAATAAATACAATCCCAAATGCCGATGGTCAATGGCAGAATTAAATTCTGTGATTTCTTCTATTGAAATTTTAACCTTTTCAAGCCAGTCTTCCACCCAGATCTCATTGTACGCAATATACCGTTCAATCTGTTCCTTAGGAGAACTGGGCTTAATCCGATAGGGATTCGTGTAAGCTCCTTCAATAAATTTTAAAACGACAACTCTGGAAAAAAGATTCGTTTTCTCAATGTCCTGCTTCAACTGCGGCATACCGCTTTTTGAAAAAATATTATCTCCGATAACCAGAATCGCCTCTTCCTCCGGTCGATATAAAATCTTATGAATGGAAAAACACAATACATGATACAGTGATGCTCCGACATATAAAATCATTGCTTTGCTCCGATCTTCTTTTTCTGTTTTTTTAATTCTCGATAAATTCTTTTGATCCAAGGGGAATTCATGATCCTATAGGAAAAATCCGGATGTCCCTTCGCTCTTTTTTGCTCATCAAAAGCATATCGAAGTACCCTTGCAACAAAATCCGGTGAAAAAATCTGATGCGCACTGCTCTTATATGCTTTTTTCTCTGTAAATTCATCAAATTGACGCACAAAGTCCAGCATCCCTCTTTGGATTTCCTGAGAATTTCTCATACTGCGGATATCCGCCGCTTCTTCTTCCCATACTGCCAGACGATGTTCATATTCCCTGACATAAAAGCTGTGATCTTCTGCCATTGCCACTGCTTTTTCAATCTCATCTTGATGACTTTTTCTGATTTTGCGGGAAAATAGCAAATTCAGATTCCATACTTCTGTATGAATTTCCATACTTTCTTTGATATATTTCCCAAAATTTTCATCCATAGAAAAATCAACCACTGCACTGTTTTTTCGTATGATCCGGTTTAAATAAATCATCAATTCTGCATTCCGTTTGGTTCTGCGCTCTGCATAAAGAATTTCCACATGATCTTCAGGATACAGCAAAGAATAAACCTGACAAATGCTCTCGGCACAAGAGGGGAAATAAAGAGTATCAACTTTTTTCTCTTCTTTCTGATCCCGAATCAGCCGGCAAAAAGAATCTGCGAACATCCCTTCAAAAGCATAACCAAAGTGATACCCTCTGGATTCTGTCACTGTTCCCTGAAACAGCTGTTCATTGATAAACCGCTCAAAAAATTTTTCTTCCGCAAGACGATGCCTTCCGAAATAATACCGGTAAGGATACCGGTCCGGAGACATATAAAGCAAAAAATCCAGACTCTTTAATTTTGCAAATACATTGATTCGATTAGAAATCATCCCATACTTTTTCTTTTGAGGATTATATGTTTCCACCATTTTCCTGTAAAAAAAGTACCCAGTATGCCGCATTTTAAACTCCGATGCCAAAACAATCTTTTCAATATAAGGATATCCGCACTGCTTTAAAATTCTTTTATACTCGCCTTTTTCTCCCAGCGCGCCATTGTCAAACGCAATCACCTCAATCTGATTATAATGAATGGCATCCATCGCCTCTTTTAAAAATATATTTGTCCGGTAACAGCCCGGCATTGTCTCAAAAACTAACACTTGCCGAATCGGTACATAGACCTGCTCATGCCCTAAAAAAGTTCTGACATAATTTACTCCATCGTATTTTCCATAAGATCTTGTCTCCCACAGCTTTTCTTCCGGCATCCATTCTGATGCAAATACCATACAATTTCGCTCCTTTTCCTACTTTTCTAATTTTAATTATAAAAAGTAAAATTTATCAGAATATAATCTCCTTGTTAAATCTCGGTGAAACTCACAAAATATTTTTCCATTCTGTTAGCACTCATTTTAATCGAGTGCTAATTTTTGCTTGACTTTTATCAAGTTTGGTTCTACAATACCCTTTAGAAAGAGTTCTATTTGAGATAGAACACTTCCTTACCTCTCAAAAATTATGAATTGAACAATAAAAGGAGTGTAATGAAACTATGGCTGAAAAACATGGTAATTTGTCTATTAACAGTGAAAATATTTTTCCAATTATTAAGAAATGGCTGTATTCCGATCACGACATTTTTTTCCGTGAATTAATTTCCAATGGATGCGATGCCATTACAAAATTAAAAAAACTGGACATGATGGGAGAATACACCTTCCCGGAGGGACACAAAAACAGAGTCGAGGTTATCGCTGATCCGGAAAAGAAGACTTTAAAATTTGTTGATACCGGTATCGGTATGACAGCAGATGAAGTCGAAGAATATATCACACAAATTGCTTTTTCCGGCGCAACACAATTTCTCGAAAAATACAAAGATAAAACCGAGGGAGATCAGATCATCGGACACTTCGGTTTGGGATTTTATTCTGCCTTTATGGTTGCGGATGAAGTGCACATTGACACGCTTTCTTACAAAGAAGGATCAGAACCGGTACACTGGGAATGCGACGGCGGTACAGAGTATGATATGAAAACCGGTACACGTCAGACCGTTGGTACCGAGATCACTCTTTTCTTAAATGAAGAAAGTACTGAGTTTGCCAATGAATACCGCGCCCGAGAAATTATTGAAAAATACTGTTCTTTTATGCCGACAGAAATTTTCCTTTCCATCGAAGGAAAAGAACAAGAGTATGAAACCATTCCGGAAGAGGAATTAAAAGAGGATGATACCGTCGTGGAGCATATCCATGAGGAAGCAAAAACCGAAGAAAAAGAGAAGGAAGACGGAACAAAAGAAACCGTAGAGATTTCTCCTGCAAGAGAAATGGTAAAAATCCACAAACGTCCGGTATCCTTAAGCGACACCCATCCGCTCTGGATGAAACGACCAAATGAATGTACTGATGAAGAGTACAAAGAATTTTATCACAAAGTATTCCATGATTTTAAGGAGCCGCTCTTCTGGATTCACCTGAACATGGATTACCCATTTAATTTGAAGGGTATCTTATATTTCCCTCAAATTAATACCGAATATGATTCCATTGAGGGAACGATAAAATTGTATAATAATCAGGTATTTATCGCAGATAACATCAAAGAAGTCATTCCTGAATTTTTGATGCTCTTAAAAGGTGTGATTGACTGTCCGGATCTTCCTTTGAATGTATCCAGAAGCGCTCTGCAAAACGATGGATTTGTAAAGAAAATTTCCGATTATATTACAAAAAAAGTCGCAGACAAATTAACCGGTATGTGTAAGACGGATCGCGAATCTTATGAAAAATACTGGGATGACATCAGTCCGTTTATCAAATACGGTTTTATCCGCGACCAGAAATTTGCAGATAAAATCAAAGACTATATCCTCTTTAAGAATATGAATCATAAATATGAAACATTAAGCGATATGGTCCCGGCTCCTGCCAATGATGATGACGTCACAACACTTTACTATATCACAGACGAAATTCAGCAGAGTCAGTACATTCATATGTTCAAGGAACAGAATATGGACGCCGTCATCTTAAATCATAATATTGACTCCGCTTTCATCACTCAAATTGAACAGCAAAATCAGCACATTAAATTTAAACGAATTGACGCTGATGTAGAGGAGGCGTTGAAAGAAACTGTGGATGCCAAAGAATTAGAGGAGATTACCAAATCCTTAACCGATCTGTTCCGTACAACTTTAGGAAAAGACCAGCTTGAGGTCCATGTGGAGAAATTAAAAGATGAAAAAATCTCTTCGATTATCACACTTTCTGAAGAAAGCAGACGTATGCAGGATATGATGAAAATGTATGCAATGCCTGGCATGGACCCTAATATGTTCGGAGCGCCTTCTGAAACACTTACCTTAAATGCCAATCATGCCCTGGTTCAATACCTTTTTGAACATGGTGACAGTGAACACAGCAAAATCATCTGTGAACAGCTGTATGATCTGGCAATGTTAAGCCACAAGCCACTGGCTCCGGAGGCAATGACAAAATTTGTTGCCCGCAGCAATCAAATTATGGAACTGCTGACCAAATAAAAATAATTGGTTCAATATCCAAAATATTTTATGTAAAACCGTCGGTTTGAGAATGATTTCATTCAAAAAACGACGGTTTTTTTATCCTTTCTGTCATTGACAATGATTTTTTTCAAATGTTAAAATGAAAATGATACCCTACTTTGTATTATGAAAAGGAATGAAAAATATGTTAAGAAAATTAAAGAATAAAGGTTTTATTTTTCCACTTTTAATTCTGTGTTTTTCCGTTCTCTGGATTCCAAGCGATGTTCAGGGCAAAACCAGCGGAAAATCCCCCTCCGATTTTGCAAATATTGTCCTATTTGCACATTTCAGCGGAGACCGGGCAGACGATGATGCCCGATGGTTTAGGGAAAACCGTGATTCCATCATCAAATATTATAATGGAACACACGGACGATCTTTTACCAATTATATGAAATCCATTTCCTACAACCAATTTGTCGTACATAATCTTTTTCCTCAGGATACCGGAACTACGCTTCTTTCTCATAAATTATCTTTTTCCGAAAGCGATGCCCGCGACTATGCAAAAGACAGCTCCATCATCCAGGAAGTTATGGATGCCAATGCCGATTCCCTGAAGGGAAAGGTCATAGACTATGATGGTGACGGAATCATTGATAATGTAACCGTTATTTTAAAATGCAGTTCCTCTGATTCCATTACTTCTCACAAAAGTGATTACGGCGGATTGGCAACATGGCAAAATAAAAGAGTCGGTACTTATAATATTTTAAATTCTCAGGTTTTAAGTTCTTCAGAATCCGGTCTGATTGCTCATGAATTCCTGCATGTTTTAGGATATCCGGATTTATATACCACTTCTCGTTATCCGGTATTTACATGGGATATTATGGGCAGTGTTACCTCACGTCCACAGTATCCTCTGGCTTATCTCCGAATGCATTTTTCTAAATGGATTGACATTCCCGAAATCACTGACAGCCAGACCATCACACTCCATCCGCAGCAAAATGCTCAGGGAAACCAGGCTTATATTATAAAATCTCCACTCAATGATCAGGAATTCTTTGTCGCAGAATTCAGGAAAAAACCGACGGATTACGGAGAGGATTCCCTGGATCGTTCTCTAGGGGGATCCGGTATCATTGTATACCGCATCAATCCCAATGTCGAACAGTTGAGCAATCACTTTAACGAAACTGGTGTTTATGTTTTTCGTCCTCAAAAAGGACAGAACGGATATTATGAAGATGAAAGAACGACCGTTCATTCCAGCGCGTTCCTTTCAAAGGAAAGCGGCAGAACCTCCATTGGATCTTCTGACCTTCAAAAAACTTTAGAAGACGGCGCTCTGACCTTTTCTGACGGCAAAAATTCCGGTATTGTCATCAGCAGCGTGTCCGAAAGCTCTAAAGATTCTATGACTTGCAAAATATCAATCCCGGACCGTACTTCTGTGGATGCGTGGACAAATCTGGATTTTCCGGATACCTCCTTGTCTGATGCAAAAAACAGTGCGGGGGTTCTCTATCAGAACCAACCTTGTCTGACCGTAAATAACAACCAGAAAGTCCAAACATACCTTTACAACGGAAAACAATGGAACTCTTTGGGCAGTCAGTTTCAAGACTCGATTCAGGCAAACAGTTTCAAAATGATTTGCCACGATGATACTTTGTACTTGGGCTATATTAATTCAAAAACTTATCATATTGTTTTGAAAAGATTTGATAAAAAAACCGGCACGTGGAAACATCTGGGTTCTCTCGGAAATAATGTTTACGCCGGCGACGGCTTTCAAATGTCCTTTTTCCAAGATGATTTATATGTTGTATACGGTACAGATTCCAATGCCAGACTTGCCAGATTTCAAGGTCATTCTCTGGTGGATCTGGGAAGTTATTCAACCGGAAATATGCTGGGACAGCCGCAGATTTGTGCTGTCGGAGATCAGCTTTACGTATCTGTTCGAAACGCTTTAAACAATCACATTGAGATTTATCACTATCGGGGAGCCAATGACTTTAAAAGAATTACTGATTCTTCCATAAGGTCCACAAGCTATTCTCTGGCGCCTTCCGGTTCTAAATTGTACCTGGCACTGGGCGGTGAAACGTTAAAAATGTGTTCCTATGACGGAACCCGTTGGACCTTCGGCAAATCTTTTTCTGCAGGTCACTCTCAGCCGACGTTATATTCCGATCACGGCTTATTATATATTGCAGCCTCTCCGTCCAGCGATCAGGCATATTCGCAGCTCTACTATTATAGCACCAGTCAGGACTCCTACTCCCGTGAAGGCGTCAGCCTGGATACACACACCAACAGCCTGAATCTGGCAATCAGTGATCGAACACTTTATGCTTTCTATTTACAGGGAAGCAAAAAACAGGTCATCGTTAAAAAGAAAGCGGTCACAGACAAACCAAAAGAAGATCAGCCGACGATTACACCTCCGGAAACGGAGAAACCTTCCATCGTTCCGCCAAAACCGGTTCAGCCGACGCTTTGTCCATCAGGCAGGCACTCTTTTCAGATAACGGTCAACAAAGCGTCTCTGTCAAAAAACGGAAGTATCATAAAAAAATGCAGAATCTGCGGTAAATCGGAGCTGTCTGTGATTTCTGCTCCAAAAACCATCCGTCTGTCTGCTTCTGCCTTTTCTTACAATCAAAAGACAAGAACTCCTTCTGTCATTGTAAAAGACAGCCAGAACAAAACCATTGCTTCCTCCAACTATACCACAGCTTATGCCAACGGCAGAAAAGCAGTGGGAAACTATACAGTAAAGCTTACCTTTAAGGGGCATTACTCCGGTGTTAAAATCTTATCTTTTTCCATTCTTCCAAGAGGTACTTCGATTACAAAATTAAAATCGGGGAAGAAAAAAATCACCGTAAAATGGAAAAAGCAAAGCTCACAAACCACAGGCTATCAGATTCAATCTTCTGTCAGCCGAAATTTTCAAAAATCTCTAAAATCCGTTTCGATTTCTAAGAGAACATGCGTTTCAAAAACGATTTCCCGTCTGAAAAACAGAAAAAAATACTACATAAGAATTCGCACCTTCAAGACGGTAAAAGCACAGGGAAAAACGATCAAACTTTATTCCAAATGGTCAAAACCCAAAGCTGTTAAGACCAAGAAATAACCCAATGAAAGGGGAAACATTATGAATCATTTAATTTTTAGTTTAAATGCTACGGTACCGGTATTTTTTATGATGCTGCTTGGATTTCTTTTTCGAAAAATCGGCTGGATTGATGAAATTTTTGCATCGAAAATGAATCAATTTGTATTTCTGGTACCTCTCCCTGTCCTTGTATTTGAAGATCTGGCGACGGTAAATTTTTCAAAAGTCTGGAATATCCGTTTTGTCCTGTTTTGTTTTGCCGTTACATTGGTCAGTATTCTGCTGTCCGCCCTATGTTCCTGTTTTCTCAAAGACCGTTCCGTCCGAGGCGAATTTATTCAGGCATCCTATCGAAGCAGTGCCGCCCTGCTTGGCATCGCGCTGATTGAAAATATCTACGGAACTGCCGGCATGGCGCCTTTGATGATTATTGGAAGCGTGCCGCTTTATAATATGATGGCAGTTCTTGTCCTGTCTTTTTTTCAGCCGGGACAAACCAGATTTGATCGCACCCTTTTAAAACAGACGGTCAAAGGAATTCTCACCAATCCTATTTTGATCGGAATTGCCGCAGGTCTGATATGGTCGGCTCTGCAGATCCCAATGCCGAATATCACGGGAAAGGTTGTCGCAAATATTGCAAATACAGCAACCCCGTTAGGGTTAATGGCTATGGGCGCCTCTTTCGATTTAAAAAAGGCCTTTCTGAAACGAAAGCCTGCTCTTGCTGCGTCTTTTCTAAAGCTCATCGGACTTTGCGCTCTGTTCCTCCCTGTGGCAGTATTGTTAGGCTTTCGGCACGATCAGCTCATCGCAATTCTAATTATGCTTGGCTCTGCCACAACGGTCAGCAGCTTTGTCATGGCAAAGAACATGGGACATGAGGGAACCCTCTCATCCAGTGTTGTCATGCTAACAACCATGTTCAGTGCCTTTACCTTAACTATTTGGCTTTCTATTTTAAAATATTTTTCGCTGATTTAGGTGTTATAATTTCATTGTAATCCTATAGTGATCCAGCCAATAATTTACCTGAAGCAAAAACGCAATCATCTGAGGACCAGCCATCAGCTGCCCATACCATGGTTTTCCGTAATCCTTCGGACTGTCAAGGAATCTAGTTAATTTTTCAAGATCAATCAGCTCTCTGATCGGTGCATTTTTATCTGCCATTACTTTTCGCAGTTCTCCTCCAAGAATCTTTTCATATGCAGGGTCATAAGTTTTTGGATAAGGACTCTTTTTCCGATATAAAACCTCATAAGGAAGATCCTCCCTTCCCGCCGCCCGCAGCAAACCTTTGACCGTTCCTCCCAGACACTTCATTTCCCACGGAACATTATAAAGATATTCTACAATCCGATGGTCTGCAAAAGGAACTCTTGCTTCCAGACCCGAATGCATGCTCGTGCGGTCCATCCGGTCAAGCAAGGTTACCATAAACCAACGAAGATTCAAATAAGAAATCTCTCTTCTTCTGGCTTCTGTCCGATCTTCTCCATATAAAGACGGAGTTTCATTGATCGTTTTTTCATATGCCGCTCTGGAATAGGCTTCCAAATCTACCTTTTTTAACACAGCGTCCTGCAGCAATGCTTTCCTCGGTTCCATATCCATAGACCATGGGAAATTATCCGCCTCAAAGCATTCCTTTTTATGAAACCACGGATATCCGCCAAAAATTTCATCTGCGCATTCTCCGGTTAGCGTTACTTTATTATAATTTACAACCTTGGAACAAAAATACAGCATGGATGACTCCACATCTGCCATACAAGGAAGATCTCTGGCATCCACTGCTTTGTATAAATAGGAAACCAGTTCTGTATTTCTACATTCTAAATAATGATGATTGGTTTTTGCAAACTCCACCATACGTTCTACCCAGGGGCGGTCTTCTGACGGCTGAAAAGCATTTGCTTGAAAATACTCATGATTTTTCCAGAAGTCAAAGGAAAATGTATTTAGCTGCTTCCCTTCTTTTTTCAGCTCCTTGGCACAAATTGCTGTGACAAGACTGCTGTCTACACCTCCAGATAAAAAAGTACTGATTGGTATGTCTGAAAGCATTTGCAGTTTTACGGCATCATGAATCAGCCAGGAGGTTTTCTCAATGGTATCCTCAACTGAATCTTTATGTTCCTTGGCCTCCAGCTTCCAATAACTGTGATCTTTCACGCCCTCCTTGTCTATTTCCAGAAAATGTCCGGGCAGTACTTCCAAAATTCCCTGAAAAACGCCTTTTCCATAAGACTTTGCCGGTCCCAATCCGAAAATTTCACCAATTCCCTCTCTGTCAATCACCGGCTCCACTCCCGGATAGCAAAACAACCCTTTCATCTCAGAGGAAAAAACAAGAGTATTTCCAAGTTTTGTATAAAACAAAGGTTTTACTCCCAGACGATCCCGAATTAAAAACAGCTTGCCTAAGGTTCCGTCCCAAATTGCAATGGAAAAAATTCCGTTTAATTGCTCTGTAAAGGAAATCCCATAGCGCATATATCCAACCAAAACCACTTCCGTATCACTGTCTGTTTGAAATTTTGCCCCCTTCTTTTGAAGTTTTTCCTTCAGCAATTTCATATTGTAAATCTCTCCGTTCAGCAAAATCGCACATTCTCCATGATCTTTCTGACGGATCATAGGCTGATGTCCCTTTTTAAGATCCAAAATCGACAGTCTGACATGCCCCAAACCGCAGCGATTTTCTAAATAGACTCCTTCATCGTCGGGTCCCCGGTGTTTTTGAACCTGATTCATTTGCTCCAACACCATTTCCCAATTCTCTCTTGATTTCCCATATGGACCATCTGTATTGACAAACCCTGCAATTCCACACATACAACATTCCTCTCATTCTGCTTGATTCCAAATTATAGGCTGATATTGTTTTCCTTCCAACGCCTTTAAAATGACAGGAATCAGCAACTCCATATGTGCCACCATGGAGTTTGGCTTTTTCTCCGGATCATCCTGCCCAAAAGGCACAAAATAAATATATTTATGATTGAAAAGATGCCCAATATTTTTTAAATTCATACCCAGCGCATCATTTGTTGAGAGTGCAATTATCACCGGCTTTTGATTTCTAAGCTGCGCCTTTGCCGCCATCAAAACCGGAGTATCCGTAATTCCGCCGGAAAGCTTTGCCATCGTATTTCCCGTACAGGGCAGCAGCACCAAGGCATCCAGACAGCCCGTCGGTCCAATAACTTCGGCAGCCTCAATGGTTGTCATCGGTTCATGTCCCGTCATTTCTTCTGCTCTTTTTAAGAAATCCTCCGCTCTTCCGAATCGGCTGTTTATGGTCTGCGCAGCGTCAGAAAAAACCGTATGCACCGCAGCTCCCTCCTCGATCAGTCGTTCCATCTGCACAAAAGCTTTCTCAAAGGTACAAAAAGATCCTGTCAGTCCAACGCCGATTCGTTTATTTTCCAACTGCATTTTGACCCCTCCCTTTTAACTCCAATACTTTCTTTGCCAATCGGATTCCCGAAGATTTGGGCGCATAAATTCCCGGAAGGCTGGGACATAAATAAGCACAGATTTTTAGCTCCTTTGCCGCCTTCCAATCGACACCTCCGGGGGCAGATGCAATATCCACAATGCAGGCCTCCTTCGACACTCTTTTCAACAAATCCTCTTTTAATATCACAGCCGGAACTGTATTGAAAATATAATCAAACTGCGGAATCTGTCTTGAAAGCGCTTTAAAATCCATAAGATCAAATCCATCGGCCTCGCCCTGACTTCTTGCCGCTTCTTTTCTGGCACAAATGGAAACTTTTGTATTTAGCCCCTTCAATTTCGATGCCAGAACTCTGGCGCATCTTCCGTATCCCAAAACCAGACATCGGCTTCCATGCAGGTTTACCGGTTTTAATTCCATGGCTTTTACAATGGCTCCTTCTGCCGTGGCAATGGCATTATAAATCGCCACATCATCCATTTCCATAAAATCATAAAGTAAAATTCCCTTTTCATAACATATTTTTTGAATTTCTTCTGAAATACATCCCCCAAAAAGACTTTGGCCACCGGTCAGTACTTCCAGCAATTCCTTCACTTCCATGGAACTCTTTTTCTGCTTGGACACAATCTTTTCCCCATCTTTTGAAAAAACAACAGGCCCAATGACACAATTTGCCGATGTGACTGCGTCCAAAAGTGACTCTGCTGTTTTGCATTCCTGTTCCAAATCCTGTTCTTCCGTGCCATATACAATGACCCGGTATCTTCGGTTTTTTAAATAATTTGCTAAATATACCTGACGGCGGTCTCCGCCAATCACTGCAAAATCATACATCGCAGAATGATTTCCTCTCATCCATTCTTTTCATAGTATATGTTCTTTTATTGAAATGGTTCTTTTCCTCTTCTATAAAAACAGCAAATGTCCTGCAGTATTTAATATTCCGGCCAGAATCATAACAAAGATCGGATTTTTCCGTCTCTTTATCAAAAAATACAGACAAATCAAAAAAATCCCCGCCTGTCCCACATAAAAATTATCCCAGGAGAGCGCTTTCCCGCCAAACAGTGTCTGGATCAGAATGGTAACGCCTGATACAGCAATCAGTGCAATCACCGCCGGGCGCAGTGTATTTAAAACCTTTTGTAGTCCTTCCATCTGACGATACCGCAGATAAAACCAAGCGATCACCGTTACAATCACACAGGATGGGAACACACATCCTGCCGTCGCAGCCGCAGCTCCCATCGGTCCTGCAATTTTAATTCCCACAAAGGTCGCAGCGTTAATTGCAATGGGTCCCGGCGTCATCTGCGATATAGTTATAAGATCCGTAAATTCTGCCATGGAAATCCAGTGATGCAGCTCGACGACTTGATGCTGAATCATCGGCATAGCCGCATATCCGCCTCCAAAGCTTAACAGGCCAATTTGAAAAAAGCAAAAAAACAGACGAAGAAAAATCATGATCTTTTATCCCCCCTACTCAAAATCCAATACTTTATCAAGCCGGCTCCGATACAAAACAAAATAATATAAATTACATTGACTCCAAACCACGCATTGGCTAAAAAAGCTCCCAGAAAAATTCCAATGGATTCTGCTTTGTTTTCTTTTTCCATCAAAGCTCCTGTCATTTCAAATACAACTGAAGCAATGACTGCTGCGACTCCCGACTGCATTCCGGAAAGCATCCATGATATAATAGAATTTTGTCGAAATAAATCGTAACATACCGAAATCACCGAAATGATCAAAAAAGGAGGCAAAATCGCCGCAAAAACACAAAGCAGAACTCCGGAAATTCCGGCAAGTTTATATCCGACGACAATGGCTCCGTTGACCGCGATGGCCCCCGGTGACGACTGGGCAATCGCCACCAGATCTAACATCTCCTCCTCTTCAATCCAATGATATTCGTTGACAAACTTCTTCTTCATCAGCGTTATAATCACATATCCCCCGCCAAACGTAAATGCGCTTAAATAAAACGTAGCCAAAAACAATTGGACAAACACAGATTTTTTTGCCTGATCTTTTGAATTCTTCATTCATCTCCCCCTCTTTTCCATCTGCCTCTTACTGAGGAGCAAACTGACTGTTAAAAAGTTCTGCATAAGCGCCGTTCTTTTCCAGCAATTGCTCATGAGTTCCCTGCTCTATAATCTGCCCATTCTCCATAACCAAAATCACATCGGCATTCCGTATCGTAGACAAACGATGCGCGACCACAAAACTGGTTCTTCCCATCATCATTGTCTCAAATGCCTTTTGAATACGAATTTCCGTCATCGTATCAATCGAAGAAGTCGCCTCGTCTAAAATCAGCATCGGAGGCAGACTCAGCATAATTCTTGCAATACAAAGCAGCTGTTTTTGCCCCTGTGACAGATTTCCGCCGCCCTCTGCAATCATTGTATCATACCCCTCCGGCATCCTGGAAATAAATCCATGGGCATTTGCCTCCTTTGCCGCCTGAATCACTTCTTCTTCTGAAGCATCTGGTTTTCCATAGCAAATATTTTCCCGAATGGTCGCTGCTTTCAGCCACGTTTCCTGAAGAACCATACCATAACTTGATCTTAAGCTTTGCCTTGTTACATCCCGGATATCCAAATCCTCCACTTTAATGACTCCTCCGCTGACATCATAAAACCGCATCAAAAGGTTAATCAACGTCGTTTTTCCGCATCCGGTAGGACCGACAATCGCAATTCTCTGTCCCGGTTTTACATGAAGCTGAAAATCTTTCATTAGCGGAACCTCCGGAACATACGAAAAGTCTACGTGTTCCAAGTCCACCTTTCCCTCTACCTGGGATAACACCTTTGCATCCGGCGGCTCAGGTTCCATCATCTCTTCATCCAGAAATTCAAAAACCCTCGCTGCAGATGCCAACGAGTTCTGAAACTCAGTAATGACACCGGTAATTTCATGAAAAGGTTTTGTATACTGATTCGTGTAGCTTAAAAAGCTGGACAGCTGTCCTACAGAAATTCTGCCCAAAATCACCGAAACGCATCCGGCAATTGCCACTCCGGCATAAATTCCTGAATACATAAATCTCGTAGCCGGATTGGTTATAGAAGAGTAAAAGGTCGCTCGAAGAGAATAATCTGACAGCTCCCGATTGATCCGGTCAAACTCCTGTTGAACCGCCTCCTGCCGATCAAACGCTTTGACAACTTTGATTCCACCAAGCATGTCGTTTACAAATCCGGTTAACTGCCCTCTGACAAATGATTGTTTCTGAAACATCGAAAAACTTCTTTTTGAAATAAATGAGGCTATTAAAAAAGAAAGCGGACTTAAAACCACAACGACCAGCGTAATCCAGACATTGATCCCCAGCATAAAACAGATAGTTCCCGCAATGGTTGCCACTCCGGTAAACAACTGGGTAAACCCCAACAGCAGACCATCGGTAAACTGTTCAATATCTGTAACAATTCTGCTGATCAGATCTCCCGAAGAGTGGCGGTCTATATAAGAAAGCGGAAGCTTATGAAGATGATCAAACGCCTGTATTCTCAGATCTTTTCCGATCTTATAGGTAATTTTATTATTTACATGATTCATCAGCCACTGACAAACTGCCGTTATCATCACACAGCCAAGCATCTTTTTTATCACAGTAAACAGACCGATAAAATCTACTCTTCCTCTAGACACCATCAAATCTACACCCCTTCCGATCAGAATAGGAACATAGAGAGTAAGACCAACGGTAAGCAACGCCAGCAGAAGCGATACCACAATCCATAAACGGTAAGATTTGATATAATGAAAAATCCTTCGCAGTGTTTTTTTCTTCCTACTTTTCATAGGCATCCTCCTCTCCTGACATTTGAGACGCACAGATTTCCTGATAAACCGGATTGCTTTTCAGCAATGTTTTATGATTTCCGATTCCCACCACAGCACCATCATCCAATACCAGAATTTGATCTGCGTTCTTTATTGTTGAAATCCTCTGCGAGACAAGAAATACTGTCATATTCTCTGTTGTTTCTTTGATTGCTTTCCGAAGCTTCGCGTCGGTTGCAAAATCCAGCGCAGAAGCACTGTCATCCAAAATCAAAATTTCAGGTTTTCGGACCAGAGCTCTCGCAATGGTCAGCCGCTGTTTTTGACCTCCTGACAAGTTTCCTCCATTTTGCTCAATTTTGAAATCCAATCCTTCTTTTCTGGCATCTACAAACTCTTTTGCCTGCGCAATTTCCAAGGCATCATAAATTTCATTATCGCGGGCGTCATCCTTTCCCCACTTCATATTTTCTCTTAATGTTCCCTGAAACAGCATCGCCTTTTGGGGAACCATTCCTACTTTTTTCCGAACAAATTCCGGTTTGAGCTCTCTTAAATCTTTCCCATACAATAGAATTCTTCCCCCGGAAACATCATAAAATCTGGGAATTAACTGTACAAGCGTGGATTTCCCTGATCCTGTTCCTCCAATGATTCCCACAGTTTCTCCTTCCATCACCTGAAAATCAAAAGGCTTTAACGTATCTGTTGCAGAACCTTCATATGCAAATCTGACATGCTCAAATGTAAGAACCGGCGTTCCCTGCCGGTGAGAAACCTCACAGCTTCCCATCTCCTTCATGGAGGCGGCAGCACCGAACACCTGATCTACCCGTCTCAAACTCGCCAAAGCCCTGGAAAGCAAAATCAAAAGATTTGCCAGCTTTACCAATTCCACCAAAATCTGAGACATATAATTAATTAACGCAATGATCTGTCCCTGTGATAAATCTCCCGCGTCCACCTGATGACCTCCCGACCAGAGAATCGCAATCATTCCAAGATTAACTGTCACATAGGTGATGGGATTTAAAAGCGCAGAAATTTTTCCCACAAACATTTGTTTCTCATAAAGCCGTTTGCTTTCCCCACGAAAAGACTCCTGCTCATAGGATTCTCGATGAAACGCGCGAATCACACGGATTCCCAGAAGATTCTCCCTTGTTGATTTCAAAACCTGATCCATTTGCTTTTGTACCCGCTGATACATTGGCATTGTAATCCACAGAATCAGAGCCACAACCATGGCAAGAGCGAAAATTGTAATGACAAAAGAAACAGCAGCTCTGCGGTCTACCACAAATGCCATGACCATCGCGCCCAATACCACAAACGGAGAACGCAAAAACAGGCGCAAGAACATATTAACCCCATTCTGCACCTGATATATATCACCCGTCATTCGATTCATTAAGGTAGAGGTTCCCAGTCGGTCAATTTCCTGATAATCGAAGGTATGAATATGCGCAAATAAATCACTTCGCATTGCCATTCCCGTCGATACCGCAGATTTTGCCGCAAAATACTGCGCCGTAATTGAAAACCCAAAACCAATTACGCCAAGCAAAATCAACAGACCTCCCATATTCAGCAGGCAGCCGATGTTTTTTTCATAAATTCCCACATCAATCATCTTTGCTACCACCAATGGAACAAATAATTCAAAACACGCTTCCAGCATCTTAAACAATGGCGCTAAAATCGTTACCACCGGATGCTTTTTTAAATATCCCAGCAAACGCTCCATTTTTCTCTCCTTCTCCTTCATTGCTTTCTTATACTTTTTCATCAAGTATAACATAATAGGATTTTGGATACAAATCCTGCCTTTTCCATTGACTCGAACAGATGTTTGTGATACAATATCTGCAAACATACATTCGGAGGCCGTACGATGGAAATTACATCCAGAGAGCTATCACTCAATGAAAAATTAAATATTTTAGCCGATGCTGCAAAATATGATGTTGCCTGCACTTCCAGTGGCTCCAGCCGCCGTGGAAAAAAAGGATATCTTGGTAATACAGAGGCTGCCGGAATCTGCCACAGCTTTTCTTCCGACGGACGGTGTGTTTCGCTTTTAAAAATTCTTCTAAGCAATGAGTGCATTTACGACTGCAAATACTGTTTAAACCGCTCCAGCAACGACAGAATCCGCACCACTTTTCTGCCGGAAGAGATCTGTACTCTGGTCGTTGAATTTTACCGAAGAAATTATATCGAAGGATTATTTCTAAGCTCCGGTATTGTAAAAAGTCCCTTGTATACAATGGAGCTTATGTACCAGACCGTTTATCTCCTTCGTACTAAATATCATTTTAACGGCTATATTCATGTCAAAGCGATCCCCGGAGCTCCCGATGAATTAATTGAAAATATGGGATATCTTGCTGATCGTATGAGTGTCAATCTGGAACTTTCGACCGTTGGCGGACTGAAAAAAATGGCTCCGCATAAAAATCCCAAAGCTTTAGTAAAACCGATTCGTCAAATACAAAACGGAATTATCGGGCACCGCCTTGCCATAGGAAAAGATCCTAAAATGGAGCGCTCCAACAGCAGTCGTTATCTTCATCACACCATTTTTAAACATAACCCCTACCGTCTGGAATCCTCTGCTTCCCATCAATATTTTCCTTCCGCCGCCGGAAAACCTGCTCCTTTCGTTCCTGCCGGTCAGAGCACCCAAATGATCATCGGAGCAACTGCCGAAAATGATTTACAGCTTCTCTCTACCACCCAAAAGCTCTATCAGCAGTATGACTTGAAACGTGTTTTTTTCTCTGCCTACGTTCCTCTCAATGATGACGCTGCTCTTCCTCCAATCGGAACGCCTCCTCCTCTTTTGAGGGAACACCGCCTCTATCAGGCAGACTGGCTGCTGCGTTTTTATGGTTTTCATGCTGAAGAATTATTGAGTGCTGACCGTCCAAACTTTAATATTCTGCTGGACCCCAAGTGCGACTGGGCTCTGCGCCATCTGGAGCAATTTCCTGTGGAGATTAACCGCGCTCCTTACGACACTCTGCTTCGAGTTCCGGGAATTGGCGTAAAATCTGCATATCGAATCATCAAAGCCCGAAGGCAGGGAGTTTTAAATTTTGATCATCTGAAAAAAATGGGCGTTGTATTAAAACGCGCCAAATATTTTATTACATGCAGCGGAAAGATGATGTATCGAATCCCCATCGAGGAAAATTTTATTACCCGGCAGTTGATCGGTGAAGACTCCCGACAAAACTGGGAAATTGATCATCCTCAAACCTACCGTCAACTTTCGCTTTTTGATGATTTCCATTTTGCATCGGACGCAACAGAAGAAGACTCTCAAAAATCTATTTTTGGACAACTATAACAGGAAGGAGTTCCATCTATGACCACTATTTTTACCTGCCAGGATCATTTTGATGCTATGATGACGTGTATCTACGATGCATGAGCATCCCGTCTGGGGCATTCCAATGTGCGGCTTAAAACAGAAGCCATTGGAAATTTGGAACTTTTCTGCGAATACCGCCATGTCCATGCAGATTCCGAAAAAACTGCCAGCGTTGTACGCTCCATCCAACAAAAGATTTCTTTTCGTGCTTATCAAATGATTTATCGCGCAGCCATGTCCGATCAGGAAGACAAGCTGGATTCCATTTATCGCTTTCTTATCGCTGGATTCCATTATGGTCCCCGTGTCATTGATTTTCTGCAGGAGCCCGTTGTTATGAGAATTTTTGAGCTCAATCGAACCGTTGGAAATGAAGCCCACTATCATAATGAATTTCTTCGATTTTCCAACATTCGGAAAAATATTCTTATCAGTCATATTGAGCCGAAAAGCAATGTTCTGACTCTTATAGCCCCCCATTTCGCAGACCGGCTTCCCTCTGAAAACTGGATCATTGTTGATGACAAAAGAAACACTGCCATCGTACATCCAATGAATCAGGACTATTATTTGACCTCTCTTTCTGAAAAAGAAATAGACCAGCTGTCCGAAAAAACAGATGATCCATTTATAGAGCTTTGGAAGGGCTTCTTTGATCATATTGGTATCAAAGAGCGAAAAAATCTCCGCTGTCAGCGAAACATGCTCCCTCTTTGGTATCGGAAACACATGCCGGAATTTCACTGATCTTATGAAACCTCTCGTGTCCAAAATTCAATTGCTTCTTTTAAAAACTGCGCGCAGCCCTCTACATTTTTATCATAATATTTTTTAAAACGCTCATCCATAACATATAGCTGCGCCAGCCCTTTATGTGCTTTTGATGAATAAGAATTCCAAGTCATTTGAAGCCATTGCCGATGAAGATCCACCATGTGTTTTGCAGTTTCACTATCAGGCAGTTTCTTGTTCTTTACTGCTTTTTCCAAACAGTTTTTTATTTCATATTCCAATATCTGAAACTTCTGATACTCTTCTTTGGTCATATGCAGTATCTTATGATTCGATGCATTCACTGCTTCATCACCATAACTTTCTCGGATTTCTTCTCCGTAGTCCTGCTCATTTTGTTCTACCAAATTCTTCTTAAACGCTTGAAACTTTTCCATATCACTCATGCTTACTTCTCCCTTCATTGACGCAATCGTCTGTTTTACAGTATCAATCATCCGGGAAATTCTTTTTTTCTCTTCTTCCAGCTGCTCCAAATGTTCTTCCATCGCCAGAAGTTTATTAAAATCCTGATTATAAATAATTTCTGAGATTTGCGAGAGCTCGAAACCTCTTTCTTTATAAAATAAAATCTGCTGAAGCAAATTAATTTCTTTGGAACCATAATAACGATATCCCGCTTCATTGGTTCGCTTGGGATGCAGCAAGCCAATTTGATCATAATACCTTATAGCCCGTGCACTGACTCCTGTTAATTCTGATAACTGACGAATACTGTATTCCATCATATTTCCCTCCTGATTTTTTATGCTGTAATCAGACAATATCAGTTGACGCTACGTCAAAGTCAAGGATTTTTATTCGATATTTTCGTTTTCTAATAAATATTTTAAAAATCCCTCACATCCCTCTTTTACATCTCGGTATGTTGCATCAAAGTCTCCTGTATACCACGGATCAGAAATATCTCTTGGACACTGAGAATAATCTAATAATAAATGAATTTTCTGTTCCGGATCATTTCCCACAATCCGCTTCATATTCCGGAGATTGAGATGATCCATGCCTATCAAATAGTCATATTCTTCGTAATCCTGTCTTGTCATTTGTACTGCACGATGTTTTAGTACAGGAATTCCTGTTTCTCTCATTTTCTGCACCGTTCCATGGTGCGGAGGATTTCCCAGCTCCTCTCTGCTGGTAGCCGCCGAATTAATATAAAATTCATTTTGCAGGCCTTTTTTGTTAACCAAATCCTGAAAAACAAACTGAGCCATTGTCGAACGGCAGATATTGCCGTGGCAAATGAATAGTATTTTTATCATGTTCTTATATCTCCTTAAATCGTCGTATTTCCCTGTATTTAAAGGCTTTTTACAACTTTCATTTTTCTTGTAGTTTCTGTATCTTCTTATAAATTCTCATGTTTTGGCAGCCAAAAGTTGTAAAATAAGTTGTAAAACCACCCTTATTTTACAACTTTACAACTAGCTAAGAAAAGGTTCACTGAACCTTTTCACGCATGCTTGGCAACCGATTGCAGACTTCTTTCATCTCTTTTTGAATATCGTCAAAGTCCAAGTGCGTGTATGTATTCAGCGTAACTCCTATATCTGAATGTCCCATAATCTTCTGTAATGTCTTAGGGTTCATTCCCGACTTTGCCATATTAGAACAAAAGGTATGTCGGCAAACATGTGGATGTGTCAAGTATAGGACAAAAAAAATTTTATTTTTTTCTGCCGAAGACTATCTGACGCTTCCATCAGGTAGTCCCAGCACCTTTATTATCTTCTGATAAGTCATTCTTGTCCTGCTCAAGTTATCTCTGTTCCGAAAAAATATCGTCAAAATTCCATTCGATTTCAATTTCATCCTGACTATGAACACGGATCACCTTGATAATCTCACGCAGCTTCTCTGTATCGAACTTCTGAATTCCCAAGAAATCTTTTAGTTTTATTTTATCAGAAAGTTCATTTTGTTCAAGAAGCTTTTTGCTATTCTCCGCATCTTCAATCTTTCGTTTTATTTCATCCAGCTGTCCACTTATCTTTCCAGCTCTCTGCTTATACGAATCACGATCTATACGACCATCTTTGTAATCATCATAGAGTTTCATCTTTTCCGAGGTCAACTGTCGGCTCTGTTTTTGCAATTCTGCGGTATTGATCTCTTTGTAGTCGCATTGCCTGTTGGAAGATACTTTCTTTTCTTTTTCCAACATTGACGCTGCATACTGATGAACAAGCCCAAGGATATTCTCCTCCAGCGGTTCCCGTCGGATCACCAGACTTCGACACACAGGATCTCCATTGGTTCGAGCATCTGAGCATTTTAGCAGATGCTCCGTTTCTTTTAGTAAAGAATGCCCACAGTTGGCACATATCAGTAATGCCGGCTGTTTTTTACGCCTTTCCAGAATAAAATTGGTGCGTGATTCCGCAACACTTCTCTTCTTTTTCGGATGCATTTCATTTGCTTTTTCAAACAATGCCCTGTCTATAATTGCCGTATGATGATTTTCCAGGCGAACCCATTCTGTTTCATCATTCAGAACTGCTTTATGACCGGTATGCATACTGCAACGTGTTTTTCCCCAGATTCTGGTTCCAATATAAATCTCATCCCGGACAATTGCCGCTACTGTCGTAGGGCTCCAGTGTTTCTTTTTGATCGTGTCAAACCTCTGGAACTGCACCTGGTCCCCTCTTGATAATTTCTGCTCATCACAAGTGGCAATCGCCTGTCTGTTCAATTCCCTTGTAATATCTGCAAAACTTGTTCCTTCCGCTGCCATTTTAAAAATCATTTTCACAACTTTTGCAGCCTCCGGATCTACTTCCAGCCTTCCATCTTTTCCTTTTTTATAGCCATATCTGGCATTTACCGGAAGGCGTGTACCATTTCTCGTTCTTGTCTGCAATGCTGATGAAATTTTCTTGGACAAATCCAGGCTATACATATTGTATACCAGATTCTGCAATGCCACATTCATTCCACCAGTCATTCCGCTGCTTGCTGCACTGTCATAGCTGTCATTAATCGAAATAAATCGTATCTGTAGAAGTGGAAAAATATATTCAATATAAAATCCAACTTCCAGATAGTCTCTTCCAAATCTGGAAAAGTCTTTTACAACTACACAGCCGATTTCTCCGCTTTTCATGTCATCCTGCAGCTGTTGAAATCCCTGCCGTTTAAAATGAGTGCCGCTGACACCGTCATCCACATATTCCAGGATAGCAGCCTCAGCTACACCCAGCTGATCAATCACAAATGATTTTAACAGAATTCTCTGAGAAGTTACACTGTCGCTCTCTTTTTTGGCTCTGCCATCTACATTGTCATCTTCTGCGGATAAACGGATATAAACAGCTGTTTTTCTATGATCTGTCATCTTGACTGCGCCTCCTTCTCTTTCTTTAATTTCTGTAAATCTGCAAACTGATCGTCATATACCAGCTTGATCTCATAATCATACTTACCATGGATAATAATTGAATCCACAAAGGCATCTGCCATTTCTTTTGTCAGCTTACGCTTTGACATATAAGTATGTATCACATTTCCCCAGCCTTCTTCAATGTGGTAATCCTGGGAATACCGAACCTGTGCCGCCAATACTGTGTCCAGACGGCTCTTGATATTCTCAATTTCATTGGAATAGATCCGAGAAAACTGTATGTACTCTTCTTCTGTAATCAAACGTTCCGAGTAATCTTCATATAAATCCGATTTACGCTTACTGATACGGCTTAGTTCCCGTCGAAGTTTCCCCACCTCTTTATCCAAAAGCAGGTACTCTGTCTGATTTTTGGAAGCTGCATTCATTTCCTGAATCATTTTTTCTGTATCCAATACGGTTTTCATATGCGTTTGGATCAGGCGAAGAACATCGTCATCCACATATTCTTTTCTGACTCTGTGCCCTTTGCATTGCTTTCCTCCGGATTTATGGTTAGTATTGGCTCCGCAGATATAAAAGAATGTGCCATTTCTTTCTCTGGACAACGTCATGCGGTTGCCACAGCCTCCGCACCATATCTTTCCTGTATAGAAATTATGGTTTCGAATAGCCCCATTGTTCTGCTGATGTTTCTTCTTATAAGCCTCCGTATATTCCTGGATTTTAGATTGTACCTGTTGAAACAACTCTCTATCTATAATCCCTTCATGCGTGTTCTCCACATGCACCCATTCACTCTCTGGTCGGTTTCTCTGTTTATTTCCCTGGAAAACACTTTGCTGATATTTTCCAAATACAGAATCACCTGTGCAATGAACATCCTGAAGTACTCGCTTCACTTCATAATTGTTCCAGGGTTTTGACTCCGGAAGCGGCTTTTCACCAGTTTTATAGAATTTTCTCTGTAAAGTCGGCGATAAAACTCCATCTTTATTGAGCTGTCTTGCAATATCACTATAGTTCCTGCCATCCATATACATAGAAAATATACTTTTTAGATGTTCTGCAGCTTCTTCATCAACAATCAGCTGATGATGGTCTTCTTCTGACTTTCTGTAACCATACGGTTCCCAGGCACTTGTAAATTTTCCTTTTTTCCAAAGTGCTTTTTTTGCGCTGCTACTCTTTTTGGCAAGGTCTTTCGAATAGAACTCATTGATGATATTCTTAAGTGGAACTGTAATATCTACACCCTCTCTGAAGGAATCGAAATCATCTGTCACAGCCAGGAATCTTACATGGAAAAACGGGAATACTCGTTCAATATAATTGCTGGTTTCGACATAATTTCTTCCAAGTCTGGACAAATCTTTTACAATAACACAGTTGATTTTTCCATGCTTGATATCTTCCATCATCTGTACGAATCCGGGACGGTCAAAATTTGTACCTGAATAGTCTGAGTCCTTATAAACTTCCGCAACCGAAATATCTTCCGTATCTGCTACAAAGTTTTTCATCAATTCCACCTGGGTTTCTATCGTTCCTCTTTCTAATGTTTCTTCTGTTTCCATTGAAATTCTGGCATACAATCCTGCCCGGAACGGTCTGCTTACCTCTGTCTGGACGGTTGCACTGCTGACTACTTCCGGAATGTTTTTCCTGCTCTTTCGTGCCATTTTATACAACCTCCTTTACCTTGACCTGCAGATTATTATCATTATCTATTACTGTATCAACTCCCATAGCGGGTAATTGATTCAGCAATGTCTGATAACAATCATCAAAATCAAAAGTGATCTCTATATTCTTTTTATCATATACTCGGATTTGCCTGATCAGTTCTACCACCACAGTGCGGGACAGTTCTTCAATATTCTGATATTTCGCAAAATAATCCAGCCAGGTATTTGCATTGTCTGCTTTTTCCAGCTCACTATCCATTTCTTTCTGGATCGCACGGATACTCTCTTCCGCATTTCTAAGCCTCTTTCCATAGGCTGCATGAAGCTCTACATAGTCTTCTTTTGATACAATGCCCTCTTTCATATCCGAATAGAGCATCATTCGTAACTCCTTGCAGCGTTCTGTCTCCTGTTTTTTCTTCTCCAGCCTATCCTGCAGCTTCTTCATATTGATTTCCTGAAATGGCACAGTACCAATAAATTCCAGGACTCTTTTCAGGTGCAGGATATTCTGGATATGCTGTTTCAGCATCACCAGTACGGCATCTTCCAGATCCTTTTCCGGTATTCTATGACTGGAACAGCGTTTTGTTTCTTTATTTGTGGAACATAAATAATAAGCATATTTTTTTCCTGCCACAGTAGAAACTTTTCTTGTCATAGGTGCACCACAATCCGCACATACAGCAATTCCGGATAACAGATATACCTGCTTTTGGTCAGGTGAAGTACGTGTATCCATGCCCAGAAGTCTCTGAACAATTTCAAAATCACGGTCACTCACCAGTGGCTCATGGTTTTTCTCAATTCGGATCCAGTCATCTTCCGGTTTCACATAAGTCTGCTTCACTTTATGGTTCGGTGTTGTCCTTTTTCCCTGCACAAGATTTCCGATATAAACCTCGTTTTCCAGTATCCTGCGAACCGTAACGGAACTCCAAAGTGCCTGTTCTTTCTGCCGGAAACCTGTTTCATAACGACTGCCGCTGCTTATTTTATACTCAAATGGGGAAAGAATACCCAGTTCATTTAAACGATTAGCGATCGCATCCTGACTCATTCCCTGCAGCTTCATCTTAAAAATATCCTGTACTACACTGCCTGCCGATGGGTCAATCTCTAATTTATGCTTATCTGTCTTTGTCTTCCTGTATCCAAATGCTACAAACGGAGTCACGCACTCGCCTTTTTTCCTCTTAATCTCAAGATTACTCCTGATCTTAATAGAAATATCACGACAATAAGCATCGTTGATTAAATTTTTAAATGGGATAATGATTTCGTCTGCCTGATTCTTTCCCTTAAGACTGTCATAATTATCATTGATGGCAATAAAACGCACACCAAGAGCCGGGAATAATCTCTCGATATACTTCCCGGAATCAATATATTCCCTTCCAAATCGTGATAAATCTTTTACCACTACGCAGTCTACAATCCCACGCCGGATATCTTCCAGCATTGCCTGGAATGCTGGGCGCTCAAAATTAGAGCCTGAGTATCCATCATCAACTCGGACTGAAACAACTTCAATATCTTTTTTGTCTTTCAGGAAATCCAGAATCAAAGCTTTCTGGTTAGAAATGCTGTTACTTTCCAGTTTTGCTGAACTGGAAATATCGCCATCTTCTTTAGATAATCTGACATAGATGGCGGCATGATAGATTTTGTTGATATTCTGATACATATCTTACCTCCTTTTATTACGTCAGAAAATCCATGTAATAAAAGGGGGCTGCATAATTTGTCCTTACCGACATTCTAACACAGTCCCCTCAATTTTACCAGTACTTTTTCAGACACTCAGAAGCATACTTTTTCAGACACTCAGAAGCATATTCTCAAATGCCTGCTCCATAGATATACCGTTATTTGCAAATCTGACTTTTACTTTCATATTACCGATCCGGACCAGATAAGGATTTCCTACTTTATTCAGAAAAATATCTCTCCGTTCCTGAAGCGGCTTATTTCTGTCTGCTTTTATCATCCGTAGATCAGTCATTTCATTGATATCCACATCACTGAAATCCTGATCCAGATAATTTCTATATTCCTCTGCTGTCATGCCCTTCTCCTTCCATTCCCATCTGAATCCGTACTGCTTTCAGTACCCGATCCAGGCTCCACTTATTTACTCTTCCGCATTTCTCAATAATACATTTTGTAGAAATGCTCATAACCTGTTCAGCCAATGCCAGGCTTCCTTTTCGGATCCCTGTCATATCGTACTTACTGATAAATACATGTGTTGGTAAATACCGCTTCTTATATATTCTTGACGTCAGCGGAACTACTGTAATGACTGAACTGTATGTATTAGCTTTGTTGTTACTTACCACGATCACCGGTCGTACTCCACCCTGAACCGAGGTTGTCGGAAACATACCGAGATCCGCCCATAAAATATCTCCTCTTCGAATCGTCACTTGTCATCTCTCCAATCTTTTTTTATTTGTAAAGCATTCATAGCGCTATATTGGCTCCACAGGAATACGGCAGAGTTCCTTTCCAAGATAGAAAGCTCTGCCGCATAACCTCTATAGCCAATTTGATTATTAAACAGTGCTCGCTCGATTCTATTTATCCTCGATATCCCGAATCGTTACTCCTGCATCTGCAGGAAGGGAATAATAACCTGTCCGAATGCTATACTCCGGACCACAACCCAAAAACTCTCGTTTCCAGGCTCTGGCAGTTCATAGGTTTACCAGTTACAGACTTCTCAGGGTCTGCAAGTGTATCGCATCTCACACATGTCATCGCATCACCAGCCTGCCGACTGGCTTTGGTCAGTGCTTTTTCGCAGCATTATTAGCTCTAAAAATGTTTTTACGTCTTTTAATCCTATAGCGGCATCTTCCTCGTGCTCACTGTATGAAATGTCACGTCAGTTATTATTGGATATTCAGTTATCATGGTGCATTTTAGGGAGTCCTTAAAGCTCCTCTAATTACTAAAGTCAAATGACTTCGGCAAATGCAAAAAATTTTCCAAAAATTTTTTAAAAAAATTCTTTCATATACATTTCACGCATTTTATTAAGGATTGTTTTCAGCTTGTACGCTAATACCTGTCGGGAAATCCCCATAATCTCTGCCATCTGTGTCTGTGTCTTATTTTCAAAGAAAATGCCATAAATAATCATGCGTTCCTCGGTATTCAGCTGATTAATCACTTTATGAATATCCTGCTGTTCCATTTTCGTCAGTACACTGTACTCCACGTCACAATTCAGATCCGGGAAATCCTCTATCATAAAGCCTTCTCCATCAATGGACTGACCACTGTAAGGTACTTCCCGCAGCATCTTATCCACGACTTTCCCTTCTTCGTTCTTAATCTCAACTTTTTTTGCCTTGCTGCTTCTGTAAAAGTTGTTCATCGCATACGCAACTTCTTTTGTAATCTCGATCATTTCTCCATCAATATTTGCGTAGTACTTTCCTTCATAAAAATATGGGTGTTCAATATACATATCCGTTCCTCCTGAATTTGAAATCTTGTTGCTCGTTTCAAATCCAGAAGGCGGACCTCTGTTTAGAATCATGCCTGCTCCTCCTTTATCCTGCCGGGACATACCCGCAGTTATTGGCTGAGAAATTCAGGCACGAAAAAAGCCCCAGTAGTTTTTTTCTTAACTACTGAGGCTTTCGTCTCTTTTTTGTATTCAGTTATCTATGCCTTCTTTCATCAGCATAATCATTGTATCAGGATAATGTTCACAAAGTATCCGCAATACGTTCCCATAAGTTCACGTCATTATTGAAATCGTACATATTTCAGTATAAAAAATTCACCGTGTTATTCTTCTACTTCTTTTCCATCTATATATAGTTGAAATTTATCAGGATTATTGACAACATCATAGTCCTTTCCATATTCTACAGGTCTGTATTCGGCTGTCATTACCGATTCCCCATCTTCAATATCCTCTTTCCATAAATAGATGTTCATATCAAGGCTCGTCGCATATCCCCTGTCTGTGGAGAATTTTGTCGAACGAAAAGAATCACCCTTGTACATCTGCAAAAGTTCTCTTGCAAACGCTTCTCTATTCTCAATATTTTCCCGGTTAGCGACTACAGTTAGATTTTCATCCCGATTTACGGAAAATGTTCCTACCACATCCGGTTCACCTTCCTTATGACCGGATTCAGGTTTCCCATAAATACTTCCTGCAGCAATTATCATGATCACTGCTCCAGAGATCACTGCAATTATCTTTTTCTTCATATTTTCATTAATTTCCTTTTAATTGTTTTACTGCGTAATTGATCACTTCTTCCGGTGTAGGTCTGTCTCCTCTAAGTGTCATTTTCTTCCATTCTTCCTGCACAGCCGGATCGGGATTATCAAATCCTGCATCTATGGCTATCTGCATTTCTCTGCGTACCTCTTCTGGTGTTGTGTTGTACTTTTCTGCAATCTTTTCATAAATAGTTTTCTCTCTCATTTGTCCGCCTCCAATTTTATAGAATTAGATATAGTTCTTTAGAACTACTATACCATGGTTTTAATCGTGAAAAAAGACGGGTTTTACAAATGGATTCATAAAAATAGACAAAAAAAGAAGAGCTTTATGCTCTTCTATTTCGCAATTAATTCTATTAGTCTACCAAAGCTCTGACCGCATTTAAAACTCTTTTCTGTTCGTTCTTTGGCAATTTTTCTATCATACCAGACAATTCATTGGTAACACCTGTAACAGAATGTGTCACAACATCTATCAACAGTGCATCCGCCGATACATCAAGTGCATTGGCGATTGCTACAAAGGTATCCAATTTTGTTACTTTCAATCCTCTTTCTATCACACTGACATGTGTTGTACTTAAATTTACCAGCGCTGCCAGTTCTTCCTGGGTAAGATTTTTTGCTTCTCTTGCAGCCTTGATTCGCTGACCAACCGCTTTTAAATCCATCGTAACACCTCCTTCAGAACGATAATTCGGTCTAAAATTAGTATACCGATAGATAATCAAAAGATACAGAATCCGCAGATACTACAATAGTTCTACAGAACTAGTACAGATATTTTATATATCAATATAAAAAGAAGCCACCAGATAAATCATTTTTTCTGGCAGCTTCATTACGATTCTGTTGTTATTTTGTAACACTCATGCTCTCATCGATCCATTTCTTCACCATTTGAGCACTCACATTAAGATAGTGGGCTATTTTATCAACTTTCATTCCATCCGCAGCCATGGATAATGCTGAGGCCTTTGCTTTTTTCAGCTCACCACTTTCAATACCTTCACTATAAATCTGTTCCATCTCACGGCACATGAATTCCACCCCTTTCTGTGTTTCCTTCAATTCGTATACTCTGTCTGCAAGTATCTTACTATGCATATCTTCCGCATTCTTACAGTGAAGATCGTGCATCAATCTGCCTAACTCAGTATCTTCTTGCTTCTTAGAATTTACATAAATAATATGAGCCTCATCTTTGAAATTTTCACTGACTTCTTCGATCTTCCTGTCTATATGATAAATCGGAAGTCCATAACCAAGTGCATCGTCTCTGGTGATGAAGATCACATAACTCTCTGGCAGTTCATCAAAATCCTGCCCTGGATTTAATATATTCATATCCATCAGACCACTATGATATCTTGCCCGTTTTGGAGATGCTCCTTCATTGTCCTGCTGGATTTCCACATCCATCTGTTTGCCATCTGAATCCCTGGCAACACAATCCAGAATAGCTGAACGCCCCTGTAAATTCTTATAGTCCTTCTGAAGAACCTGATCGATAACTTTCAGATCCTTTTTATCCATAATCACCTGCAGCACATATTCCGTACATTCCCGTTTCTTAAATACATTCCGCATGAACACATCGCTCATGATGGTAAGGTCTTTTAAGATACCCTTGTATCTCTCGTAACGTGTTTCTAATTCTTCTGTTTTCACGATTTCTTCCTTTGCCACGTTCACTCCCGCCTCCATTCTTTGCTGTGTCAAGATAGGTTCCTAGATGTCTCCTATCCCAATTTCATCTTAACATCAAAACCAGCTTTTCACAAGCCACTATTTTATCCTACATCACTTGAAAACAATAATTTCCAATCAGCTTCATCCAACTATTATATTTATTCTTTTCACACACTTTTCGGCAAATTTCATTTTCCATCAGTACACAGAACATCTTATCATAATCAAATGCCCAAACAGCACCATTCACATGGTTTTCCACTGCTTTCTGATCTATGCTTTTCAAGCGTGTGACCATTTTCTCAATTTCTCCATTTCCCAAGTTACCGATATTTTCGCAGATAAACCGAAAGAAATTCAACGTTGTATATTCGTCATGCCAATGGAACTCTTCTGGATTGTTTTTTATTTTACTGGCTCGCTGCTGTTCTTTGATTATCTGAGCAGCTACACCTTTCATCGAATCTTCGTATCTCATAACTCCCACCTACTCTTCCTCAACGCCTAATGACGGTTTGAATCTCTTATCTTTTGCCTGTGGCACTACAATTTCATAAAAATAAAATCCTAAATACCCAAGTGCCTGCTTCTTCATTTTATAAAAAGAAGTCCTGCCTATTCCCAGTTCCTGCTGCACTTCCACATCTGTCTTATTGTAATGACTGCAAAAGCAGGAATGAAGAATTTCACTGAGTGTCACACCATTGGGAGCATAAAATTTCACCAGTGTCATTCCCCGATAGATCATGTCTGACAGCCCATAAATAATCATCAGGTTATTCATCTCCCGGTGCATCTTTGGCACGTTAAGCTGATGATTATAAATGCTCAGGTAGCTTAACGCATATGCCATATCTTCATTGATCTTCTCCTGACACTCCATATCCAGTTCTTCCAATACGACCTGATTTTCCAAAATCAGCTTCTGGTAACTTGTCATCAGTTCTTTAATATCAGTATAATGTCTTTCGATTGTAACTTCCAGATAATCCTGTGCATGGCTTGCCATCTGGAAGGTAATTTCTTTCATTGATTTAATTGCATAATCTCTGTCTGTCATCAGTTTCTTATTCTCCTTATCATAATCACACTAACTGGCGGTCTTTCAGACCAGTTCGCTTTCCCCATGATTTTGATGGGAAGCAATTACTCACTACAACTTGCAGAAGCGGATATCCAAAAGACATTGTGGGAGCTGCCTTTGCTGACCGGAATCCATCTTCTTATGTAAAACCTGCAGGAATATAAAGGGAAAGTGACTATCCCTGCCGGTTAATAATCCAAATAATATCGTCTATACCTATCTCTCCTTATGCTGTTTTTCTCTCCATAAACCATTTATCCACTTCATAAAATAAATGGCTTTCCTGTCCCTGTATCATACAGGTGTACATCATTCCTACACCGCCTGCCTTTCTGCTGGCACATCGCTCGATTTTCAAAATTCTGTCGATGTTATATTTTCTTCCATCTTCCCAGGTAAAGAATATAGGAACCAGTTTTCCGTCTTTCCGAAACTCTGCCACTACATCTACATATACTTTATTCATACCGGCACCTCACTATAAGATTTCTATTGCTCTTGGCGATGCCGGAATCCTTCGGATATATCCGTTTTGTTCCAACTGCTTGATTCTGGAAGAAGCAGATGACGTTGATCTTACTCCGATCAGTTTTCCAAATTCCCGGACTGTCGGCGGATATCCATGCTCCTTCGTATAATTCAAAATGCACTGATAGCTTTCTTCCTGTTTTCTGGTTAATGTCTGTTTCAAATTTATCCCTCCCATTATCCATGAAAATAACTGTGTGGATGGACCGTATGTGTACCAGCGTCCAAGTGGGATAAGACTTTATCTTGGTACATTGCCGCTCGCTGTATACTGAAATATCCAAACCGTCGTCTGATCTCATCTACAGTACGATCCATCTTTTCTAATTTTTCCTGTTTCTCTTGATTACCAAAAAGTTCCAACTGCACGGGAATATTATCCAACACAAGATCTACTGCTCGTATACCAAGGCTTCTGATTGGATGCTCCCATTTATAATGATCTTTAAACAACTGAAATGCTGCTGTCACAATCTCATCTGTTATATTTGTCGGATGATGTAATTGTTTCTGCCTCGAAAAACGAAACAAGCCATTGTCTCGAACCGTAATTTCTATCGTTTTGCATTTAAAACCATGCTTTCTCAATCTTGCTGCAACGTTTTCTGCCAGTGCCATCTGAATAATCCAAACATCCAGATCATCTTCCAAATCTCTTGGAGTTGTGGTACTATTGCCGATTGACTTCACAGGAGCTGCATACCCGTCTTTGCAAACTGGATCATTGTCCCAACCATTTGCAAATGACCATAACACAATTCCCATCTTTCCAAAATGGCTTTCTAACATTGCTTCATCACTTTCTGCAAGTTCCCCAATGGTTCGGATCCCCAGCTTCTGAAGTTTCTTCCGAGTCTGTCTTCCAACATAAAGCAGATCCGATGCAGGAAGCTGCCAAATCATACTTTTATAATTTTCCCGGTTAAACTCTGTAATCGCATCTGGCTTTTTGTAATCTGAACCAAGTTTCGCATAAATCTTATTCCAGGAAATTCCAATACTTACCGTTATACCCAGTTCGTATTTAATCCGATGGCTGATTTCTCGTGCAATCGTTATTCCACTTCCTTTCAGATTTCTGCTGTCTGATACATCTAGCCAGGATTCATCAATCCCATATGGCTCAATCTTGTCCGTATACTCCGAATAGATTTCTCTTGCCATCTGTGAAAATCGTAAATACAAATCCATCCGTGGTGGTACAAATATGATTTCCGGGCAAATCTGTTTTGCCTGCCATAATGCCATTCTGGTCTTTACACCTTTTCGCTTTGCAATATAATTTGCTGTCAGCACAATCCCGTGTCTTGCTTCCGGATCACCACCGACTGCCAACGGCATTCCGGCAAATTCCGGATGATGCAGCATTTCCACACTTGCATAAAAGCAATTCATATCACTATGCAGGATTACACGTTCACTCAATTTTTTCACCTCCCAGCCGTTTCGTTCAGCATGATGTCTTATCAATTTCTGTATGCTTAGTATACATCTACATTTTGGAGATAGTCAAGCTACATCTTGGTTGTTTTTTCTCCGTTTTGGAGATTGTTGTTGATTTTATTTCTAACATGCGGTATAATGCATATAGAAAATCCAAATAGAAATGAGGCGAACAAATGCGTGATTTCGGGGAAATATTAGCAGAAAATAGAAAAAAGAAAGGATATTCTCAATCAGACCTGGTAAAATTGCTTTCTCAGGAGGGTATTCAGGTCACTACAAAAGCAATCTCCAAATGGGAGACTAGTGCACGTGAACCAGCTTTACATGTTTTCCTGACACTTTGCCAGTTACTTGATATTGAAGATATATATGAATCCTTCTTTGGAGAAAATCCATATAACATTATGAATGGATTGAATGAAGAGGGCAGAAATAAATTGATTGAATTTGCAGATATTTTGAAAGCTTCTAAAAAGTTCTCTCCTCTGTCTGCAAAAATTATCCCGTTCCATCATCCTGTAGATATTACCTGGGAATCGGTTTCTGCTGGTACCGGAAATTATCTTGAGGATTCTGTAAAGGAAACTTATGATGTAGGGCATCTTGCTCCTGATCAGACAGACTTTGGTGTACGAATCTCCGGTGACAGTATGGAGCCACTTTATCATACTGGCGATGTTGCATGGATTCAGAAAAAAGACTCCCTTGCCAATGGTGAAGTTGGAATCTTTTATCTCAATGGCAATACTTACATTAAGGAATTACATGATGAGCCAGACGGTGTTTATCTGATCTCTTTAAATAAAAAATACCGTCCTATTCAGGTTCTGGAATCTGACTCTTTTAAGATTTTTGGAAAAGTAATTGGGAAATGCAAAGGTGAAGAAATTCCAGGATTTCATTAGATTTCAACAGCAGATTCATGATTCTGCTGATAACAATAAGTAAAGGAAGTGATTGAATGGCGATCAATAATACCCTGAAAGACATTCGTGAAGAGCGAAATCTCATTCAAGCAGATCTGGCAGAAGCTGTCGGTTCCTGCAGCCAGACCATAGGCCGCATCGAACGTGGGGAACGCAATCCCTCCCTTGAGATTGCAATCCGATTGGCACATTACCTGAAAGTGCCAGTAGAAGATATTTTTCAAGTTGAAGACTGAAGCACAGCAGCCAGAAAACCGAGGCGCAAAAAAAGCCCCGGTTTCCTTTTGCTCAAAAATCAATGTAATCCTTTTACGAAGTCTACTGCATTCTTCATATCTTCTTCATTCGGATGTCCTTTTGCGATACCACCAACCAGTTTAAACGGTCCGAATGTGTCATAGCCTTTACAGCCAAATTTTCCAATTACGCTGGCATGTTTTTTCTTCAAAGTCTGTTCTATGGATTTATAATTCTCACTTCCGCCATAAGTGCAGATCAGAAATACTTTTTTATCTTCCGGCAAATTTCTCTCTGCAAATTTCAGAATCGACTGATGAAATTTTGAATAATAGATTCCTGACGCAAATCCAATCATATCATAGTCACTCAAGTCTGCCTTCTGCTGTTTTACTGTATCAATTAAATCTACCTGACACTCTTCTGCTATCCTCTTTACTAATTTTTCTGTATTTCCATGATGTACTGATGCATATACGATTGCTTTTCTCATTTTTCTTCCTTTCTGCCTGCTCCGTCAATCAGGTCATAGCTCATATCCAAAAAGTCCAGTGTCTTAGCTTCACTGACTGAACCATCCAGTAAAATCGTAATCCAATGTTGCTTATTCATATGGTATCCTGGTAAAAATCCATAAGTCTGAATAATCATGTTGGTCATTTCCGTATCACACTTTACGTCCATGATATCAACTGTATCATTTCCATCTAATCCAAGTTTCGATTTTTCAACAGTCATGAGCACCGCATACCATTTTCCATTTTTGTGGCGAAGAACTGCACTGTCCGGCAGTTTACTCCATAGATATTCTGGAACTGTACCGTACTGCTTCTTCACATAATCAAATATTTCTTCCTTTTTCAAAATCTGTTCAACTCCTGCTTCTTCTGATGTCCTGTCCATAATCATATCACATTTTCGTATAGCATACTACCTGCCAAATTCTTTTGCATTTCTCTTTATCTCCTGACTTTAACTAATAGAGGGGTAAAACAGCAAGGACAGGAAGTGAGGATACACTTCCGGAAAATCCCAATTTAGGGTACCCTGCCCTAAATTGAAAATGCTGAAAGCAACGGTAATACTGCCCTCGCAGAAAGGAGGAACTGCTAATGGCTGAAAGAAAAAGAAACAAAGAAATTCATTTTTATGTCACCGAAGAAGAACGAAAGCTAATCCGCAGGAAGATGATAGAATCAAAAACCAAGAACATGGGAGCTTATCTGCGTAAGATGGCAATCGACGGCTACATCGTCAACACAGATACAACTCCTCTGAAGAAACAGTATGAGGAAATGCACAAGATTGGTGTGAATATTAATCAGATTGCAAAGAAAGTAAATACCACCGGAGATCTATATCCGGAAGAAATGCAAGAATTGAAAGAGATGGTGAAAGAATTATGGCGTATCTTAAGATCTTCCCAATTAAAGTAACAGACAAGAAAGCTCTGGACTATATTACAAATCCAGATAAGACAGATGAAAAACTGTTAGTTTCCAGTTTTGGCTGCTCCCCGGAAACTGCAGATCTTGAATTTTCTATGACTAGAGAAATGGCAAAAAAGAATGGAATGGACAAAGGTGATAACCTGGCATTTCATCTGATCCAGTCATTTAAACCTGGAGAAGTTGATGCCGAAACTGCCCATCGCTTAGGACAGCAATTTGCAGACGAAGTACTGAAAAGAAAATATGAATACGTGATCAGCACCCATGTTGACAAAAATCATATACACAATCACATCATCTTCAATGCCGCAAGCTTTGTTGACCATCACAAGTATGTTTCCAATAAGCGAAGCTACCACAAACTCTGCAGAATCAGTAATTGTATCTGCTATGAAAATGGACTCGCCACCAGTATGCCAACCGGAGAAAAAGGTAAAAGCTATAAAGAGAATATGGAATATCATCGTGGCACCAGTTGGAAAGCCAAACTGCGTGTTGCAGTTGATAAGGCAATCTGGACTTCCATCAACTATGAGGAATTTCTACAAAAGATGCAGTTAGCAGGATATGAAGTTCGACAGGGAAAACATCTGTCCTTCCGTGCACCGGAACAGAAAAACTTCACTTATATGAAATCTCTCGGAAGCTATTATTCGGAAGAAAATGTCCGTATCCGTCTGGCTAAAAATCGTAGCAAAGCGAAAGCTCCAAAGCATCTGTCCAGAGAAGCCCGCCTGTATATCAATATCTCCACGTATGTTACGACCGGCAATCGAGAAGGATTTGAACGATGGGCAAAACTCAATAACCTGAAAGAAGCGGCTCGTACTTTCAACTATCTTTCTGAAAATAACCTGCTGAATTATGAAGATTTCCAACAGCATATTTCTGATGTTGATGCTTCTGTTAAAGCGGCTGATCTGAGAATAGCACAAATCACCAGTGATCTGAGCACGCAGAAAGTCATTCAGAAACACTGTGATTCTTACCGGCTCTGTCGTAAAGTGATAGAAGATTGCAAATCTGCAAAAAATCCAAAAGAATACCGTTCCAAGCATCTGGCAGAATACCAGCTCCACGATTCACTAAAAAAAGAGCTTCAGGATCTCGGTGTTACCAAAATCCCAAGCTCTAATAAAATCCAGAAGCAGATTGAAAATCTTGAATCTGAACAGGCTGCTACCCTCCGGGAAAAACAGGAATTACAGAAAAAGCAGAAAACCCTGGAAATCATTCAGCAGAATTTCACTGCGCTACTCGATGCTCCAGAAATCAGTTCAGACTTACTTCCGGCAAAAAGGGAACCTGTTTCTGTCACGGAAAATGTAACAGAGAGTTGCTGGAAGCAAAACTGTGCTATATGAGGCAAGATAAAAACGGATAATTGCGGAAGAACCTCGCCACACCGGACTGGCGGCTCCTCCCGCACAAGAATATTCAGAAAGTAAGAGATCACAGGTGCCACAGGAAGTTCTTCCGCAAACTTCTGTACAATTCGGATTTTTGATTGATTTTGATCTGTCGTACAGGATAACTGCATAGTTCAAGATGATGCCATTACTGGATAACATGACAGAAACGACCTGATGCACATAATCCTGACAGCCCTTTAAATGAGACTGATGGAAATACGCCGCTTCAATAGGATGCAATGGCTGTGACGAGGGCTTTGTATGCGAAGCGATTGTATCATCCACAATACAGAAAATGGGCTTACCAGAGAGCAGTGCCTCCCGGTAAATAGTCTGTATCACGCTGCGTTTCAAAACATCTTGGAGTTCAGAATCATTCCATTTTCCATGATTCAGGAAATAAGCGGTTGTAGTTCTGTGCTGACAGCTGACTTCAGCGAAATCAATGGTTTTTCCTCGATAACCACGCAAGAAAATCGAGACCATGATAGTCATTAAATGGTTGAGGTACACATCGGATAAGAATAATCCGAGTTTTAAAGATTTAAAGTAATTGTAAATATGATTAGAATGATGTATACAATGTATACTGTTTGCAACAGGCACCCCCTTGTTGTATGTGTAAGATTGTTTTGTCGTTATTACAATTATACATCATTCAATAGAGGGTGTCTTTATTTTGTGCAATATTTGAGATTTACTCATTCATAGTTTTTAATTCAGTTTTTCATAAATCGCTTGACACCATCGATTATACTTCATTCCTGTAACTCAGAGCACTACCTCTATCCTATAGTTAAATTTCCAATAATAGTATTTCTGGTAACAGGGATATTTCTTGCTTAAGCATTGCATAATAGATTCCTGTTGCGCCAATCATAATACCTGGGTTATATCTTTCACAATCTTTTATAAAATCATCTTCATTAGATTTCATAATATAATTTAACATGAACTTTGACAATTCAATAGCTTCATAACATCCCATTTTTTCCCCATAATGTCTTAATATACTGATTGTACCAAAATTCCCATGACATAAACAGTTTCCTTGCAATATCTGAAGCTTCATCACCTTTTGCGCAGCTCTTATAACATCATTTAAAATAAGGCTCTCTAATACAGTTCCTTTCATTAATTCTAGCAATTTAAGTCGCGACATTAAAATGCCTGAAGCTCCATGACACCATGCCATACTATCGATGTTATTATCAAAATCTCCTCTTCGAAGATCCTTCCAGTTATTAGTGACCGGATTATACAACGAATTTTCATATTCTAAAATATCCTTTATAATCTCTATATACTGTTTTTCTTTTGTCCTACTATATAAATAAGCAAAAGCTAAAGAGAATCCACTGTTCCCATGAGAAAGTCCTGCCAGATAATTCGGGCTAATATCACTTTTCCAACCAATACCCTTATCCAAATAACTACTTTTTTTTAATAAATAGTTTCCCATCTCCTTTGCAAGAGACAAATATTTACTTTTATTTGTCAAATCATATAAATTAATTATTGTTAGAATCGCTCCCGCATTTCCGAAAATCAAATCATATTTATTATCCTTTTTAAAATATTTTTCCAACACTTCTACTTGTTTTTCACAATAAAATAAATACTTATCATCTTTATAAAGATGATAACATAATTCATATAGATATAATATTGATGCTTCACCATAATAGGCACCTATACATACTTTCTCTTGTTTGCAATCTGCTAGCATTTGATTTGTATATCTAAAATAACTTTCATCAAGTATATCACATATATGGTTAAATTCTTTCATACCTTCTTTTTTTAATACATGAAAGTAAAATGCTATTCCCGCCTTCCCGTCATAAAAGTACCTATTAAGTGGAGCCAAATGCCAATCACTTCTATCATTATCTTGTACCTTAATCCCTATCCAATTAACATCTGTTTTATCATTGTTATATATTGCTGAGTTAATTAAAAAATCGCCATATTTCTTTGCTAATGTAATTACTTTTTCTTTTTTAAATCCAACCTCTGATTTATATACTGCAGATACGTTAAGTTTATGTTTTAGTTCTGAATATTTTGTCATACTCAGTGATATTCGTATAAAAATACATTGTCTTTCTATATCTTTCCTATTCAAAAATTGAATATGTTTTATGATTTGTTCCATGATACTATGCTGAAAAAATCCCTCAATTTTGTCATTTCTTGAATCGTATATATCTAAACTATTCATATTGCAATAAAAATATGGTATATCTCCTTGTAGTAGATCTTTCACTTCTGACTCTAATACATCTTCATTACATTTCTTCTTCATATCGTATAATCCATAAAGAAATATCTGTCGATCTATCACATTTTTCGTCAACTCAGGATGAAAAGATGAAGATAACATCATAGAATATTGCTGAGTATTTTGCATAACAACTCTAATTTTTGTACTTGAGAGTCTTTTAAATATCTTAAGAATATCATTTGTATTTTTGAGAAATACTAAATATGCCTCTCTAAACATCTCAATTATTAATTCTCGAAATTCATATGGAGCCATAAGCTCTCCATCCAAAAATAATAAGTTATTTCTTATATTGCTAATAGCTTTAACATATTTTATTTTCATATCTATACGAAATGCATTATCAATAGCAGGCACTTTAATTGGCAAAACTTGACCTAAACTCCTGTTCAATGCACTAACATCAACCCCACTTTCATTTTCCTGTGACCATATGTAAAAAGGTAATAATCCTGAATGTAAAACAGATTGATGAATCATAACATCTATTTTATCTTCTAGCTCTATGAATTTATTATTTTCATACGGTGAAATAATCGTCTCCATATCAACAATTACTGGATACTCACCATGGACAATAAGATTTTCTGCATGTATATCTGAAGAATTTAAAAGATAGCATACAAAAATATGGATTCCCATCCTTCTATAATAACGTCTCACCTCAGCCAAATTCTTGCAGGGTACATAATCTACATATTCTGTCCATCCATAATTTGCATGTTCAATACATTTATAAGTGTACATCCGTATTCCGCATTTTCTTCCTATTTTTTTTGTAATTTGTTGATATACAACTTCATTCTTAACTGAATGTGGTTTGTAAATTATTGTATAATCATTATCTAGCTGTATTTTAAAAACACTTTTCCCGCCACAATGTAAATCTGAAAAATTACTTTCCAATTTTACGATCTTAGAGAATTTATTTTCTTGACAAAGAACATTTTCAATCTGATTTTTATCATTCAAAAGTCTTTTGATAAACGTGTTGAAATTTTCAATCGAAAAAATTATTGTTTCCAGTACCCCCCGAAACACTGCGGGATATTTATTATAAAAAGAAATTCGATAGTTTCTATCTAGCAAACATCTATTACAATAATTTTGATATGCCTCATTTGCAGTACCGGCAAAAGAATGGCTTTTATTCCATAAATTCATTTCAAATATTAATGAGCGTACAGTAACAAGCATTAACCTACTATAAATTGAATCCAAATAGTTTAAGTATACTTCCTTGCAAATATAGATTAAATTATTATTATCCTTCAGAATATTAAAAGTTAATGATAAAAAATCATAAAAAAAGCATCCCAGATTTTTACTTTTATAATTCTCTACAATGCATTTATCCACTTCTATTTCATGTTCCCAATAATATTCCTTGATTTTTTCGTATTTCAAATTTTCACTATCTTTATCTAAATAATTATTTAGACAAGTGAAAACAAATGGCCACTTTTTTTTCACATATTCAACGCTCGAAATGCCAATTATCCTCTGCCAGTACTCTAATAAATCTAAATTCAAATTTATATTATTTTTTTCAAATGTAACTTCATACAAATTTTTATCTTTTCGCATTTGCAACTCCTAAAAAGCGGGAGCAAATGTTTTTCAGCATTGCTCCCACTTTGGCATACTATATCAGCAACAAACAAGAGTAAAAAAGGCACTACATTCAACAGTAAGTGTAATAATTTCATCATCTGAAGCCTTACTCAGTTTCTTCGCTTCACAAACTTCTCCTAGTAAGTCTCCTGATTGTTTAAGAATATCTGTTTTGCTTTCTTTTTGCATAATTATTGTCTCCTTTCTTTTTAGTTTCAAATTTACCATATTTACTATCTTTATAGTCAAATTTGGCTGTGAATTGTAGTTTTTTGACCGCAATTATGTTGAAAGAAGCAAAACCCGCACCTCAAAATAAGTATCTCCTAGATTAAATTTCATATTACCATTATACTTGTTAACACAAAACTCCACACTTTCCAAACCAATACCATGAGCTTTTTTATCTTTTTTTGTTGTTTCAAGTCTCGAACCCTCTAATAGTTTCGGCTTTTCTGCAACATTATTCTTGACCTTTATCACAAGCATATTATTTACAGATTTCATAGTAAATTTAATGTATCTTCTTGCTTCCACATCTTCCATAGATGCTTCTATAGCATTATCCATAAGATTCGATAATATCGTACAAAAATCCATATCTATTACACGTGGCGATGCAATATTAACATCGATCGTCACTTTTATATTATGCATCTCAGCCTCAGCAATTTTACAGTTTAATACGATATCAACAATTTCAATGCCAGACCATACTGTATTTTCAATCTTACGAATAGGTTGTGCAATACTATCAATGTAGTCTAGTGCTTTTTGATAATCTGAACTTCTTATATAGTTTGAGATAATAGCAATATGATTTTTAAAATCATGCATCACATGTCCATTATCCTTATACAATTTTCGTATATTTGCATAACTTTTTTCCAGCACTTCATTTCTCACGTTAATAATAGCGTTTTTTTCCTCATAGTCTCTATATTTAATATACATATAAAACAATAACAGAAACATTAATAAAATAGCTAAAAAGAAAAGCCAATTTGAGGCCAATACTTCTGTTAGATTGCGAACTGCAAACCTCTGAAAATAAAATAGAGCGCTATATCCAATAAGGCATAATGTAAGCCAGAATCCCCAATATTTTAAAAACACTTCATACTTAATGTTTTTATCTCTCAAGAATAAATAAAAAACAATTAAGCATAATTTCATCGCACAGATATACAGAATTCGTTCCAATCCTTGTTGGCTGATTAAAATTCCCCCAACTTTATCATTAGCTGTTAATACACTTATTATAAAAATTGAAAACAAATCGAAAATCATAATTCCTAGATAGTATACTCCTACCACTGTTACGCTTTGAAAGAACTTTGCTTTAAATAAAAGCATGGAAGAGATCCCCATAACCACAATTACAAAAATCAACAAAAAATTTGAGAAAAGACTAATCTGATTATTTAAAAAAATACAAATTGTTATAAGTAATGAATATAACAATTCCATAATTTTTTTTCTTTTAGTATTTAATCTGTCTTTGAAAAAAAGATTAACAAATCTATAGCAAATTAACGTTTCTACAAAGGAAATCAAAAATTCTATTACATTGTATAAAACAATCATGTATTTTCTCCCCAGTATTCTGCTATCTTTTCTTTTACCATATGTATCTGTGGTCTGCTAACCTTTAGCACTATACCATTATCCATAAATACTTTTTCATCTTCCATCCGGTCTATATGTGTTATATTGGCAATGAATCCCCTTTCTACAAATACAAATTCCAAAGAATTAAGCTCTTTAAATACTGTAGCCAAACTTTTTCGAACTTTATATTCTCCAGTTGTAGAAACAAATATTGAATATTTTCCAACCTTATATATGTAATAAATATTTGTATAATACAATTTTATATATTTAGTTATTGTTTCAATCAGATAAAAACTCTTTTCTCTCTCATGTAATTCCTTAATAGTTTCTTGCAATGCTTCTTCCAAACCCTTTTTTAATTCATTCTTTGGAATATAACGAAAAGCAATGACTTTAAATGCATCTAATGTATATTTCATATGCGATGTAACAAAAATAATAATTGAATCCCTATTGTATTCGCGAATTCTTTTTGCAATTTGTATTCCGTTTATATCGTTGTCATCCTTCATTTCTATGTCTAATAGAAAAAGATCATAATAAGAATCCTCATCCAATTCATATAAAAGCATTCTATGACTTGTAAATGTATCGATAGAAGCAATAACTTTTTCCTTTTTTAGAAATTCATATGATATTTTTTCTATATCCTGTAAAAACAATGTATCGTCATCAACAATTGCCATTTTCAGTACCATAATTAAACCTCCACCGATCATTCAACAAACATATAATATTTTTTCCTGGAAATATCATAAAAAAAACATTCCTCATTTGTAATTACCAATTCATAAATATCATCATCTTTTTTTTGTGGATTTTGATTACTATGGTAATAGTAATGTCCTTCTCTTTTTTTTGTTACTTTTTCAATAATATCATTCACAACTTCATTTATTGGCAAAGTATGATATTTTGAAGCTGACCATCTAGGTATCATCTTTCTTACCTCTCCTTTAACTAACTTTACTTTAGCTGCACTATAAAATCTCTTTGGAAACACTTCTTCTTTGTCAAATCCTATTTCACTTAATATTCTATCAAATAAATCTGCAAATTCTTCATATACAAATCCCATTTCAAGAAAAGCTTGCATATGCAGCAATGCATTTCTTAAATATCTACTATCTCCAGTATGTTCAAATAGCTCAAGATATTTTCTAAGGCATAACTCAAACGATACTTTAATAGATATCCCACTATATTGAACTGTTCCTAATGCTAATTTTATTGCCTCTACCTCTTCCACAAAATCTTCTGGTTTCTTCATATTACTGTATTCTCCTTTCCTAATATACCAATAATAATCCTATCAGTATATAGCATATTTGTAAAGAACATCGCATTTTACTCAATACAACATTAGTCTAAATACTGATACACTAATCGAAAAGGAGGCAAACCTAATGCAAAGTACGGATTTAGGTGTAAAAATAGGCTCTCGTATAAGAGCTTCTCGAATGTCGATAGGTTTAACGCAGGAACAGCTGGCAGAAAAAGTCGGAGTATCCTGGTCAACAATAAGTAGTTTAGAACGAGGTATGCATATGGTCAGTCTGGAGCGTTTGCTTGATATCTGCGAAGCCCTTAATTCTGGCCTAGAAATTATACTTTGTGATTATATAAATATAGCTGGACTTTACTCAGATAATGATTCCCAAAAAATTTTAGAAATGCTAACATTGCTTACTCCAACGCAAAAGAAATATCTTTTAGAAAACATGCGTTTAATATTAAACCTTTATCCAGACATATAATAGCATATTTTTTTAATTTATCATTTTGTCTGTAATTAAGCTTTATTTGACCCCTGAACATAATACGCAGTCAATTTTTAACAATTTACGGACATATTATTAATTTGTGTTATTTTATGATAGAATGATTTAGATTGGTAGGTAATAATAATGCTAAAATATATCTCTGAAAAAAGCACGAATTTGCTAATACGATATGGATGTATAAAATTGCAACAAAAAGATATATATATTTATGGCTTTAATCTTTTTTACTCAACTTTTATAACTGCTATTACAATACTTATAACAGCTACACTACTTCAGAGTATAGTTTCAGGTTTAATATTCATAAGCTATTTTGCAATTCCAAGATTTATTCTCGGAGGTTATCATGCACCTTCTTATGGAAAATGCTTTTTAATAACTAACACGTTATTCATTTGCGAATTATTTTTACCGCAATTTGTAATAGTACACCCAATATTAAACTCAATAATTTTATTATGTTATACCATTTGTATATTATATCTGTTTTTTATAACTATTCTTCTAATAGATTTCTCTTATAAAAAAACTCTTTTTTTATTGTTGACTGTTGAACTTTCAATGTATATTATATTAAGCCTGTCTCCACTTCCAGAAACATACTCAATAATTGCAATGGAATCAACTATAACTATGGTAATATTAATTTTAATTCCCAAAAGTAGGAAGGAGAAAACGTAATGCGTAATTTACTGAATTATGTAGCAAAATTAATTAATCATGTAGCTATAATCGGAGGAGGTTTACCTTCAGCTGGTTTTAGTTACCAGCCCCCTAAACCAGAGCAATTGACTTCTAGGATTCAACAACACTCCCCTTCTACTCCTAATCCTTCAAAATCAACTAGGAAGAAAGATTCCATTATAAAATAATATTTACCACTCCGTTTCCAATAAAAATATCCTCATTGAAATTATGTGAATCAAAATATTTTTCAATGAGGATATTTTATTGTTGTTTAAAAAACAAAACAAAACATTTCATTATAAACTAAATTCGTAAACGCCAAATAGTAAGTACCTGTCCAAAATCATCCTGTGTGAGATAATAGACTCATCACTATAAAGTCCAAATAGTTCAGTATTCAACTTTTTAGACGTAAGCGCAACAGCAACACAATCCGTCGAATTATTTTGCGCTTACGATTATAGAGAGATTTCTTCAGGAAATGGCTAATGCACGGTATAGGAACACCGTCCTCAAAAGTACAAAACATATCCTGACACTTTACTATATTTTCCTGGATATGCATTCTTTCAGCAGGACCGAAGAAAACCTGTGGTTATGGTTCGAACATGTAAAACCTTTTTTGGGTGCCGGATGGAAACTACTTACCTACGTCATATTTTGATGCACTTACGAATAAAATCTCCAAATCTTCAGGTTTATTTTACATGATTTTGAATATTTATATCCTCTGAAATATTCCCCCTCTAAGTTACTGCAAATTTTTATATTTTAATCATCTACATAGAAGTGGAGAGACATCATTATAGCTTAGTATCATAAACCAAAGTTTTATTAACAGTTGCTTAGGTTAGTTTACAAGGAACTACACGCAGACCACGAAACGGGGGCTGCTGACAACAAATAAAGGCTGAGTATTAAGCACCGGAAAAGTGCGAGATATTCAGCCTGTTTTGTTGTCTGGGGTTTCCAAAGGGGCTTCCCCTTTGGCACACGACTTTGCTTGCAAAGTGTAGTGTGTTATACCTGCTGGCGTGGCTGACGGGGGAAACGGGGTGCGGTGCTTTTTGCGCCCTACTTGCTCCGGCAGGAAAACAGGCTGACTTTTTGTGAATGGGAATGAACAAAAAATGGGGCTGGTTTCAGAGAACGGCGGCAGATATGAAGCCCCGTCCTTCGTCCTACGCCCGACTTGTGGACAAAATGTCCCGAAGTTGTGGCCACACTTCTGGAAAAGTAGCAGGACAGCGGGCAACCGTCAAAGCTGAAATGAACGAGTTTACATCCGGCCTTGACCGCCGCTCGCCGTCCCGCTGAATGGGTGGACAAGGCGGCCAATCCCTCAAAGTGCTTGGCCGCTCTCTTTCTGATTTTGGAGTGTCTCAAAATTGAAATGGGCGGGAAGCCATTTTAGGGCTTTCCCGCCTTGATTGCTCATCAGCAAAGACAGGCGTGCTGTCAACGGCGGCGCATGAAATGCGCCGTTCATCTTGACCGTTGACTGGCTCGGTTGGCTTTGCTATTTTTATTGAATCGCATATTGGTAAATTGCGTTGATATGTACTTGGGTTGTATTTACAATTGGAACATTAACATCTTCGGATTTTATGGCAAGTGGCAACTCAGTACAGCCAAGAATGAGTGCATCTACATTTTCTTTTGCAATATATTTATTTGCCAGTGCAATCATTTTCTCTTTATCGCTTGGAATTACTATACCATTCTCTAAATTGGGGTATATCAGTTTCCCTAATAGAGATATTTCTGCGTTAGATGGGATAACCGCTTTTATCCCGTTTGCTGTTAATGCTTTTTCATAAAGACCGCTACGCAAAGTTGATTCTGTTCCAAAGATAAGTGCTTTTTTGAAACGAAGCCGCTTAAGTTCCTTAATGGTTTCCTCGACAATGCTGATTACAGGTAGCGGGAAATTATTGCATATTCTATCCCACACAATATGTTCTGTATTTGCGGTAATAGCAGCAATCTCTGCACCAGCCGCTTTCAAATTGGAGAGACTGGAAAGTAAATATTCTCCTAAAACTGAATAGTCACTATTTTCGAGCGCCACATCATGTTTAAGCATATTTACACTATCAATCACAATTTCTGGATATATGCTGTTATTTTGTTCATTCAAACTTTTTTGTATAAGTCCCAAATAATACTCTACTGTTGAAGCGGGGCCAATCCCTCCGACAAGTCCTATTTTTTTCATTAAGTTACCTCTAATATTGCATAGATTATTTATTGGTTTGCTCCATCATCTTTTTTGCCAACTGCTGGAATAGTTCGGCAGTTTCGTCGTCCATCGGCGCAAGCTGCCCGATCTGTCCGGTAATCATCGCTGTTATATCATCAACGGAAATTGTGTTTTGTTTCTGCTCCGCCAATGCGTTCCGCATGGTCTGAAACATAGCGGCGGTTACAGCTTCCCCCGGCTGTTCTCTGTTTTCCATGTCTTTCTTAATATCCCGCAGGATGGCAAGGAACACGCTCTTGATTTTCTCAATCTCAGCTTCATGCTCCCCCATCTTCTGTGCGTTCAATAGCTGTAAATCCTGCTTTGCTTCTGTCCTGTGTTCCGGGTGTTCTTTCATCAGGTCGGACAGGGAAGCCGTCGCTATCTCGATAAGCTGGTTTCGTGCCATTATCCCCTTTGCCGCCGTATCTTGAAAATAAATCCGTATCAAATCTATCAGCTTCGGAAAGTTTCTGTGTTCCAGAAGGCGGTTAAGGATTTGCACATCGACTGCGCCCGTCACAAGCCCCCTCACGGCTCCCTCGGATAAGCCCAGTTCAGAAATATCATAGCTTTTACGGACGCTTACAGTGGATAAGCCCAGTATGTAGTCTGTTGATACCTTAAATTCTTTTGCCACACCTATAAGAATATCACTGCTGACCGTTCTCGTTTCGCCGCTGACAATCCGGCTCAACTGGGAAGCGGAAACGCCTATCTTCTCCGCAAGTTCCTTTTGTGTGATGTGGTTTCCGTTACATAAATCGGAAATCCGCTGTCCGGGTGTTCCGGGTAAAGCCATAGACACGCACCTCCTCCGTATATCTCCATTATACAGCAAAATTTCAAAAATACAATTTTCAAAGTGTAAACTTCATCAAAATGCAATTCTCGCAAAATTTCGGGGATTGCATTTTTTTCGTGTAGACTTAGGGTAGTTCATCGATGGACAGCACCTTGAAAACAGAATGACCGTCCGAAAAGGAATATCCGGCGGGGGAAGCACCGCAAGGAGCCGACTTCGGGACAAAATGTCCAGAGGTGGCTTCGGGACAAAATGTCCCGAAGTTATGGGGAGCGTGCCAACGCCGGAACACTCCGCAGGAATGGGGCAGGAGGCCTTTTCGGGGAGAACGGCAACGGAGAACAAATGGAGGGACGCATGATAGAAAATCCATATAAACGACTGCCGCCCATAGAGCGCAGGCAGGACGGTTCCCTTTACCGCATGACACCGGCACAGAGGAAACAGGCAAACGCCCTGATCCGCAGGGAGTGCTGCTGTTATGAGGACGGGAACTGTATGCTCCTTGACGCTGGGGACACCCACACCTGCCCGCAGATGATTTCTTTCTCGGTCTGCTGTAAATGGTTTCGGTGGGCGGTCTTGCCCCTTGCCGGGACGCTGGAAGCGGAAATTTACCGGGGCAGGGATTTGAAACGCTGTGCGGTCTGCGGCGGCGTGTTCGTCCCCAAATCCAACTGGGGGAAATACTGCCCCGACTGCGCCGCCAGAGTTCACAGACGGCAGAAAACAGAAAGTGAACGGAAAAGGAGGTCTGCTGTGGACAGTTAGGGGCTGAAAAGTCCTTGATTTACAAGGCTTTACAAGCACAGAACAGGGGTAGGCAATAGAAACTACCGTCTGCCCCCGGAAACAGGCTTCTAACCGTCCACAAAACACGATATGACAAACACCATTTATATCCATCAGCCGGAAAAGACGGTCAGCTTTACCCGGCTTCCCAATTTCCTTTTTGAAGCCCCCACATTCACGCCACTGTCCAACGAAGCAAAGGTACTGTATGCCTTTATCCTGCGCCGGACAGACCTATCCCGAAAAAACGGCTGGGCAGATGAATACGGGCGGATTTACCTCTACTATCCCATCAACGAGGTAGTGGAGCTGCTCCACTGCGGACGGCAGAAAGCCGTCAACACCCTGCGGGAGTTGCAGTATGCGGAGTTGATTGACATTAGGAAACAGGGCTGTGGAAAACCCAACCGCATTTACCCAAAATCCTACGAAGCGGTTCCAAACACCGACTTCAAGAAATCCGGTTATGGAACGCCGGAGGACTGAAAACCGCACTCATAGAGTACGATAATCAATCCTCTTGAAGTACGAAAACCGGACGGTATATAGTGTTATTCAGCAAATTAAACGCTGCCCTTTCCGTCAGATTAAAACAGGTCTTTTTGAGTGTCTGATCATGGTATGAAGCATATAGTTTTGGGGATTTTCGGCACACTATTTTATGAGTAAAAACCATCATGCAGATTATTTTACATGATGGTTTCTAAAGCTATCCGAGTTCGCAGTCATTGATTGCCTGCATAACGGCATCGGCGGTTATGATATTTAAATTTGAGCTGTTTCCAACCAACAGACTTGCATTGCACAGTTTGTTGATCATACGTGGAGTCCCATTCGCAGCATTGAGGATCGCTTCAAGTGTGTTATCTTCAAATACCGTTTGGGTGCATCCGGCACCATTCAGTTTGGCAGTAACATAAGAATGCCCTTCTGCTTTTGTCATGCCTTCCAGGTTATAATTCATGACAATTCTCTGGCGGAAAGGTTCGTGGATGCTTAGGCGCAGGGTACTGTTGAGCTGTGGCAGGCCACAGAGGAGGACAACCGCCCGGTCTTTGGAATCCATTTCGAAGTTGAACAGCATTTTTAAGTCATTGAGCACAGCGTTTCCGATATAGTTTGCTTCATCTATGATGATGACAAGCGTCTGTCGTTTTTCAAGTACCAGACGGTTGATCTCATCCTGGATGATCTTGAAGTTATCGGTCTTGCGGAATGCAGGCTGGGCTCCAAGTTCCTCGGCCAGATTCCGGTAAAAATCATTTACCGTCAGGGTGGAAAGACTGGAATAAACTACTTTATAAAGGGAAGTGTTCAGTCCACAAGCCCAGTTCCTGACAGCGGTGGTCTTTCCCCTTCCGGCACTTCCGGTCAGGAGTCCGAAGCCTTTTGTGGTAAGCAGGTAGTTCAGACGGAACAGAACCTCCTTGTATTCCTGTGTTTCTACAAGGACTTCCTTTGAATTCTTTAGGAAAGGATTGAATTCCAGTCCGTATCTTGCAGTGTAATCCATGATCATTCATCTCCTTTGCATAAGCGTACTTTTTCTCTTTTTATCAATGCGTTTTCGGTTTTGTTGAGAAGCCGGATCGGTGCCAGTGTCCCGTCAGCTTCCACAATGAAGATTTCTTTCATATCCGGGGAATAGCGCAGGCGGATACGCTGCCGTGCAAAACGATAATCAACTTCGTATTCGACCTGGTCGATGACGATCACACTGTCAGCAGATACCCGGCGTTCGATCTCCAGAAGGAAATTTTGGCGGATGTCTTCCTCAGAAAGCCTGCGGATCTGCTTCTGGTTCCGAGAAGAAACGGTCCTGTGGGGAACATCCACGGAGGGAAGAATGGGGGGATTGGTTGTATTGCTGGACAAAAGCATACAGACTGCCCCTCAGCTCTTCCAGTGAATGGAAATCCCGCATGTCAAGGGCTGCCATCCACTGGTCCTTCATTGTCCGGAACCAGCGTTCGATCTTGGCTTTTCCGGTGGGCGTATAGGGCTGGCAGTAGCTGAGTGTTGTGCCGATTCTTGCGGCAAGGAGTTCCATCTGTCTGTTTTTATAAGATTTACCATTGTCAAAGTTGAAGACTTTTGGGCGCCCATACTTTGCTATGGCTGATCTCATGACCGACATCAGGCTGATAAAGTTATCATGATAGAACACATCAATTCCGGTAATGAACCGGCTGGCATCATCGATCAGGGCAATGATATAGACCCGGTGTTTTTTGCCATCCAGATCTGTAAGGCGGGGACCGACACTGCTGTCCCCGCACCAGACTTCATTGATATGGGGGCGCTCATAGCGGCGCATATCCTTGTTTGGTGTCTGCCGGAGTTCCAATTGAAGCCGGTTCACAAAGCGGCTGACGGTGGATTCGGATACCTGTCCGTTTATTACAGAGCCATCGGATTTCAGCTGCCTGTAAATAGCGGCCGCAGACATGCGCGGATAGTTGGTCTTGAAATACCGGATCCTTTCCTGGAGTTCTTCGTCAAGCTTGCGGCTCATGCCGGCATCTGACCGTCCTTTCGGGACGAGACCTTCAAAACCATGGTTCTGATAGTCCAGATACCATTTTTCAATGGTAGCGGGAGCATAATGATGGAGCTTCCCATCGGGGCCCAGGAGTCCTTTTGCAGAGATTTCTGTGTAAAAAGCGGTCTTGCTAGGATAACGTTCATCAAGACCAGCAATAATAGGTGCGATGGCACCATAGCGCATCAGTGCGATTTCCTGTTGTTTTTCCTGTTTCATAAGTTTCATCTGCCTCCTTTTTCTAAAGTATAAGGGATAAACCAGGATCTGTCGTGTAAGGTTATGTTGGCAGAACAAAAAGTTTATTGGAGACGGATTTAATCTGCATGAACTGTCTGGAAAAGAAGGAAAAGCACGCAGAGATCAGGCTGGAGAGGTCAAGGAGGTGGAGCATCATGGAGAGCAGCCGCTGTTTCCAATGCAGCCGGTAGTTCCGGATTATGGATTTCAGGTTGTTTGTAAGTAGGTAATCATTCGTATATTGACATTTTATAAAAGCCATCTGATACTGCTCCTGGCTGTCTGCCAGATTCTCTATCAGATGGCTTATTATTATTTTTTTAGTTTAGTACGGCAGTATTCCGGAAGATTCTCTGACCATGGAAGCAGTTTCTTTAATTCTTCCTCTTTAGGAAAAGCCCCCATTTTTCTGAGTTCATCCAATATATAAGTCAGATATGCGTATGGTTTCAGATGGTTCAGAAGTGCCGTTTCTGTAATGCTGTAAACAAGGGCACTGGCATCTGCTCCCCGTACACTTTTGGCAAACAGCCAGTTGCGGCGTCCTACTGCAAAGTTTTTCAATGCACGTTCTGCACTGTTGTTGTCTATGCTGAGATGTCCATCTTCCAGATACCGTCTCAGATATACTTCCTGATTAAGCGTATACAAAATGGCATCACCAATAAGGGAAGACCTGTCTACAGAACCTTCCATCGTATGCAGCCATTCAAACATGGCATCCATAACCGGACGGGACTGTTTCTGGCGCTCCTCATATTTTTCTTCCGGTGTTTTGTCATGGAGCATCTCCTCAATCTTATAGAGAATCCCGATCCTTGACATTGCCTGATATGCAACTGTCTCTTTCAGCTGTTCTTTTGTGAAGTCTTTTTTCAATGCTGTGAGGGCTGCATCAAAGCGCCGTCTTGCATGGGTAAGGCATCCGCTTATTATGATACCTTCTCCTAAACTGTGATAAGCCTGATATCCATCACAGGTCAGATACCCATGAAACCTGTTCCCTAAAAAGTTTACAGGATGATATCCCGCACGGGTCCTTTCATAATCGAAGAGTACCATCTGCGGGGAGCCACTGAACTCATCCGTGAGGTATACCCACATCCAGTTCTGGGTCGTACCTTTCTGCTCTGGTTCTCCAAGTACCTGGATACGGCTTTCATCACAATGGATATATCTGCTTTCCAGAAGTTCTTCTTTCATCAGCTGATACAGTGGTTTCAGGTATCTGTCTGCACAGTTTATGATCCAGTTTGCCATAGTCTTTGTGGAAAGATCAAGATCATATCTGGCAAACTCTCTTTCCTGGCGTGCCAGAGGCATCCCATTTACATATTTAGCGTTCATGATACCGGCGACAAGGGAAGGCGTAGCGATACTTCCACGGATCAGGGAAGGTTCTTTTTCCGGACGTTTCATGGCCCCGCATTTCGGACAGCTGTATACATAAGTGATCTCTTCTTCAACCTCAAACTTTGCAGGTACAAAACGCAGGCGTTTTACGGTTTCCTTTGTTACTACGCTGTATTTTTTTCCGCATTCCGGGCAGTAACGGGCTTCCCCTTCCAGTTTATAGGTCCTGGTCTCAACAGTCTCAAAATTGGAAAGATCTTCTTCCTTCTTTCCTTTTCTCTTTTTACGTTTATAAGAGGATGGCCGGATCTCTTAAAACAGCTCTTCTGTTTCCGCATCCACACTGGCTTCTGCCTCATTGAACAGGTTCATCTGTTCATAGCCTTCGGCATACTTTTCGCTGGATGCACCAAACTGTTTCCTCTGTGCAAGGGTAAGACGGTCAGAGAGCATGGCATTTAAGAATTCGAGTTCCTTCTGTTTATCCTTCAGCAGCTGGATCTCCGTATCCTTCTTCTTTGTCTGTTCCTGTACGATCTTCATCAATGAGATCAGATCTTCACGGCTCATGTTATTCAGCTGTTTATCTGTAAAGATCGGTTCCATGTCCTGTCCTCCCGGCTTTTATCATTATCAAAAGTATACCATGATCCCAGCTGTTTTCCTATGGAAAACTGCGTTTCCGGATATAGGAAATATGCAGGAAGATGTCGTATTTTTCATGATTTTTACGGGATTGACAGCTCCGCTGTCGTATGCTTACAGAATGATCTTTGGATGGTGTTCCTCAAATGCACCTCTGGGATTTAAGGATAGTCCGTCACACAGCCAGTGGATCTCTTTCAGAGTCACCTGGCGGAGTTCGTCCGGAGTATCCGGCCAGTGGAAGGCATTATGGTCGAGCCGTTTCATCAGGATCCAGAATCCGGATCCGTCCCATTGGAGGATCTTTATAGAAGTACGCCGACGGTTGCAGAACGCAAACATGCAGCGTGAGTATGGGTCGAGGTGAAATTTTAATTTGATGATGGCAGCCAGACCATTGTAACTTTTTCTCAGATCAGTGACTCCGCAGGCAAGATATACCGTTGTTCCTCCTGCCAGGTCAAGCATGGCACTGCAGGAATCCCAGTATGGATTCCATCAGTTCCGGTCTGCAGGAATCAGATATTTCAATACGGATACTGTCTGAGACAAAAATACGCACCGGTGCAGTTTCTTCAAAGAGAAGCTTTCTGGCAGCTTCCTGTTCAGATGGCAGTCTGGCAAAGACCAGATCCTGTTCAGGTTCAGATGCCGGATCTTCTTTAGCAAGTCTGCGGGTCCAGTATCCCATCGTAGATAAAGGGATATCGTTTTCTGCACACCATTGTTTACACGTTTGTCCACTGGTTTTGTATTGCTGGATACGGTCAGCCCAGAGTTTTGCTTTTTCTTCTTTGTTCATAGTGTATAGAATACCTCCTGAGTTTTAAGGAGATTGTAGCAGAATAAAAAATGAAAAAAAAGATACGGATGATTACTTACTTACGGTTGTTTTCATCCACGAGGTATTGTTCTGCCAGTATGTTTTGGAATCCGGTGTCATGTTCATAAGCCTGGATCAGACGGACGTGCAGAACCAGAGGGATCTGTGAATAAGGGACCATAGAGGAAAGGAACAGTGCGTGGGTATGCCCACAGACTTTGCAGTACACACGAACGACTGAAAGAGAGAGGATCCTGTCAGTAAGCTGGATCTTGCGTCTGTAAGAGCCATAACGGATGAGACAGCCGGAGTGGCCACAGATACAGGAAATAAGGTTAAGATCAAGAGAATCTATCGTTTTATTGTAAAAATCCTGAGAAATAAGGTTGTAATTTTCTGTTTTAATTGTTATCATAGGTATGTATAAATGTAGCGTAAGCTATATTTGGGTGAAAGCAGGAATCAAACTTTGGTCGGAGAGATTTCTGCTTTTTTATTTCATGGTTACAAAACTATATGATAACACCAGAGGTCTCAGGATAAAACAATCTGATGGAAAATACGTCAGATTCCCTTATGCCAAGACCTCTTTTATTATGCCTTAAAAGCGAAAAAATAGTTTGTTATAGTGTGCCTGATAATAGTCAAGGGACGGTCATTGTCAATGACGCTGCCGACTTTACGGGAATGAACGGCTGCTATCTGTATCAAGGACGGGATGTGAAGCCCAGCAAGAAGAACGACTTGAAAGACCAAATGCTGGTACTGGCTCCCCATGAGGGCATTGTTCCCTCCGACATCTGGCTGACCTGCCGTAAGAAGCTGATGAACAACATGAAAATCCAGTCTGCCCGAAAAGCTACCCATACATGGCTCGCGGGAAAAATCAAATGCGGGAATTGCGGGTATGCGCTTATGAGCATTAACAATCCTGTGGGAAAGCAATATCTCCGCTGCACAAAACGGCTGGACAATAAAAGCTGTGCCGGGTGCGGGAAAATCATCACTTCGGAGCTGGAAGCGGTTGTTTATCAGCAGATGGTAAAGAAGCTGGCAAGCTACAAGACGCTGACAGGCAGAAAGAAAGCAGCAAAGGCAAACCCGAAAATGCAGCACTGCAAGTGGAGCTTGCCCATGTGGACAGCGAGATTGAAAAGCTGGTGGACAGCCTGACGGGTGCAAACAATGTCCTGCTCTCCTATGTGAATGTGAAGATAGCAGAACTGGACGGGCGCAAGCAGGAACTTCTGGCGAGGATAGCGGAACTGGCGGTGGAAGCCATTAGCCCGGAACAGGTCAATCAGATTTCCGGCTACCTCGACACTTGGGAGAATGTATCCTTTGACGACAAACGGCGGGTGGTGGATTTGATGGTTACCACCATAGCCGCCACAAGCGACACCTTGAATATCACATGGAAAATCTGACGGGTGGAACCCCTCCCGTCAGATACTTACCCTGTGTAGTCCCTTGTAAACTGTACTTTGGCAAATGAAACACTTCAAAAGCTTAATAACTATTTTATTAAATTATCGTAGTACCAACCTCTATGCTCTAACAATGTAGTATGGTTTCCAGATTCTATTACCATACCATTCATCATAACATATATATTATCAGCCTCTTGTATTGAGGCAAGTCTATGTGTAATTATAATTAATGTTTTATTAGTAACTTTAAGATTATCATATATCTTTTTTTCCGTTATTGGATCTAAATTACTTGTTGCCTCATCAAATATTAGTACTTCTGTATTGCTAATCAGTGCTCTTGCAATAGCTAATCTTTGCCGCTGTCCACCTGATATATTTTGCCCTCCTTCACCTATTATTGTATCCAATCCTAATGGCATGTTACGGATATCTTCCTCTATCTCAGCCATAGAAAGTGCATCATATATTTCCGTATCAGAATATTTCCCAGTAATGTCAACATTTTTTCGTATAGTAGAATTAAGGCACATGGGATTTTGTGTAACAATAGAAAACCACTTATAAATTTGTTCTCTCGAAATGCAATCAATATTCTCTTTGTTAATAAAAATGCTTCCCTGTTGTATTTTTATAGCGCCCAATATTGCTTTTATAGCTGTCGATTTTCCACTTCCCGATAAACCTACTATCGCTATTGTCTGTCCTTGCTTTATCTCCATTGAAACTTTATTTAATACAAGCGAATTATTATAAGAATAGCATATACTATTCAGCGTCAAATTTTCAAATGATTCATTTAACTCCTTTCCCAAAAACTGATTTTCTTTGAAATACATTAATTCCTTATATCTTAGTAGAACTTCTTTTATTGAATTAAAACTTGGCATTATTAGAAATATACTGGAAAATGGAGCAGTAAAATATCCTACTAAAGTAACAAATGCAATTAGCGAGCCTGTTGTCATTTTGTTGTTCAAGACAAGTGAACTTCCCAATAAATATATAAACAACGGAAATACTAATTGTATCGTAGATACAAAGCATGCCATAATATTCGACACATTTGTTTTTTCACGGAATAGTGCTATTAAGCAATCATACTTGTCTTTTAAGTTATTGCAGATAATACCGTCCATACCCATACATTTTATTTCAACAATATTTCCTAAAGTATCAATGAGTTCGCTCTGTAATGAACTTTGACTTTGCATGTATTTCCTTGTTTTTATTGCACTTTTCCCATTCAAGAAAAACATCAATGCGATTTGTACAATAGAAACAAGTATTGTTAATAATGTTAATTCTATAGAAGAATATAACATTGCAAAAAAACACACAATAGATGTAATAGCTTGTATCACTATATTTATCATCCCGTTTGTCAACAAATCATTTAACTGGTTTACACTGTTAAATCTGTTTCCTATATCTCCAGCAGCATGCCATTCAAAAAAGTTTATATCCACGCAAAATATCTTCTCTAACATTTGGGAGATCATATTTTTGAACAAAGTCATATCAACAGTGAGCAGTATTTTTTGACGAATATAGCTTATAATAAAATATGATAATAAAATACATATTATTATAAACAACAACTTAATCATGTGAATTCCTATGTTATCCGCGAAGCCGTCCACTATTCGTTGTACAACTGCTGGAACAACTAGCGATATTCCTTGAATTAAAAGCATTAATATGCCTACTATAGCAAGTCTTTTCTTATCAACTTGAATTTTTATTTTTTTCTTTTGAGGATAGTTAACTACATCATCTGGTACAATCGTCACTAATATGTCTTGATACTTATCCATAATTTCCGTAAAAGAAACAAGCTCTTTTCCTTTAGCTGGATCAATAACTTGATACTTTCCTTTTTTTATCTTTTCAACTACGACAAAGTGACCAGAAGAACATAAAACAACCGGTAAATTATTTTTTAGATTATTTTCCTTGTATCCGTATTTATAAGCAGCAAACTTAAACCCATAATTTTCAACGATAGATTTCATCTCAACCAGAGACATACCATCTCTTCCAATATGGATAGTAGATCCTATATCCACAATATCTACTTTTATGCCATAATAATTCAAAATCATAGTTATGCAAGCAACGCCACAATCCAGACTTCCTAACTGTGATATAAACGGTATCGTTCTATGTTTTATCATAAACTTTCTCCAATTATTCTAAATTCAAAATACAAGGCAACTCTTTTTTTACTCTCCGGAGCAAAGAATATCCAATCCCAGATATTCCAAGCATAAAACCATAGTGTTCATATCCGTCTACTAATCCACAATTCCAATATTCCTTGTTGCGTTTTAAACATTCTATTAAAGTATTATGTTCCATATCTTTTAAATCTTTATCATTTAAAAACTTTGTATATTCAAATAAGATTTCCAAATTTCCTACTTGTCCATGACATAAACACTGATTCTTGAGTCCACCTAGACGAATAAGCGTATTAGCTGCTTTCGAAATGTCAGCAGTAATTATTTCCTTAAATTCGCTATCAACATATGGATAAATCTTTAATCTCGCCAATAATATACCCGCTGCTCCATGACACCATGTAACAGGATTATTGCCACGTTCCTCACCTGTTCTCCCTTTAAATAACCTTCTATCAGCCCAATTACCAAACGCCTCACTATACATGCTATTTTCTTCTATTATTGCTTTTTTAGCAATCTTTGTATATTTCTCGTTTCCAGTTACTTGGCCTAATTTAAAAAGGGCTAGCGCTATTCCACTATATCCATGAGAAAGCCCACTAACAGAATATGGCTGTCCTGGATATGTCCACCCCGTTTCTGAATTATCCTTATTTCCATTTTTTAATAATACATCTCCGGCTAAAATTGCTAAATCTAAATATTTTTTATTTCCTGTTATATGGTACATCTTTAATAAAGTAATAATGATTCCAGCATTTCCAGATGTAATATCATTGTCTTTATCAATTTGAACCTGTGTTTTAACAACACTATATAATTTTTCTGCATTTTTTATATAGTCTGTTCTACCTGTAATGTCAAACAAAACAGTATATACATACATCAATGAACCTTCTCCAACAAATCCACCACTACTTTGATCTGTCCCCATTTTATCGTATACCATAATAATATCTTCAAGATGTTCATTTAGCGTTTCGTCTACTGCCTGACATAACTCTCTACTCATATCATTTTTATACAATTCATTATATGTATGGCAGAAAATCGCAATTCCTCCTATTCCATCATACAAATTATAGCTTAAAGGCATCACATTCCACTTCACATCTTCAATTCCACCTAATGAAACACCAATCCAATTAGCCTTCTTTCTATCCGGTGTTAAAATTGCATCTTGATATAGCCTTTTTAAAATTAAACTTGTTGCGTGCATGATGACTTTTTCAAAAGATTCATTACTATTTAATGAATTCGGCTGCAGATAATCAATTCGCTTACGAGATATATTGTAACCAATACTACTAATATCTTCCAAAGATAGGATAGACAACACAATATATAATCTTTGCTGTTTTAAATCATGCATGTTCATGTTTTCTACTTTCTCAAGAACCAAATCATATGCTGTCCGCTCAAAGTAATCACAAATATGCAGGCCATATGCAGAATATAAATCCCTAGAATCTGCATTATAGTAATAAAATGGTATATCATTATGAACTAATTGAAGAACTTCATCCTTTACTGAAAAGTACTCCTTTTGTGAGTCAATTTTTTTATTTTTGGCAAGAGTCATTAAAAATATTTCCCTATATGCACTGTCTATCATGAAATCCGGGTGGTAAGATGTTTCTAAGACCATTGCATAAGTTTGAGTATCACGACGTAAATGACGAAGCTTTAACATCTTAAATCCTCTAATATTATCTATAACCTTTTCCTTATTATTAATTACATAGACGTATGCTCTTTCAAACCCACAAACAATGTCATCTAAATATTTTCCCGGCAGAACACCCTTTCCCTTAAATATGGGAAGATTATTTTGAGACGTAGATTTGATATAGCGGTACTCATATCGCATATCTGATCGATTTTCATTAATAATAACAGGAATTTTTACTGGATATTCTTCTCCACCCTCATGTGCCATACCACTTAAATCTATTGAAGGAGTACTCTTCCCTTTTCTCATATGAATCGGCAATAATCCTTGACCGATGACAGATTCACGAATTTTATTCAACGTATATGAATTTATTCTTGAAACATCATATTCCTCAAAATTTTTAAGTATTGTTTCAGTATCAATTATAATTGGATATCCACCTGAAGCAATTATATTTTCATTATGAATGTCATAGGCATTAAGTATATAATTAACACATAAAATCACACCCATTCTTCTGTAATAATTGCTTAACTGGATTTCATCATCACAAGCTAGCGGTATAACACACTCTTCCCAGCCATAGTCTTTCCTATCGATAACTATGTAGCTTTTCATATCAACTTCTATACACTGGCCTATCCAACGTAAAAAAAAGTAATACATTTTTTCACTTGCTATCGAGTGCGGCTTATACAAAATCTTTTTATTGTTTTCAAACTCAAATAACACTACAGACTTTCCATGGTTATGTGAATCGGAGCCTCCAACTGATATATTCATCAGTTCTAAATCGACCCCAAATTCTCTTTTTAAATCATCCAGATCATTTTCATATCTGTTTGTAACTTCTTGGTAAAATTCTAAAATATCTTCAGTTATATCCAAAATACTACGAACTAATGCGGGATAATTTTCAAATATTTCTATGATATATCGCTCATTATTCAAACATACCTCAGTATAAAAAGAATACTCTTCTTCAGGGTTACTTCCCTCTAATTCATTGTATTCTCTACATAGATTCATTTCAAATATTAACGTTCTTACACTACAGTCAAGTAACTTTGTAAACAAATTATTTTCGAATTCAGATAAAATAAGTTTCTTATTTCGGCAAAAAAAATCATTATTTTTAGAAGCGTCCACTAACAAATCTTCAGCTACTCTTACAAAAGGTGCCAAAAATTGTGAAAAAGGGTATGCATTTTTTTGTGTTTCTACATCTAATACAAGGTCAGATTTATTATATTTCTTTTCAACATAAAGTTTCCATATTACATTGTTTTCAACGTCAAGTATCTCTTCAAACTCATCTTCTGATAATACTTTTCTTAAAATCCCGTTTTCTGATTCATTAATCTTTTCATAAATTTCTTTGCCCAGGATATTTTTCCAATACTCTTCTTTTCTAAAATTCGGAACTGCTTTTGTAGAATTATACTTTCTTTCAGATAAATATGTGCTTTGTTTCATTTTCGCTCCCTCTTATGATTACTTGTATCTACTTTTGAAAATCTGCTTTTGTAACGATTTTGTAATAAATCATTTTTTTGTTGAATTACTATTTAGTTAATGCTATTATTAAAGTGCTGGTTGCTGTATACTAAGACTCTTCCAAATATTCTTCATTAAATCTTAGTTGCAGCAGCTTGCTTTACGAGATCCCTGGCATTCTCCTGTGTAAGTACAAATGAATCCGCAGGAATACCAGTGACTTACATAATCAATAATCCCCGCTGTTACTTTGTCCAGTTCGGCCTCTGTTAATTCTTCCATAACATTACCTGCAGGATTGTTGATTTTTTCTCTTTCGATTGGATTTCTCATCATTTTTTTTGACATACTAATTTTCTCCTTTCATTTTGATGTTACAAAAGCAGATACAACTAACCATAAACAATATTTTAATTTTTATTATTATAGTTTTTTTGATAAAAAATCAAAAAAACTATATATGACAGAAAAAGATAAACCATCATACTCACTATCGATATTCTTATATCAAGGATCTCTGGATTTACCATTTCGAAACTAATGAAAGAATATCCGTATGTAACAGGATAAATATTTACCAATTTGCCATTACTAATAAAAATCCCAATGATTCCTAATAACATAGCTAAAAGTGCTCCCCATATATACTGTCTTGACTTTCTCGCAAAAAATAAAATAATTGGAAGTACTCCGTTTAAGATGAGAATATTAACACTAAAAACAGCTACTATCATACCAATAATATTGTTAAAAATCATTCCATGAGATTTTATAGCCACACCCATAAAATATATAATAAGAGATTCTATTGCTGACAAAAAAATATCAATCATAAGTAATATCAATATCTTTGAAATAATTATTTTTGACCAACAAACCGGAATTACTTCTAAATTTTTTCTTGTATCTTCCTCATATTCTCTACTAATTATATAACCACCAATAAGAGCCAAACAGAACGGAATCGCCATCGTCACACTATTCCAAATAACCATATTTGAAAAGTCAGTAAAATGAATCTCACCTTCTCTCATAGCATTTATTTGTATTGCTGAAATTATTACTGCAATAACAATTCCTATTACTCCAATATAAATAATCCGTAATCTTTTAAGCTTATGTGCTTCTGCAAATAAAAGCGCATTCATTTTATTACACTTCCTTTTTACTATATATTTTAATTGAAATCAGCAATGAGATAATACATGTCAAAAGGATAATTAACAATCCTTTATTCAATGGATAATATAATACATCCAATCCCCATTGCAAATTAGACGAGTACTGCAAAATTTGTAATGGATATGTAATCCTGTAAGCTAATAGTATTGGAAGTTGCTGTTTTAAAACTATTTCGCTCATATCCAACTGCCAAACTAAAATAAAATCTATAATTGATATCGAATTAACTAGTACCATAGTTAATAAATATGTTTTATCACACAAGATAATAATAATAATAATAGGCATTGAAGCAGCAATTGCCATAAAACAAGATACTGTTAATGAGATTAGTGCTTTTCCAAACATTCCAAACTCTCTTAAAAACACACCTCCTATAAGAGAGTACAACCATGAAATAAAAACAAATATAAAAACAAAAGTCATAGAAACTAAAAGCTTAGCCAAGAGCAATCCACTTTTATTCGTATCAATCACGAAAATATTCTTTAGCGTATCATTTTGCTTTTCAATCTGGATAAGTTGTGCAAATAATATGTAAAACAGACACGGCATTATGAGAAAATTCCCTATATCAACCAACATAGCAACTAGGCTTCTATATGGCAAGTCATCCTTGATACACATTACTGTAAAAACTGCTGGCATAATAATTCCAATCGCCACTATAATTCGCACTATTTTTTGCCTTTTAAGTTTCTTTAGTTCGTTTATATATAATCTAAGCAATTCCCTCTCCCCCAGTAACCTTAACAAAAAACTCCTCCATTGATTCTCTAACCAAATGAATTTCATTCACCTCAATTTTATTAGTAATTAAATCTTCATTTAGTTTATATGGAATCACACCTTTTTCTGGGATTCGTATCTTATTTCCTGATACAACTTCGTAATCATGAACATATGATAATTCATTTAAAATACTTTTTGCCATTTCAATATTTAAAACACTAACCTCAATATACTCCTGTCTCATTTTTTTTATATCTTCCTTAGTGTTTTCCATTATTAATTTACCTTGATCAATAATTCCGATATCATCTGCCAACAATTCAATTTCCGATAGGATATGCGTTGATATTAATATTGTTTTTTTCTCTTGCTCACAAAGATTCCTAATAAATTTTCTCATTTCATATATTCCGATAGGGTCTAAACCATTTGTTGGTTCATCCAGTATGAGTAAATCAGGATTATGCATAATAGTCAACGCTATTGCTAACCTTTGTTTCATTCCCATGGAATATTGTGAAAAAGTTTTTTTATCGTTATAGGAAAGTCCCACAAGTTCCAAACATTTTTTTATAGAACTCTCTTTATTCTCTATCTTTCGGAGCGATGCGAATATTTCCAAATTTTCTCTTGCGGTAAGATTATGATAAAACCCTGGAGCTTCAATTAAACTCCCGACATTTGATAAAATAGTACTCTTATTACTACTAATTTCTTTTCCCCATAAATATACATTTCCACTACTAGGTGAAATCAAATCTAATATCATTTTCATTGTAGTTGTTTTACCCGCACCATTTCGGCCCAACAAACCATAAATCTTCCCTTTATAAATATGTAAATTCAGATTATCAACAGCTTTTTGTTTTCCGTAAACTTTTGTTAAATTTGATGTTTCAATAATAAGGTCATTCATCACTTTTTCCTCTACACTTTATAACTCCATATCTTTTTATGCAATTTATCCTACCACTAAAAATGTAATTTGTGGAAATCTGACTGCAAGCTGTTTTTTTTTGACTGTGTAAAAATAATATTTGTGATACCATATATTAGTGTATTTATATAGTCCACGCACAGTAAGATGGATGCCTCCACAATTCCACAACTGCGCATTCCCTAAATCATAGTAAGTGAAATAATTCTTATTCCCCACGCCAAAAATGAAATAAGAAATTTGTATCCAGACTCTGCTTTTGTAATCATTTCTTCTGTTCAGTCAAAAAGAAGCTTGATTTTGGCCAATCAAGGGGGATCTACCTTCCTGTATATAGTGCCTCAGCAAATACAATTTCCTGTTTTCGGTTCTTGTACTTTCTTCTTGTCTTGTCCAATAGACCAACCGCCCGTTGATGTATCTTAGAACCTCATATATTTCTGATTTATAGAAATGCGTATAATAGTTAATCCATCCCTGTATCTGCTTATTGAACATATTTGCTATATCCCACAGGTCTTTATCTGGCTTGAACTGTAACTTCCATCCTCGGACAACCTTTCGTATGGCTTTCTTTGCCTTTTCACTCATTGCCGGCAGAAAGTTGGTAAAGAACTTACCGTATTTGTTCTTTGCATGCCTTGGTCTGAATGTATATTCCAGGAAGTCAAAGGATGTATGTTCATGTTTCCCTTTGCGGTCATCATCTTTACAATACACAATCCTTGTCTTTTCCATATTTAATTCCAGTCCAAAACCTACAAAGCGCTCCAGCAGTCTGCGCTGAAGATATTTTGCCTGTTTCAGGGATACACAATGCGCAATCCCATCATCCGCATATCTTGCCCACGGAATACTCGGGAACTCTTTTACCATAAAATCATCAAATACATAGTGCAGAAATAGATTTGCAAGTACCGGACTAATCACCCCCACCTTATGACGAGATAGATGTTATGCCGAGATACATCCAGTATTCTTAGGTTCTATCAGCGCGTTTACTTTCTGAACTCGGCATAAGCCGCCCTGTGGCACACCGCTTGTCGTGGCTCTTTCCAGTCCTTTTTCCATTACCCTCGCTTTCAGATATTTCCGAATCAGGTTCAGTGTGGTACTGTCATTTACTTGCTCTCTAAGTATCTGAATTAATTTGTCATGATTTACGTTATCAAAGAATTGCTCTATATCAATGTCTATGACCCATTCATATCCCTCGTTCAGATATTCCAATGCTTGTTTTATGGCATCATGGCAACCTCTTCCTGGTCTGAAACCATAACTAAACTCACTGAATATTTCCTCATAAATGTCTATAACAGGTTGAGCAATAGTAGCTTGTTATATCACTCGCTCCAAAACCGTCGGGATTCCCAATGGTCTTTGTTTTCCATTATCCTTTGGAATATAAACTCGGCGTACTGGCTTTGGCATATAGGTTCGGTTTCTAATTGAACGGATAATTTCATCTTTATTGTCCCTGATATATGCACCAAGTTCTTCGACATTCATTCTGTCAACGCCACTTGCACCTTTATTTTCCACTACTTTCTTATAGGCTCTGTTTAAATTTTCCTTTGATGTAATCACATCTATTAATTCCATTTGTTGTTACTCCTCTGCTTATCACAAAATTCATGCACATCACCCCTCTCGATACAGACATTATCCCTCGGTTACGTTCCTACTTTTCACATCCATCTGATTTCTGGCTAACGCATGATTCTCTTAATAACGTTTCGTACTATAAATCGTTTCAGTCCTTCGGCTGTCACACCTACTATGACATCATCTGACTCCCTCTCTACACTGTTCTTACACCCATATCAGCTCCTCTCTCCGGCTTATCTTTTCCCTGTTTTTCCTGGATGATTCTCTTATTGATTTCCAAGCGTTCATGGATTGACGGTTTCTTCTCTTTTCCTGTCATTGCCTTTTTCTGTGCTACTGCCTTTCTTTCTGCTTTCCCTGCGTCCTTAACTGCTGTATTTATTTCAACGCCAGCTCTTGGCACAGCCTCTCTGCTCTCATTTATCTCTGCCACCTGCTGTTCTCGTCTCTCCTTCACACCTTTTTCTTCCAGACTGCAAAAGCTCTGCAAATACGGCAGTACATGATTCTGCATATCCGTCAGATCTTCCATATACTTCTGATACTCTTCATTACCTTTTCCTTGCTGATAGCTAATCCAGCTTTCATCTGTCAATTTCATTTCATTCTGCATCTTTAACTGACTGATGATACCGCCGTTTCCGCTACCAATGTCTATCTTACCTTGAAAATGATGCAGCATCTTGTCGCCCTTCTCAGCATAATATACTGTAAAAAACATCTGTGCTGTCGTTTTTGGTTCGTTGGTGTTGGGATCACGATCAGCATACCAGGCTTTGTCCTGTTCTACGGTTCTTGAATCCAAATCAGATAACTTCTGGCATCTTGGATTCCCCAGCTCACTTTTCTCACAATAATTCACATACACCATCGGTTCCATATCCTTTGGAAGTTCAGGTTCATAGGCTTTCAGTCTTTCTATCAATACACCTGAACGAACAGACAGGTCGCATTCTTCGTCTACAATATCCTTCAGATACGAAATATAGGAATGAATATTACCGCTTTGTAAATCCAGCATTACTTCCTGTACCGTATTTTCTCCCATCTCCACATTATCTCGATACTCATACGGATCAAAAGCTTCTGCAATCTCATCCAGTGCCTCTGCCAGCTGTTCTGTGGTCATCTTTTCTGGATACATTGCTTCTCGGACATTCCTCATCGGTACATACTTATAATCCGGCAATGCTTCATGGATTTTTTCAATTCCTTCCCGTACCAGTGCAAGTTCTCCATAAAATCGAACATCATCCATCAGATTTCCAAGTACGGTATTTCCTTTAACGATTGCAAATTCGGCTTCATCATAGTAACTGTCTTCCGGATCACGATAGATAATTCCCATTGAGCATCCCAGATAAGCTGTTTCTGGATTCTCCCTATATTTTTCATAGACTGCAGCTATCTGATTAACATCGGTACTTTTTTCATAAGCTCCCATGTCATGGAACTCATCGCATTCTGTGGCAAAGTATTCCAGATAAGGCTCTTTCTTCGGTGGCATATTGTTGAGGACGTTATCAATCATGTTATAATTCGCCTCTTCCAGTTCCTCCACCTTTGCTAAAGGCTTATATTCGCCCTGGCTTTTCTGAATCTCTGCCATTACAACCTCATCCATTTCTTCTACCTTTTCCATCAACTGATCATAATCCCCACGGATGTGTTCTCCAGTCCAGCCTTCGTCTTCCAAAAGTTCCTCTGCCGCTTCTTCAATAGAAATTTCATCATTCTCATAGACTCCACCATCCAGCAGACGGAAATCTTCATCATAAAAGGAATAATCATATCCTTCTTCTGTCCTCTGAATAGCAAAGTAACGTTCTCCCACCTCATATGCCAGTTCACTAAGAACCTGCTCTTCCAGATTCAGGAAAGAATCCAGCTGTTCAAAACTGATACTGTCTACAAAATGAGCGGTTACATTTTCTCCGTCATTCAGAACCACGATATCACTGACCGACAGGGAATGTCCCCGGAAGTCTTCCGGTCTGTCAATGTTGAATCTTTCAAAAATATCATCCAGTGACATATTTCCCAGTAATTCGCCAACATAGACCAGCTTATAATCTTCTTTTTTTATCTGCATACCATGACTTTCAATAAAGCGCATATTCATAAATGCATAGTTTTCGCCCGGTGAATCATCCTTGATCTGATAAATACCAAAGGTTCGCCTTGTTCCTAACAACAGGTTTGCCTCTTTCAAAGACTGAATCTGTGGATATTTCTGCATTTTCCATTCCAGGTTACGGAAACGCTCCAGTTCTGCCATGGACATCTGATAATGTTCTGGTCCTCGTTCAATTTCCATGCGTTCCGTGACATAGATCGGTGATGAAAAATTAGTAATCAAATAAATATCTGCTCCGGCATCGTATAATTTCAGTGCTTCTTTCTGATTGAGCACACTCATAGGCTCCTGAAATACTCCAAAATCTTCATCGGCATAATCCAGATCATTCTCCTCTATCCGTTCCCACATCTTCGATTCCATTCCAAACAGACCTTCATGCGCCTGTATCATTTCTTTACTCGCATATTCACCTTTACTGCCATCACTTCCAAGGCAATAAATCTTAGAACCCATTCTGTGATAATCCAAAGCTGCTTCTTTTCTAAGCGGTACCATATCTTCTGCTGTATATCCATAGTCACGTAATTCTAGCTTACCTATGGTTGGATCCGGCAGTTCTTGAATATCCATTTTTGCGTCATCCAGCAAATCCTCTCCCCCTTCTTCATCTGCCTGGCTCAATGCATCTGCCAGATTTCTTACCAGGGTCCTAATTTTCTCTTCCTCACCAATCAGATTCGCATATTCAAAAAGCTGTTCTTTTACATCTGTTGGAAATTCTATGCCTCTACGCTCTGCCTGACTGATCTGTTCCTGCGTAAATTCCTGCATTTTCTGTGTTTCTCTGCCCGTTATCCTGTTTCTTGCCATATAAATTCCTCCTGTGTTCTAAAAAATGGCATAACCGACAGAACCTTCTTCTACCAAATTATGCCATCTTTCCTATTTATTCCAGACCGAAGTCCCGTTTTCTGGTTTCCTTGCCAGTTTCACTTTCCCGCTGACTCTTTTCTTTATAAATCTGCAGTTTCTCATGGATAGAACCTCGTGCCGGTCTTTCTTCTTTCTCTTTTGATTCCGACTGCTCTGTTTCTGTATCTTCCCGTTCATCCATATTGAGAAGTGCATTTAACTCTGACAGCCGCTCCAGTTTTTGGTTCAGTTCCTCTTCTTTTGGAAATGGCTTCCCGACTTCCTCTTTGGCGTTTGTCATCTGCTCCTGTACCGTTTCCAGCCGTTGTTCTGCTTCTGCCAGTTTCTCCGGATAACTTTCTAAAAGATTATTGATACGAGTGATATTTCCTAGAGCATCGGCTCCCAATCGAACTTTAGCTACCGATTCATGCTTTACAGACAGGATAAACTCTTTGCTCCAACTGTCGAATTGGATTCTCATGTTAAATCCCTGATAGCTTCCAATATCCATAGCTGCATCCACAGACTTAATGTCTTTGCAGACTGCCAGAAGTGCTGCTCCTGCTTCTTTCTTTTCTGTAAATACTTTGCCACCGACTTCCATAGAAAACTGCTCCGGATCTGTGATTTTATACTCAGAAAAATGAGCGATGTCTGCCTTGTAGCTGTCAATGATCTCTGTCAGTTTTGCAATCTGTTGCGGAATATTTCTTGCAATATCATCCTCCAGGCGGTACTGGTTATTCATGTGGTTGGCTTTTAAAAGTTTTAATTTTGCCACGTCCACATCCAATGCCATCTTCTCTTTAACTGCCGGATTTCCGGTTGCCAGTGCCTTGACCTCTGCATAGGAAAGTGCCGCTTCATCCACATCTTCACAGCTTCGCACAGGTGCTTTACTGGTCATAATTTGAGAAATGAATTTCTGCTTGTTCTCGATCAGCTGCCACATGTAGCTGTCGAATGTGGATTCAGTTACATATCGGAAGATATGAACCTTTTTATTATGGTTTCCCTGACGGATGATACGTCCTTCCCTCTGCTCCAGATCAGATGGTTTCCAGCCAATATCCAGATGATGCAGAGCAATCAGACGATCCTGCACATTGGTTCCTGCACCCATCTTTGCTGTAGAACCAATCAAAAAACGAACCTGTCCGGATTTTACTTTTCCAAACAGCTCCGTCTTCTTTGCTTCTGTATTTGCATCATGAATAAAAGCAATCTCTTTTTCCGGTACACCTTTCCCAATCAGTTTCTGCTTCAAGTCATCATAAACATTGAAACTGCCATCGCCTTTCGGTGTACTCAAATCACAGAAAATCAATTGTGCTGATTTCTGTGCTGCTGTGTCTTTCCAGATTTCATAGCTTTTCTCTGCACAGACTGATATCTTGCTTTCTGGATTATCCGGCAATAATTCGTTCACTAAACGCTGATCCAATGCTAACTTTCTTCCATCATTGGTGTCGGGTAGGATACCGGCGAGGTAGCAATAGCTCCTTTTCCGTTATCCCCCCTCAGAACCGGACGTGATACTTTCGCATCATCCGGCTCCCCAGTAATTCCATTTCAAGAACTTTTGGTTATATTACCATTGTGGATTGCTACATGGCATTCCCGACATACCACAAGCGTTTTTCTTTTTCTGGCAGACATTATCTGTACCCATTTAGGTACTTCTGCCTGTCCTTTCTTCTTTAAATCTGCAAGTTTTCTTATATGATGTACCTCTATATTTTCAGTACTTCCACATAATTCACACTTCTCTGCCAACAGTCTTTTAACTAATTCTGTTCGCCCACCATATACCTTGTATGGTATATCCTCTATAACAGCTTTTCGTTTATGCACAAGAGAAATTCCTCCCCATGTCGCAACTAATGGCTTTTTATTAGGACGTTCTACTACAACTTGCAGACACGGAACTGTTTTTCCACTTGTACTTGTTGTGGTTGTTCTATACTTAGCCTTTTGCTTATTGATAGATGACCTGTGTTTACACGCAAGAGTTTTCAATAATGAAGTTTCCATATACCAGTACAACTTCGAGAACCAAGACAAATTTTGTGCGAGAATATAATACTGCACCAGTCCTCTGTACTCTTGCTGATATGTCTGTACAATAGAAAAATCATCATCTTGCAGAAGATTATTCCTGTGAGTTGCTTTTCCACGTTTCATATATTTCTTGCATTTTTCTTCAATTACTTTTGCAGGGACTAATAGTGCGATTGCTCCATTTGCTCCTCTACGCCCCTTTGGGTCAATATAGTCATTGACCCTTTGTGCTTTGATTTCATATCCAAGAAACTTTGCCGCCTGACTGCCTGCATTTGTTATTAGAGTCTTTTCTTCTGACATTATCAGATTTAATTTCTCTTTTAGAAATCTTCCTATTTCTGCTTTTATTTCTTCTGCATCTGCTTTAGAGCCAGTGAATCCAAGTAGAAAATCATCCGCATATCTCACATAGCGCAATCTGCGATAATTCTCATCTTGCGTATTAACAGAAGGTATTTTTCTGCGTTCAACCACAAGCTGATGGGCTGTCTTTGCATCTCCCTCCTTTCTGAGTTTTTGGATTTCAGCGGTCAACTTGTTATATTCTGGATTAGATTTCTGCCTTTTTCCTTTTGTGTATTTTGTGATTAAGACTTCTTCAATCCAATTATCAAATTCGTTGAGATAAATATTAGCCAGTATCGGACTGATAACTCCGCCCTGAGGCACACCGCTGATTGTCTGATTGAATTTCCATTCTTCCAAGTATCCAGCTTCTAACATATTCGATACCAGACGGATAAATCTTCCATCATGAATATTTCTTGCAAGTATTTCCAGTAAAATTTTATGGTCGATTGTATCAAAGTATTGAGAAATGTCTCCCTCAATAAACCAGCGAGTTCCTTTCCATACCTGTATTTCTTGTAGTGCTGTATGACATCCTCTGTTTGGACGAAAACCATGGGAATGTTCACTAAACTGTGGCTCATAATACGCTTCTAAAATCTGACGCATTACTTCCTGCAATACTTTATCTCCCCATACAGGAATCCCCAGCGGACGCTTCTTACCATTTTTCTTTTTGATATATTCCCGTCTTGCTGGTTTCCATTGATATTTCTCCTCACGGAGTATTTCAATCATTCTGTCTATTTTCTGAATGGACATTCCATCTACCGTTTCATCTGTAACACCCTTTGTCATTGCTCCGTTATTCGGGTATAACTTAGCATAGGCATTCAGATATAATTCACGGTTAAATAAGAGCTTGTAAACTCTTTCAATAGGTTTCTTTTGTTTTCCACGTTCTTGAATGACCGTTAAAACAGTTTTGGCTGTACGCATCTCACGCACCTACTCCTTTCTAACTAATCGAAATTACCTGTCACCCTTCGCCATGTACAAGGCTTTCCCTTGCTCGGACTACTATGGTGACTCCGTTACCATGGGGGTCTCCCCCTTTAGGCAATCCTGCTATTCGTCAAAAGTATACGTATCGAGTATCCCTTAGGTTCCTTGTTCGTCCCTTTATTCGCACTCACTGTGCGCTCTTTCATTGCAAAAAGTTACTCGTCCAAAATCAACAACAACGAGCATACAATGACATCGGTATCAATCGCTTTCCGATGGGCGATGCTTTGCACCAAGTCGGAACTAAGGTTCAGGCAGTATAGCTTTAACCATAGGATACGGAACTTGCGGAGCATCGAAGTATTGCGATTAACTCCTTATCCGCTTTACCAACATGCGATTGTCCCCTTTGAGTTTCCTCTCCAGGTAGGTTGGTTGTTCCCATTATTTACTTTTAATAATGTCCCCCTGCGGGGGAGATATACTTTTGCGCTTAGCAGCGCACGATTTTCAGCATATTATCAACGGAGGCATCTACCCCACCATTTCTGACAACTTCTGCACGTTCTCCAAGGCTTTCTACGATTTCTTTCTGCTGTTCCGTTGGTTTCAGCACCACTGTTTCATATTCCGCTTCCGGCACAGGAAGTTTTAACTGATCAGAAGTCTTAATATCTGCAATCTCCTTAAACATATTCATCAGTTCCGGAATATTATAAAATCTTGCAAATCTTGACTTTGCACGGTAGCCTGTTCCTTCCGGCGCAAGTTCAATGCTCGTAACTACCTCTCCAAAAGTGGAGGCCCAGGAATCAAACAGTCCCAGTCCCATATTTTGTAATTTACTGTTCTGCAGATACCTCTGCATAACATATAATTCCGTCATACTATTGCTGATCGGTGTGCCCGTAGCAAAGGTAATGCCTTTTTCTCCGGTAATCTCGTCCAGATACTGACATTTATTGAACATATCTGCTGACTTCTGTGCTTCGTTCTGTGCAATCCCGGCTACATTTCTCATTTTTGTATAAAGGAATGCGTTTTTATAGCTGTGTGCTTCATCTACATACAAATGATCCACTCCCAGTTCTTCAAACGTAACTACCTGATCTTTTTTCTCTTTCTGATTCAGTTTTTCCAGCCTTGTCTGCAGTGTCTTTCTGGTCTTTTCAATCTGTTTGACAGTATAACGTCCGCCATCCTGTTCATACCTTGCACTCTGAATCGCCATTTCCAAATCATCAATCTGCTTCCGCAGCATAGCTTCCTGCCTCTCATCAGAGATTGGTATACGCTCAAACTGGGAATGACCAATAATAACAGCATCGTAATTTCCCATAGCGATTCTGGCACAGAACTTTTTCCGGTTCGCCGGTTCAAAATCTTTCTTGGTTGCTACCAGGATATTGGCTCCCGGATATAACTGCAGGAATTCTGCTCCCCATTGCTCTGTCAGATGATTCGGCACGACAAATAAATTCTTCTGTGATAATCCCAGACGTTTGCTCTCCATTGCAGCCGCTACCATCTCGTAGGTCTTCCCAGCTCCTACTACATGAGCCAGAAGCACATTTTCTCCGTAAAGCTGATGTGCAACAGCATTTTTCTGATGCGGGCGAAGCTCTATTTCTGGATTCATTCCTGGGAAAGTCAAATGACTGCCATCATATTCACGGGGACGGATACTGTTAAATCGTTCATTATATACTTTTACCAGCCTTTCTCTCCTCTGCAGATCCTTGAAAATCCAATCTTGGAATGCAGCCTTCAAAGCATCCTGCTTCTGTGATGCCAGCATGGTCTCTTTTTTATTGAGGACACGGATCTCATCACCATTTTCATTGACACTCTTATCGTAGATGCGTACATCTTTCAGGTTCAGGGTATCTTCCAAAATCTTATAGGCATTTGCTCTCTCAGTTCCATACGTTGCATAAGCAAACGCATTTCTCGGACTGTCGGCATTCTTTCCTGTAATCCGCCACTCACCATTTACCTCAGAGAATTTGACCTGTATTTCCTTCTGTGCAAGATACCACGGGGTATGAAGCAGTTCCCGCATAAAGTCCTGATAATCCGATGGTTCAATCCAGGTTGCCCCAATCCTTACTTCTATTTCAGATGCTTCCAGATTTCTTGGCTGAACTGCCTCCAATGCACGAACATTCGGTGTAAATTCCGGGTGGTTCTCTGCAAAAGTTCTTGCTGTATTCAGTTTCTCCCTGACATTGCCTGACAGATATTCATCTCCACTCTCCCACTGATCTGTCAGTGGATTTTTGAAGATAACTCCAACCAGTTCCTCTGTGATTTTTTCTTCTGTTTTTCCGGTCAGCTGTGCCATATAGGACAGATCAACCTTTGCTTTTTCATTCAGAGATAATGCTAATGCTTCTGTCGCAGTTTCTACACTGGTTACTGCCACTGCCTTTTTGATGGTTCGTTTCGTAAACATATCCGCTTTTCGCTTCAATGTTCCATCTTCGTTTAAGTCTTCCAACGAACACAACAGACAATAAGAAGAGTCATCGGAAAATGCACGTTTGTTAGCATTATTTCCAATAACTCCATACTTTGCTGTGTAGGTATCATATACCTGATTCAGTTTCTCCTGCTGTTTCTGGATTTCTTCGTCTGTGACGGATTCCTCCATCTGCATGGCGATCAACTCCCGGACAGTATCACGGATTGCAACCATCCCTTTTACACGTTCTGCAGTAGCGGCAGGCATCTTCACTTGATTCATCAAAGAGTTGACACGGTAATATACCTGATCATCTACCACCGTATAGCTGTAATTTCGGACATTTGGATCTGCTGGAATACTCTCTGGCATCTCATCCAGTTCTGTTTCCACATCTACTGCCGGTACCATGTTTCCATGAATGTTCTTGACCGCTTCTGCAAGCTGGAGTTCAAGGTCAGCACCTTCTATCGGCATACAGGTTGTTTCCATACCATATGGACCCGATACTTCTTTCATCTCACCCAAAATCATTTCAGGATGCTGAACAAAATACTGATTGACTGTAATACCATTGACATCACTATCCAGATTTATCCATTCCGGCATTTCTTTCGTAAGGCTTTCCCTCTTCTGAAAAAACAGGATATCAGCACTGACTTCTGTTCCTGCATTTGCCTTAAAAGCTGTGTTCGGAAGTCGGATTGCTCCTAGCAGATCTGCCCGCTCTGCCAGATATTTCCGGACTTCCGGTGATGCTTTATCCATGGTTCCCTTTGTTGTGATCAATGCAGCCACACCACCTGGACGTAACTGATCTATCGTTTTGGCAAGAAAGTAATCATGAATCATGAAATTGAAGCGATCATACTGACGGTCATTGACCTTGTATGCACCAAATGGCACATTTCCGATCGTCACGTCAAAGAAATCATTGGGATAATCTGTCTTCTCAAAACCTTTGATCTGAATATTGGCATCAGGATAGAGCAGCTTTGCAATTCTGCCGCTGATGCTGTCCAATTCCACACCATAAAGTTTGGACTGGTTTAGATTCTCCGGAAGCATTCCAAAAAAGTTCCCGACTCCCATAGATGGCTCCAGGATATTTCCTTTTGTAAATCCCAGATTCTCCAACACCTGATACATACTGTCAATCACAATCGGCTGTGTATAATGAGCATTTAAGGTGGAAGCTCTGGCTGCAGCATATTCCTCTGGTGTAAGGACTGTCTTTAATTCCAGATATTCTGTCTCCCATGCAGCTTTTGTTTCATCAAATGCATCTGCAAGACCTCCCCAGCCGACGTACCTGGATAAGATTTCCTGTTCCTCTGGTGTCGCATTACGGTTCTCATCCTCACATTTCTTTAACAACTGGATAGCCATGATATTGGCACGGAACTTTTCTTTTGCTGTACCCTGCCCAAGCTCATCATCTGTGATGTGGAAGTTTGTTGCTGGAATCGGTTCTGATATTCCGTTAATCTCTTCCAAAGATTCTTTTTCTTCCGATACCTCAACTTCTCCAGATAATTCTTTTTCTTTTTTATCATAATCTGTCCACACACGATTAGAAACAGCAGTGAAATACGAGGACTCTTCCTCCATTATTTCTTCCCTGATTTCCCGTAATTTATCTAGGGAATCTGCATTTACTGTTTTGTTGTGATAATGATAATAAAGTACTTCTTGTCCAAGTTTTACATCCAGACGTTCCAATTCTTGTGTTGACATTCGATTCCAAATATCATCTTTTTCCGTATGAATCGTGAAACCTTCTCCATCATCATGATATTCTAATGTGTATTGAAGTTGATTCTCTTCTCCCTTAACTTTGCAATCAAAATCATGAATTGTTGTTCTGGTACCAGACATATATTTTGAATCAACTAATTGCAAATCAGTTATATCTTCAGCGGTCAAAGTATCCTGCTCCTGTTGTTCTCCTAACATCTGCTGTGCTTCTTCCAAGTCTGCCAGTTTTTGTGCTTCCTGTCGCTCTTCGTACTTTTCCATTTCCTCCGGTGACAAATAATCATCTGTGCGGATTAACTGGCGAACACGTTCTGCAACTTTGTTCCACTTTAATAAAACTTCTACCTCTGGACTGCCAATTTTCCCTTTTGCAAGTTTTAATCCTTTTGCATCATGGGATGCGTCGGAAGCACCTGCTCCTGGTATTCCGGGTGAAGAACCACCTGTTCCATATTCATTTTTCAAGAACTCAGCTGCATCTTTCATATCATGATGTTCCATGAAATATTCGTAAATCCGGTTACGTCCTCCGGCAGTAATGCCGCCTCTTCTTAACACTGCATCAATTTCATCCTGTGTGATAAAGGATAGTGCCGGTCGCTCTACCTTGAATTGCTGATCCACCCAGGAACGATCCCTCTGGAGATCTTTATAACGCTGGAAATATTCCGGATTATGCTGGATTTCCCAACGATGATAATTACTCGGATTTTCATTCATATCCGCTTGTAACCATTCAAACTGCTGATAGATTTCTTTTTTTCCTTCTGGATCTGTCCAAGCGTTCCGAATGGTATCCTGCCAATCCGTATAAGACCGGTATTCTTCCGTATTTCTATTTGTGTCTCGAAAATGAAGCGCCAGAAGATCTGTCATTTCTTTCTGTTCCTGCTCGATAGCATTATTGGAGATAAGATTATCAACGTAATTTCCTTCCTCATACATATCCCGGATCCTGTCAGCAGCTTCTTCCCACGTAACGATACGGTCAAAGTTTCTTCTTGCAGAGTCACCTCGCCGGATACGGATACCATCGTTGTCGTACCAGATACTGATTTTCTGATTATCTATGGTAAATCCTTTTCCTCCGGTGCCATATTCATCTTTCAGGAAGCTTTGCATTTCTTCATTATCCAGACCTTCGATCAATCTTGCAGTAATATGAAACAGTGTATTTTTCTGCCCACTACCTGTGCGAAGGATATGATCGACTACTTCATCGGAAATAAGAAAAGCGGCCGGCTGTTCTAATGCAGCTGCCGCTTTCCTTATTTCTCCTAACTGTTCCTCTTCTGTTGGGAACAGGCTTAACTGTAAATAATCTCCTGAATTACCAGTTCCTCTGCCTGTGCTTTGATCTGGTTCATGTGTCTGGTCCATGCCATTGTGTCTGCCATCTTGTCTGGTGCCGGATCTTTCTCCAGAAGTTCGTTCATCAGGTTGTCTACTCTCTGTCTTGCCTGACTGTCGATCTCCATCAGATGACTGTCCAGACGGTTCTGCAGTGTCAGAATGTTGAACCTGGCTACCTTGTGATTTCTCAGATACTCTTTCCTCATCATTCCGTACTTCCCGATGGTTCCTCTTGTCTCTTCCAGGCTGATATCTGGAATCTGATACGCTCCGTTCTGGCTGTAACTGATCTCTCTCATAGTCCGTTTCCTCCTTATTTTCTGCTCTATTTTCTGTGTTATTTGTTTTACTTTCACGAATTAACGTGTTAAATTCATTATAGACTACTTCTTTTTCTTTTGCAACCGTTTTCAGGTCATTTTCCAGATCATTCAACACATACCGTCCAATCTGCATCAGGACTGGCCTGCTGATTTCGTTGACTGCACTTCCCAGATGTCCTAATATTTTCAGCTGATTGAAGTCCGTAATATGCCGAAAATCCTCAGCATCCTGATATTCTTGAACGTCTAATCCACAACGATTCATTAAAAGATACCAGACACTATTGGTCATCAGTTCCCGAAATTCGACTTCCTGATTCTGTTCGTCCAGTTCTTCCAAAAATGTCCCTGTTACGTCCATTCTCAGTTCTTCCAATGCATCAGGAAGCCATTCCTGCATACTCTCCTTCGCTGCCTGATGTAAAATTTCTGCAAGTCCACCCTCTGTTTCTTCCAGAGACAACTGCTCCTGCAGATAATCTGCAACCAGCTGTTCTCCTTCCACCGGAAGATTCCATAACTGAGGATCCTTTCCAAGATTCCGCACTTTATAAGTGTCCTGCACATCAAATACATACCGAAGTTTTGTTTTCGGTCCGGAAGTATTGTCAATCAAGGCAATCCCCTTGGAGCCCTTTTTGATCCAGCGGTACATCTTCTGATTCCAGATTTCCATGGATGCTACGGCAGTTGCTTCCGGTCGCTGTGCATAAATTAAAAGCTGTTCTGGAAAAGTGTATTTGTACAGTCTGGATGCCGTGTTTAGGAACCGCATCCATTCCTGCGGACTGGCAGCTACATCTTTTGCCACCTCTTCCGTCAGCTGTTCCATTGCATATAATTTATTTGCCATGTGCTACTCCTTTTCATAAAATCAGGGACTGCTTAGCACAGTCCCCTTAAAATCATCGTTGTTTCTCTTTATAATGCTGCGGCAAGATCTTTTGACTTATTTTTTGGCACTTTGTCTACCTCTTTTGCCTTGATTTCTGCCTTAGCTTTCTCCAATCTTCCATGAATTCCACCTTTTACTTCCGCTTTTTCGGCTACTTTTTCCTTTTCCAAACGTGCTTCCCTGCGCTCAGCATTTTCCATTACTGCTGTCTTTTTGTCACAGAACTGAACCTTATCAGAAAGCTGTTCCTGTCTTTCCACTTGTGTCTCATTGACTTCCTGTACAATCGCATTTAATTCTGGAACCTGAAAAATACCGTTATCCGGGAGAATCAGCACTTCATGAACGGAAGATGGGATGACAAAGTAATCACTTCCCAGGCATTCCCCAATCTGTTTTCGAATATCTTCCTGCAGTAACAGGGAAGCTCCATTCATCTTAGATTCATTGGTAAGGCAGAACATTGGATTCTCCACAGTTTCCATATCCAGTTTTTCATTCAAAAGATTCTTCGGTGTTCCTCCAAAAATCATGGATTCGACAATCTGTGTCATATCCACCAGTTGCACGCCTCTGTTCCTATCTGCCATCATCGCATCTGCCTGAATCTGTTCAACAGATACTCCCCATTCATTCATCAGAGAGATTGTTACGGGAATACTGCTGATTCCTTCTCCATTTTCCTCCAGATTTACTGCATAATAAGCTGCAAAATCTCCGTGTTCTGTGACTACTTTATCTGCCAGACGATCGGTATTCCATTCTTTGTCACAAATTCTTACCTGTAATTTGTCCTTCATCTTTTCATAATCCAGAATATCCGGAACTCCCATATCACAAAATTCTGCTTTACCCTGTGCTTCAATACGCATATCAGCTACATCCCCAACACAAGAATCTACATCTTTCCCATTGATATATTCCTGGTAGAGGGAATCCAGATAGACTGTCGGTACGATTCTCTGATTCCCATTTGGAATTGTAATGCCAGTAAGCTTCAGTCCATTGTTTTTTTCTACTTCCTGAAGTTTAATTTCTGCGTCCCTGTAAGACTCTGGCAGATACTCCTTTACATTGTCTTTGACATATTCATAAAATTCTTTTCTGTTCATCATACGCTTTTACCCCTTTCTGATCATGTGATGGTTCATTCTTTTTCTGCTGATCATCTGCTCGGCTTTCTTCTGATAAGCCATCATTCTCTTTAAAGTTTTCTCCTGGTTTTTTCGTGCTTCCTGTCTTTTTTCCATTGCTTTCATCATAGTTTTCTGTTCCTTTCTGTGATTTTTTGTATGAAAAAGGGAGCCTCACATAGAAGCTCCCAATCATAACCGTTGGTTTCCTTATTTGCTTTTCCTTTTTCTGCAGATATAAAGTCCTGCCATACCTCCTGTGGAGATTACCAGAAGCAGAATCGGCAGCCAGATATTCGTGCTGTCACCTGTTTTTGGTGCATTTGATACCTTTGTCTCTTCATGGGACTGTGGTGTATCCGGTGTGTTCGGTGTTTCTGGAACTACCGGTTTCTCATTTGTCAGATTGAAAGTAACTTCCACGACTGGTGTACTGTCATTCACATAAGCAAATGTCACTTCATGCTTGGTCTGATCCAGTGTGTATCCATCCAGTGTTTTTGTTTCCACCAGATAATACTTGATTGCTGTATCATATTTGCCGTTCTTAAATGTGGCAATCTCATACAGCTTACTTTCTGCATGACCGGCAGCGTCTGTCTTTAAGGTTTCCAGAACCTTTCCTTTGCTGTCACGGAGTTCAAATTCTACCCCTTTCAGCGGTTCTCCTGACGATTTATCTGCCTTATTGAGAATCACTTTTCCCTTGGCAGTATCATCTTCCATAGCTACTTTCTGAATTTCTCCGGTATCCTTCACCTCAAATGTCACATCAGATGTCAGAAGATATCCTTTCGGTGCCTGCTCTTCACGTAAGGTGTATTTACCGATTGGCAGTTTTTCGATATAGTGTGCTTCCTCTGTGGAAGTCCAGCTCTCTACTACCTGATCATCCTTATCGAGAATTGTCAGTTTCGCACCCGGAATCTCTGTTTCTCCTGTGATATCCGTCTTACTGATCTGTACTTTTGTCACATCATCTTTCATCTCTACTTTCTGAATCTCGGCCGTATTCTCTACTGTAAAGGTAATACTTTCTGCAGTGACATATCCATCTGCCGGTTTTGTCTCTGTCATAGTGTATTCCTTACCAACAACCAGTTCTTTGATCACATGGGATTCTTCCGTAGAAGTCCATTCATCCACTGTATTGCCATCTGAATCCGTCACTTTCAGGTGTGCACCAGGAAGTTCTTTACCTGTTGTCAGGTCTGTTTTGGTCAGCTCTACTGTGGTCGGCTGATTTTCAAAAGTAAAGTCGTAGCTTACTTCTGCCTGGTCTTCTCCGGCATATTCAAAGGTAAATTCCTGTACTTCTTCTGTTGTAACAAATCCGTCCGGCGCAAAGATCTCTTTCACATAGTATTTTCCGTCTACCGGAAGATCTGCCGTAAAAGTGATCTGTCCTTTTTCATCCGTTACTCGTTGCTCGATCAAACTGTCTTTCTCAAGGAGTACCTCGCCCTTTGCATTTTTGATATCTTCACTGGTATAAAGGCCGAAGACACCACCTGCAAGGACACGGTCTGTATCTTTTTCTTTCTTCAGAACCGTAACCTTTACTTTCTGACGGGCATTCTGCCATTTCTCATCATAAGTGATAACTGGTGTGTCCTGATCACGGTAGGAAAGGTCAACATATCTCGGTGCTCCGTCCAGCACATAACCATGGGCTGTTTTTACTTCCTTCACATAGTATTTTCCAGCCGGGAGAGCTCCCATCTGTGCAATACCATTGGAATCTGTGGTAATGGTTCCCACTTTTTCATCGGTTTTGAAATAATCTTCACTGACACCATCTGCCGCTTTAATATCTTCCGCAGCAAATACATCGAACGTCACATCTGTAAGGCTTCCGGTTACATACTCAAAAAGATGCTCCACGGTACCTTTTACATGATCCAAAAGTGTCACTTTATCCAAAAACTCTCCATTTTTGTTGATGATCAGAAGTCCTGTCGGTACTTCATCTTTCATCTCTACTTTCTGAATCTCGGCGGTATCTTCCAGAGTGAACTTCACATCCGTTGCCTTCAGATATCCATAAGGTGCCATTTCCTCACGAAGAGTGTATTCCTCTCCAACTGTCAGGCGTTTGATCACATGTTGCTGATCTTTTACAGACGTCCACTGATCCACAACATTTCCTTCTTTATCAAGAACGGTGAGTTTTGCCCCATCCAGCTCCACACCTGTTGTTACATCAGATTTCGTGATTTCTACTGTTGTCGGCTGGTTCTTTTTCACAGTTTTCAGTTTTACTGTCTTCACATCCTGTCCCTGGTAAGAAGCATCCAGATTCAGAACTTCATCAGAGGATACAAATCCCGCCGGTGCCTTTAACTCTTTCACATAATACTGTCCAGGTGGCAGATCCAGCGTACATGCTGCAAGTCCATCGTTATCAGAAGTCATTTCCTGTAAGAGTGTGTCTGCTTTCACGATTACTTTTCCATCTGCCTTGATATCCGCTTTGTTATAGATACCAAAGACAGCTCCTGCTACGGTTGCACCATTTTCTGCATCCTGTTTTTCTACCTGGATTGCAACTTTCTGGCGGTCATCGCCAACAGTCACTTCCTGTTCGATCACAGGTGTATCCTGACTGGCATAGACAAATGTGACATCTGATCTGTCATGGTTCAGGACGAATCCTTCCGGTGCAGTCTTTTCTACCACATAGTAAGAACCAAGCGGCAGATTCTCTGCAACTGCTTTTCCGTCTTCCCCGGTCGTTACTGTTATTACCAGTGCATCTTTTGCATAGATCAGCTGTCTGTTTCCGTTTTCATCTTTCTGATAATCCGGTGTATAGATATTTTCAGCTGCATAGACATTAAATTCCGCACCCTTCAGGTATCTTTCTTCATAAACAAAATCCTTCTTGAATCCGGTCAGCATTTCACCTTTTTTATAGATCGTCAGCTTTCCTTTTACCGGATGGTTCTCGTAATCTACCGTAATAATGGCATCTCCGCTCTCAGAATCCATCTGGTATGCTGTGTTTGCATCCACCGCAATCTCTACATAGTTCTTATTGATTGTGTACCCTTCCGGTGCATTAACTTCCTCAATCCGGTAATGTCCGATCTTCAGATTCTTCGGCATGATCAGATATCCCTGGCTGTCCGTAAAATAGGACTTGTGGGTTGTTGTCACTGGGTAAGTTGTTACCTGTTCCACATACTTCTTGTTGTCCAAGTCGTACACTTTAAATTCTGTTCCTGCAATCAGGACGGATTTCTTTGTTTCATCGTCTTTTTTCACGATTTTCAGTTTTGCCTTAAACTCTTCATCCAGAAGCACTCGCCAGATCTGTGGCTCATTTGGATGATGCTCTGTGATATTCACTTCAAATTCATCGACTGGCTTGTAGTTGTGCGGTGTTGTTGTCTCACGCACGATATAGCTTCCAAATGGTAATGGAATACTGCAGGCATACCCTTTTTCATCTGTGAAAATCTCAGTTGCTCCATTTTCTCCACTCACTACTGGTTTTGCAGAATCAAAATCATAACTTCCATCTGCTTTTTTTGTAAGGGAAGATTTCAGATAAACTGTAAATCCAGCTCCGGATAACAGATCTGCATCTGTCTTTCCATTGTTGGCTGCTTTAATGATCTGGAATGGCTGCTTGATGACCTGCTCACTGGAAGTGCACTCTCTTTTTACTTCTGCTGTCATATCTCCTTCATAACTGCACGTAAGATCATGCTCTTCTGTGTCTGCCAGGTATCCGGTCGGAGGTGTGATCTCTTTGATATAATATTTGCCAAGATACAAGCCATTTACAGAAGCCTGTCCTTTGTCATCTGTTGTAAGAGAAGCTACCTGTTCTCCTGCTTTATAAATAGTTCCGGTTGCTCCGTCCGGATGCACAATATCTTCACGGGCATACAGACCATAAACTGCACCTTTCAGTGTGGCATCTCCCTGTGGTACTGCTTTTCCTGTTTCTTTATCAACTTTGAATAAATTGATCTTTGCTGTCACACGGTCATTGCTGAAGATATGAGCAAATGATACGGTTGCTTCTTTATCATTGGTGTAAGAAAACTTGAACGTATACACATCTTCTGTATTTCTTACATAGCCTTCCGGTGCCTGATCTTCTTTTACAAAATAGGAATATCCAATCGGAAGATCTGCTGTGAATTTTGCAGTTCCATCTGCGCCAGTAGTTGCTTTCTCAATCAATGTTCCTTTTTTCACAACAACGGTTCCGTCTGCATTTCTAATATCATCGGATGCATACAGAGCAAAAATACCGCCATTCAGTGGTTTCTTGGTGTCTTTATCCTGTTTTACTACGGAAACAGCTGCTTTCTGTCTCTCGTTGTTAAAAGTCACATCTGCAAATACAACTTCTTTATTCTGTCCGGCATAGGTCAGAGTCACTGACTTTTCTTCACTGCCGTTATAGAAATTGTCTGGTGCTTTTGCTTCTTTTACCACATAGGTTCCAAGATGCAGGTTCTTCAGTGTAACAGAACCATTCTCTCCCGTAGTCAGGTTCTCTTTTACCAGATCACCTTTGCTGTACACTTTTGTGCCATAAGCAGTTACGATATCCGCTCCGGCATACACGTTATATACTGCATTTTTCTGTCTGCGGTTTTCATACTGAAATACCGTTCCATTTTCACTGACATCTGCTCCGGTAAGAACCTGTCCTTCTTTGTAGATGGTAAGCTCTGCCAGCTGTTCCTTATTTTCCACAGTTACCGATGAAGTCTTACTTGCTGCCAGTTTTACATTTGTTACCGTTGCATTTACTACATATCCCTGTGGTGCTGTGATCTCTTTCAGATAAACGGTATCCTGTGTCTTGATGATCGTAACAGAGGATTTTCCATTCTTATCTGTTGCCGGCATCTGAGTGATCAGCTTTGTACAAGCCTCATCGCTGTAAACACCAAATACTGCACCAGAAAGATTGACATCCGCTATATCGCCTTTCTTTACGATTTCGATCGTAGCCTGCTCAATCCAGGACACCTTTAAGCTTACATATTTTTCATCAGCAACACCTTCTCCAAACACAAATGCCAGATCCTGAACACTTGCATTCGTAGTCAGTTTATATGCTGAATAATCTTTTGTAATACTTCCCTTCATTTTTGCAGAAAAAGTAGCACTTACATCTTTTGTCTGTGTCAGAGGTGCTGAAAGATAAAACGTGGTTCCTCCTCCAATTGTTACGCTTGCACCTGCCGCACTTACATTTCCAGTAGATACATTATGGAGCTTTACTCCTTTTGGTAAGTCCATTGTAATTTTCTGCTGGGAAGATGCGTTGAACTTAATGTTCTCCGTTCTCTGAACATTTCCATCTACATAAGCCTTTACACTCGGCTTTGAAAATGACATCGCTACATCTGGTATTTCCGGCTTATTCACACAATAATTATAAAGTTCTTTTGCCAAAGCCTCGCCTGTAGCATTTGTTCCATAGAATGCATCACTGCTTCCATTGGCATACGATGCAGCCATGTGAATAATGATGAATCTTTTTCCTTCTGAGAAATCCGTGTGTTTATTCGCAAAAAAGCTTTCGCTCCCTGCGGCATCTGTACCGTAATAACACACTTTTGCTAACGCCTGATTGTCCCCGATCTTTGTGATTGTATAATTTCCAGATCCTGGTCCTGGTTTTGCTGGCTGTACACAATACGCAGTTGCTCTGACGCTTCCGTAGCTGATATAGTACGGCTCTGTCAGATACGTTCCAAGATTATAATCTGCATATCTATACAGTGGTCCTTTTTCAATTGTCACCTGCTGTGTACTTCTTGCTGAATAAGCCGAAACTGCTTCAAATGTTGCAATCTCTCCCTCTTCCATAGCATCAAGATCCACGCCTTCTTCTCCTGCCTGTTCCAAAACATCATGAAGCTCTAACCCTGATTCTTCATCATAGGTATCCTGATTCTGTGCCTGCTCTACGAAATCATCAAATTCATCAGCGTCAATATCGGTAATCTCCGAGTCTGCTTCTGAATCCTCCGCTTCCTCTGTCTGCTGTTCACTGCCAGTTGTTTCGGATTCGGTCATTGCTTCACTCCCCGCCGCCTCTTTCTGCGCTTCTGTTTCTTTCTCACGCACAATCAGTTTTCGGCTGATCTGGTACTTCGGATGCTCCTGATTTACCGGTTCCACATAATAGACCGCTTTGTAAGTGTCCGCATGATCTGTCGTAAAATCCTCATTCTTATCATTCTTTGCTTCCTCAAATGTGACTTTAACCTTGTTATCATCCTTGATTTCCAATCCGGTATAATCTGATTTCACATCAAATACACTGCCTGTTTCGATTTCATAGTCTTTGGCAGTCACCACCTCATCTTCATCCAGAAGGTCTTTCACTTCCTCATAAAGTGGAGGTTTCTCCTCTGGCTGGATCTCCGCTGCATATGCAGTCATCGGAGATAGCACTGTACTAAGCATTGTCATGCCTGCCAGCAAGCCAGATACTACTTTTCTAAAATTACCTTTTTTCTTCATGCTAAGGTCCTCTCTTTCATATATTTGTATTAAAACAGACAGTCCTTAGACTGCCTGCAATACACTACTTATCGTTGTGGGAAAATCAGATTGAACTGTACATTTCCCTCTCCGGGATCAACCATCTCCACAGTTGCTTCATACTGTCTCCCTGTTTTTCTGGATACCAGATCCTTATAATGGATTTTTCCTCTAGACAGAAATTTCTTTGCTGTCGCCTTATTCATCCTTTTCCCCTGGCTTGCAAGGAATTTATCATTCTTCCACAAGGTAAAAGCACAGTTCCGGTCAGAACAGTAAAAGTTTACTTTTCCTTCCCGGACATCTGCTCCACAGCGGGGACATTTGCCAATGACTTCTCCTTTTGCCTTTCCCTGAAACTGATTTTTCTTCTCTTCTGAAATACCCTGATACCTGGCAACCAGTTCCTGCATCAGTTCTTTAATCCCATTTAGGAATTCATCTGCTGTCTCTGTATTCTGGGCAATGTGATTCAATGCCATTTCCCACTCTGCGGTCATCTTCGGAGATTTAATCTCGTCCGGCAGAACCGTAATCAGTACATTGCCATCATCTGTCGGCACCAGATTTTTCTTTTCTCTTTTCACAAAACCAGACTGAATCAGTTTTTCAATGATTGCTGCCCTTGTTGCCGGAGTACCAAGTCCTTTCTTTTCCGTATCTTCGGTCAGCTCTTCATTCCCTGCACGTTCCATTGCAGAAAGCAGGGTATCTTCTGTGTACTGTTTCGGTGGCTGTGTAAAATGCTCCGATACAAAAGAATCACAGGGACCATAATGCTTACCTGCCCAGATATCCAGCTCCGGCTCTTCTTTCTCAATCTTTACTCCAAAGAACTGTTTTAATTTATTTTCGATTGCCTTGAATCCTTCCTGCTTTGTTTTCTTTGCTGTGAAATAAAACGTATGATAATTACAGGTAATCTGGCATTTATGGCTCTCATAAATATAAGGATCTGCAGTTGCTGTCAGTACCCTGGCACTGATCAGATACAAAATCTTGCGGTTTCGTTCTTTCAGTTCACCAATATCTGCTTTGGCTATTTCCATGGTTGGGATAATCGCATGGTGATCGGATACTTTCTTTGAATTTAATACCTTACTCACGTCTGGTTGATATTCCAGACCTTCAGCATAAGGCATTTTCCCAAGTAACATCTGAATCAGTGTTTCAGTGCTTTCTCCCATCTCATCTGTCAGATACTGGCTGTCTGTTCTCGGATAAGTGACCAGCTTCTGCTCATACATCTCCTGCATGGCATCCAATGTCTGCTGTGCGGTATAACCAAACATTCTGTTTGCTTCCCTCTGCAGAGTGGTCAAATCATAGAGCTTCGGAGGACGAACCGTTTTTTCTTTCACATCATCCTTTTCCACTTCGCACATACGCTCCATACAGTCCGCAGCCACTCTATCTGCATCCTCTTTTTTCTGAAAATGCTCTGTGACTGCATCCATCTCGTCAAACTTGATATGAACCATATAATATTTTTCTTTGGTAAATTCCTTGATCTTCTGATTTCGATCCACGATCATGGCAAGTGTTGGTGTCTGTACTCTTCCAACTTTCAGATTCTGGTTATACAGAACGGAAAAAAGACGGCTCGCATTGATTCCCACCAGCCAGTCTGCCTTTGCCCTGCAAAGTGCTGACTGATAGAGACTGTCATAACACGAACCGTCTTTTAATGACGCAAATCCATCTTTAATTGCCTGTTCTTCCATGGAAGAGATCCAGAGCCGCTTCATCGGCTTTTTGCATCCTGCCTGCTCATACACCAGACGGAAGATTAACTCTCCTTCACGTCCTGCATCAGTAGCACAGATCACTTCATCTACTTTGGAATCTCTCATCAGTTTTTTCAAGATTCCGAACTGCTTCTTTGTGCCCTCCAAAACCTTGTGTTTCCAACGTTTCGGCACAATCGGCAGATCTTCATATTTCCATTTTTTATATTTTTCATCGTATTCCGATGCATCACATAATCCAACCAGATGTCCTACGCACCAGGAAACGATATAACCGTTTCCCTCCACGTAACCATCTTTTCTTGTTCTGGCTCCAATCACGGAAGCCAGTGCCATCGCAACCGATGGTTTTTCCGCAATCACTAATTTCATTTACTCATGCTCCTCTTCTTCATCTTCCAGTACATCATCATTGAAATCTTCATCTCGCAAGATTTCCGGTTCTGTACTTTCTTCCTGCTCATCTGCATCGTCTACTTCCCGTTTTTCTGACTCTGAATCTTCGGATTCATCTTCATCCTCTTCCATCTCATCCTCGTCATCATATTCATGCTTTGGTTTATAGACTTTGAAGTAATATCCTCCTGCCACAGCTCCTACTGCAACCAGTGCAATCAGAAGATACGTTCCAATTGGACTTTTATCTTCTGGCATCTGAATGTCATCCTCTACCTTATCTTTCTCAGCTGACCCTGTCGTTTCCGGCTTTTCTTCTTCAGCCTGTTTCTCTGGTTCTGCATAAACAGTATCTACTTCCGGAAGTGTCACCGAATCAGAAAGTGTGAAGTTCATCAGATCTTTCTCGCTGACTTCGGTAAGGAAATACACATTATCCTGAGATTTTGAATTGTCAATAATCAGATAGAAAATCTTACCACTCTTAGTTGAAATGGTATAAAACTCTTTTGTGCCTTCCGTAGCTGTTTTGGTAACAGAATCTGCTGTCTCTCCTTCTTTATTAAGCTGCTCCTCAATACCTGTCACTGTCCGATCATCCACAGTTCCTTTTGCATCTGTCGGCTCAGAAGCTTGTGCATCCTGCGGAAGCGGAGAAGTCGTTGTTTTCTCAGTCCCAGTTGCATCTGCACTGGTCGTAGTTGCCATTGCGCCATTACTGTCACTGGAGGTTTTCTGTTTCTCTGCCTGCTTCTTTGCCCATTCATAATAAGGATTCTGCAGTACATACTTCTCAGAAGTATTTCCGGCACCATCCGTTACCGTGATTTCAATCTGTTTTGTTGTAAAATCTTTCTGTGTCAGTTGCACTCTCAGCATTCCATCCTTCAGATCTGTATAAGTGGTGCCATTAACTGTCACAGAAGCAATACCGGAAACGGTATCATTTCCCTGAATCGTCAGTATGCCATCTGTCAGGGAAGCAGAGAGTGTCGGCTTTTCCGTATCATAACACTTAATAGAACGATTCTGCTCATACACCTTTCCATCACCATCTGTCACACGCACGTACACTATCTGATTTCCTGTGATCGTGATACTTCCGCTTCCAGTTACATCCTGCCAGCTTCCATCTTTTCCTGCTTTTGCTTCAATCTTTGCTATTGAGAAACCTTCCGGCATATGACTGGCATCTACCGTAACAGCAATGCTTGTTTCGCCCTGTTTCCAGCCATCCGGTTTCTCAATCGTGATTGCAGGTGTGGTATTCTCAGCTGCATAAGCAGTCTGTGTCTGGAGCAAAGGTGTTGTCAGGCAAAGAAATGTCGTTGCTGCAAGCAGACTCTTTTTCACCCTGCTTTTAGTAGTTGTTCTCTTCTTCTGTTTCATTTTTTCCAGATTCATCATCGGCTTTTATTTCCTCCTTCTGTATTTCTACCCTGCCGGGCAACCCATTTTTCATTTTCTTTTTAAAAGCTTCCAATTCCGGAATACTCATATCCATTGCGCGGATAATTCTTACAATTTCCAGATTTTCCGCTTCTGTTTTTGCAATCTCCGCAGCCTTGAACCGCTTTAAATCTGCTTCATATCTGGCTTTGGATGCTTCCATTTTTTCCTTGGCTTTCTCATAATCTGCCGTTGCTTTTTCAAGATTTTTCATCTCTTCTCCTTTCCGGGCGGCTGTTATACCGCCCTTTTCCTTACCATCGCCCGAATCCATAGAAATGGCTCTGCCAGTATGGAGAGTTGATGGACGTGTACTGAACCGGATGCCCACAATGGATCATCTGACCATTGCCCACATAGATTCCAATATGCGTTACTGGTTCTCCTGCATCGTAGGTTCCGGTAAAGAAGATCAGATCTCCTGGCTGTGCATCTGACTGGGATACCGGCGTGCAAATGTCATACAATCCCTGTGCCGTTAATCTTCCTGTATTCCTTACACCCGAATGTGTCAGGCAGTAACTTACAAATCCGGAACAGTCAAATCCGCTAGGAGAGTATCCGCCCCACACATACGGTGTTCCAAGATATTTTGCAGCCTCTTCCAGTAAACGTTGCGCTGCTTCGCTGGTATATTCATTACCGCCAAAGCCTGCCCCTTCTCCTGTTTCCAGATAAAAGATTGGGTTTAAACGCTCTCCATTTTTCAGAAGCTCAATATGAAGATGGCTTCCTGTAGAATTTCCGGTATTTCCTACAAGACCTATCTCATCACCTTTCGTGACGGATACACCTGCAGATACGCTCCGGCTGCTTAAATGTGCATACCGCAGTTCGTAGCCTTTACTGTCCTTGATTACAACATAATTGCCATAGCTGTCGTTATAAGCAGAAGTTGTAACTGTTCCGGTCAGCCCTGCCATTACTTTTGTCCCTTCCGGTGCTCCGATATCCATACCATTGTGTAACTGATTTGCTCCTGAAATTGGATGAATCCGATATCCATAATAGCTGGTCACACTGGAATACCAGTTAAAATCAACTGGTGTCGCAAACATCTGTAAATTACCCTTCGTATCGTTATAAGCACTGAACAGTTCTTTCTGGAAGAATCCCAACCTGTCCTGACAGATTGACATCAGGTTTCCACTGGTCAATGTTACATTCAGCGTGTCCACATCTCTGGTTCTGGTCACTTCGACTTCATTGCTTCCGTTATCATCCGCAAGATAACATTCCCAGGTCTGATGTCCATGTGCAGATGCTGCCGCATGACTGTCATAATAGACATCAAATTGTACACCGTATCTTGCGAAAGCTCCGGTATCTTCTACGGTATATTCAACACCATTCATAACTACCTTTGTTCCCATTGGAACAAACGGATTGGAAGCATCTACCGCTAAGGTATGATTGGCAGTTGGATATGCTCCACTGGCAGTCGGTCCTCCGCTCCAAATACCACAACAGATTGGACAGTTACAATATCCACTGGTCACAACCTGTCCCAAAGATTCTCCAACTCTTACTGTTGCTGTCTCCGTTACAGTCTCATTGACTGCCTCAGTAGTTAGATGATATTGCTCTGCAAACAAGGCATCCAGCTCCGGCTTGACCTGTTCAAAAGTAAATTCTTCGTACTTTGCAGACAGATAACTAATCAGGATAAACGGATCATGCTCAATAGGTCCGATGTTATATCGGTATTCCTCATGTCCCGGTTCTTCAGATTCCATATTGTTGATCCGCTCCTGCAGATTAGCTTCCAGCTGTGTGTAATACAGTTCCGCTTCCCGGATTGCCTGATCCGATGACAGATAACTGGTTCCGGTGTAAGTGATCACATTTTGCAAAAACACTGAAGAGCATGACGTGACATTCGTTATGATCAGAAACATCAATCCGATCAGAACTGCTACACTGATATACACCTTCCGGTTTTCTTTAAAGAAGTTGGTGACTTTGCCGCCAATCTTCTTGATATAATCAATCGTACCTTTTGCAGCTGTCCCTACTGTCTGTTCACTTCGCTTCGCTTTGGCATAATCCCGTTTGATCTGTTGCTTCTGAATCTGTTTTTTCAGTTTCTTCTGCTCCTGATGGGCTGCCGCCTGTGTCTGTTTCTCTTCCTGTCTTTCTAGTCTGCTTCTTTTTCTGGATGCCCTCTGTTTCCTGCGTCTGGCACTTCTCTGTTCCAGCCGGTAAACACCTTCGCCGCTTTCTTCTAACTTATGGACACCTTCTACCGCCGCATTATCGTCTTCATTTTTGCTGATCTCACGGTGCAATGCTGCGGAAGTTGCACTTCCTGCTTTCTTGACAACAGAAGTTTTTCCTGTTTTCACAGATTCCCCTTCGCCAAACTTCAAGCGGGATTTCTTCTTTCCAGGAGCTTCTCCATCATTTGCCTGATAAACCTGTGCTTTCTTGGAATGCTGCTTTGCTTCCTTCTTCTTTTTTGCTTCCTCATAAGAAAACTTTCTGGCTTTTTCCTTTTGTTTCTGATGGCGAAAATTGACTCCATCCGTATCCATCTGGTTCAATTTCTCCATATCTTTATCATTTTTCACAGAAGCACCAGTTTCCTCATAAGCAAACTTCAAACGCTGTTTTTGTTTCGGCTTTTTGCTGCCACCGGTCTGATTTCTCCGGCTGTCTCCTCTGTTTTCTGATAGATCCGCACGTTTTTCTTTCAGTCTCCCTGACTGTCCGGCTTCGGATTTTTCTGCAAGTCTGGAACCTTTTCCGGCTTCAGCACGGATTCTTTTTCTATTTTGCTGTTTTCTACTCTGTCCAAGATCCTCACTTTGCTTCTCTGCCCGTATCAGTTCCGGTGCATCTCTGGATTTTTGCACAGAGGGGCGAATATTTTTCCCACTCCGTTCAGACTGGCGGGGAGACTTATCCACAAGGTTTTCTTCTATTTCCCCCTGTTTCCTCCCCATCTGCACATCACTGGCACGGTTACTGACACGAACAGAAGATTTATCCGTCAGGTTTTCTTCCACCAGACCATCCTTGGTCATTTTCTGGACTTTCTTATCCCTGACTTTCATTCTCTGCTCTGCCACTACTTATTCCTCCTTCTTCGGATACCCTTTCCCTGCCTGTAATAAACAGAGAAAAGCGATGCCAAAAACAGCACCGCCACTAAAAGTTAATACATATGAAATTGCTCGTAACATTGTTTTCTCCTTTGATTTAACCTGCTTCGGAAGTCTCCTCCAAGCGGGTTGTCATGATTTTATAGAGGGAATTCTTCGGGAATCTGTCTACAAATGGGATAATGACATTGCCATAAAACAGAAGTCCTTCCCCCTCATTACTGTTGGTTACATAGGACAGCTGGGTTGGTGAAATATTCAGCTGTTTGGCAAGAATCTGCCTGTCTCCGGAAGCCTGGTTCAGCATATAAATAAAATCTGAATTTTCAAATATATTCTCGATTTCTCTGGAAGACAGCAAATCCTTGATATTCTGGGTGATTCCAGTCGGTATACCACCCCATTTACGAAATCTCTTCCAGATCTCCACACTATAGGCTGCGGTCTGTTCTTCCTTCAAAAGAAGATGGAACTCATCCACATAGTATCTGGTGGACTTATGGGCAGAACGGTTCATTGTTACCCTGTTCCAGACCTGATCCTGGATTACAAGCATCCCAATCTTTTTCAACTGTTTACCAAGTTCCTTGATATCAAAGCAGACAATGCGGTTATTGATATCCACGTTTGTCTGATGATTAAATACATTCAAAGAACCTGTAACATAGATTTCCAATGAAGTGGCCAGTCGCTGTGCTTCTGGCTCTTCCTGCTTTCTCAGAAGATTGTATAAGTCCTCCAGGATTGGCATCTTCTCCGGTACGGGATCGGCAAGATATTCCTGATATACCAACCGCACACAGCGGTCAATGATGGTCTTTTCTACCGGTTCCAGTCCATTCTTTCCTCCAACAATCAGCTCACACAAAGACAGAATAAAATCTGCTTTCAGTGACAGTGGATTATCTTCCTCGGAATAGTTCAGGTTCAGATCCATTGGATTGATATACTGGTCAGATACCGGAGAAACACGTACCACCTGCCCATGCAGTGCTTGCACAAGTGCTGAATATTCAGCTTCTGGATCACAGACAATGATATCGTCTTCCGTAATCAGGAAGCAGTTTGTAATCTCTCTCTTTGCTGAGAAGGACTTGCCGGAACCTGGTGTGCCGAGAATCAGTCCATTCGGGTTCTTCAGACGCTTCCGGTCAACCATGATCATGTTATTGGATAATGCATTCAATCCATAATAAAGAGCTTCCCCTTCCTGAAACAGTTCCTGTGTCGTAAATGGCACAAAGATTGCTGTTGATGATGTGGTAAGCCCTCTCTGAATTTCAATTCGATTGACTCCAAGCGGAATACAGGACATAAGTGCTGCCTCCTGCTGATAATCCAACTGTTTTAAAGAACAGTTATATTTCTGTGCGATTCCCTGCACCTGGAAAATATTGTTATCCAGCTTCTGGCGCTTCTTAGCGGTATTCATTACCAGAACCGTCACAAGGAACATTCTCTCATTTCTGGACTGCAGATCTTCCAACAGGTTCTTCGCCTCTTCTCCATAAGTCACAAGGTCTGACGGAAGCACGTCCATATCATAACCGGAACGTACCGCCCGTTTCTGCTCTTCAATCTTCATCTTATCCAGATCTGAAATCTTGCTCTTGATCATTTTGATTGCTGAACTCTGATCAATGGACTGGATATGAATGTTGACATTGATGCTGTCATCCACATCCAGGAAATCTGCAAGCATCCGGTCTGTCAGCTCCGGTGCAAGAATCTGCAGATAACTCACGCTTCCCATCGTTCTTCCCATCAAAAATGTCTGATTCTTGGAAAAGTTAAAGGAAGTCGGTGCAATAAAATCTTTGGTCTTTAATCCGGTTTCCGGAAGCATCTTATACTGGAACTTAAATGGTTCAATCCGATCCTGGTTGAACACATGATACAGAATCTCCAGCCTTTCCAGACCATTCAAAGAATGTGCCTGTGCTCCCAGAACCTTAAAGTTATTTAAGATATCTGTTTCGATTCTTTCAAGCCTTGGTCTTGCCACTTTCAGGCTTTCTGCTTCGATTCCAAAAGTGATATACTTTGTCTTTACCAGACCATTATTTCCTTTGGAAAGCTGATTTTTCAGCATAGTACGGTACTCTTCACGAATGGCATTGAAGTCATCGTTCTGATCTGGAATATCAATACTTTTCTCGAATTCTGCCACATCCACCTGCTGATTGATAAAGGACAGCTGCACACTGATGGAAGAATCAAAGTAATTTAAAAAATCACAGTAATTTTCAAATATCGTGGTCTTATCCTCGTTTAAAGCAAGCTGATAATTGATGTCATAAAACTGAATTGTCTTAGAGAAAAAGGTCTTTGTCACCTGGCAGATACCATCCTGCAGCATCCGAATATACGGAATACTCTGCTGTGCAGTTGTAGGAATATTTTTCTGTTTCCTGCGATCCCGTTCCTGTTTCTTCTTACGCTTTTCCTGTTCTCTTTCTTTTCTGCTTTTTTTGTTTCTTCTTTCCTGACGGTTTCTTTTTTCCGCCAGGGACAGACGCTCCTGCTGAGCCTCCTGCTTTGTCTTTTTTGCCATCCGGCACACCCTCCTTTTTTACAAGGGTGGCAATCTCCTGATAAAAATTTTCTGTCTTATATGGTCTTACTGCCGGACAGATAAACTTCTGTCGAATGATATTTGCCACCACTTTTTCAAAGGGAAGTCCATCCTTTTCATACATTGCCATGAAGAAAAACGGAAGCATGATCGTTACCATCAGGATGGCTGCGATACTGGAACCGATTGGTTTTCTCATGAACAGATAAAACGGAATTCCCACAACTGCGGCAAGTGAAAAGAAAATCAGCTGCCGCTTTGTCAGATTTAACGCTACTTTTGTTTTGACCTTGGTAAGGTCTTTTGGTACTGGTACATACGCCATGTATGCTCTCCCTTCCTGCCCGTTAGTGGGCATTGAATATTGATTTGCTAAGGCTTCCGGTCTTGAATAATGAAAATGCAAGAATCACGGTATAAGCCGCTACTGAAAACATTGCTGCATGAAGGTCACTGGATATGGTCATTGCATTTACTAAAACTGCATAAATTCCCACACAGACCATCATGAAGAATCCCTGAAATGCCAGTGCGAACAAGCCTTTTAAATAGTTGTTTCCGATATTGCCCCATTCCTTATTGGTCATGGTGGCAAACGGAATTGGTGCTATGGAAGTGTAAAGGTAAATCTCTATCATCCTGCCATACAAGATTACCGTAATGATAATTGACAGAATGTGCATGGTAACACTGATCAACAGCGTTTCCATGGATAGCAGGAACAAATCCCCCAGTTCCATATCTTCCAGTGCATCCACAATCCTTGTGATTGCTTCCGATGCGTCCACTGCTGTGTTTCCGGAAATTACTCCGGCGGCATTGTTGACCACATGCTGGCCAACGTCAAAGACCGCCATCGTGATATTGAACGTATTTGTCACCAGATAAATGGCTACATACGCTTTGAAGATCCAGAGGAAAATATTGTAAGTCTCAAATTCATGGAAATTGTTTTTCTGTGTTACCATCGTGATCAATTCATAGCACAGGACAAAGGTGATGATCAGTCCCGCAATGGGGACAATCACTGTTTGGGATAAATTCTGAATCAGATTAAAAATCCCTGCATTCCATCCCTGCGGTGTCTGTCCCACCTGCCCGGCTATGGTTCCCACCTGTTCATTGACAGACGTGAACATGTTATCCAAACTTGACTTGATAAGCCCGATCAGGATATCCTTTATCGCTTCCGTAATTCTCTCAATGATGGTGTTCATCTACTACTCCTCTTAAGAGAACAATGTTGCCAGCTGTGGAATCAGGGTAGTTCCCAGCAGCATGATTCCGGCACCAGCCATCAGCTGTTTGATGCCCTGGCTCTTAGCGCCGGGATTGTCATTTCCATAACCTTCCAGAAGGTTTACGACACCCCACACGCCAAGACCTGCACCGATTGCGACTACAAGAGTTTTTAAAGTTGTAATTGCACTGCTAAAAAACGCCATATACATTCACCAAAACTGACTTTTTTCAGGTGTTTACGGGAACGAAAAAACACCGACTAAAAAGCCGGCGCACCTAATGTCAGTTATTCCTTTCCTCATTATTTTTCGTTCATTCCCAAGGTTACTCCGACAGTTCTACATGAATTACTTCCACCTCTTCTTCAGATTTCGGTGTGTACTGCGGATTTAACTCTTTCTCAACTTTGTATCGGTTCTTCTCGTTTCCATCTGCAAGAAGCCGATAGTTTTTGTGTTTCGTGATATCATATTTGTCCGAGAAAAATGGTCTGGCACCACGGATCTGCAGGATACATTTTCCTCCATCCATGACTGCAATCTCATCTTCTGTCATCAGCTGTTTGCCTGTTTTCTGGTAATTCAATCCAAAAGACTTCTGATTACTCCTCGTCTCCGAAGTGTTATACAGGTCAATGGTTTCCTTACCCAGAAGCTCACTCATTTCCTTTAATGTGGTCTTCTCTTTCCCACCAAGGAATAAAGTCGTATCACAGTTGCCCAGAATGGTATCTGCACTATCCTTATACATTGCCTTTAACTGACTCTGTGACTGCAAAATAATAGAAGCAGAGATTTCCCTGCTTCGGATGGTTGCGATCAGCTTGTCAAACTGAGGAATTTGTCCGATGTTGGCAAACTCGTCAGCGATGACACGCACATGCACCGGAAGTCTTCCACCATATTCATCATCTGCCTTATCGCAAAGCAGATTGAAAAGCTGTGACTGTAACATGGCAATCACAAAGTTAAAGGTTGTATCTGTATCGGACATAATCAGAAACAAGGCTGTCTTCCTGTCTCCGATCTTATCCAGTTCCATTTCATCATAAGACATGATCTCACGGAGTTCTGCGATATCAAATGGGGCAAGTCTGGCACCACAGGAAATCAAAATCGACTTCGCCGTTTTGCCGGCGGCCATTTTGTATTTTTTATACTGTCTGACCGCAAAGTGCTGCGGATCTCTTTCTTCCAGTTCCTGGAACATCATATCCACTGGATTCTGGTAAGTTTCATCCTCTTCACGGGTTTCGCTTTCATTCAAAAGATCCAGAAGAGTATTCAGATTCTTTTCCTCTTCATCACCTTCATACCAGATAAAAGCAATCAGTGCTGTATACAGCAATTTCTCTGCTTTCACCCAAAAATCTTCGGAAGCTTTTTCCCCTTCGCCTTTGGTATTTACAATGATTGTTGTCACTAGCTTCAGGATATCTTTTTCAGACCGTATATAAGCAAATGGATTGTAATGAAGGGATTTAGAAAAGTTGATCGTATTCAAAACCTTAATCACATAAGGCTCATATACCACTTTCCCGGATTTATCTTTGATGACATTTCCATCTTTACCCCTCTTCGGCGGTCCCTTTGCTAACATCTTCCCGCACTCTTCGATCAGAGTGCCTTTGGGATCTGTAATGACCATGGAACAGTTCATCTGCATGACCGATGGTTTTACGAAAAAACGTGTCTTACCGGAACCACTGCCGCCGATAACTACAATATTTTTATTTCTTGCATATTTCGGTTGTTTTGGTCGGCTTTCCATTGTCAACGCTTCTGTTGCTGTCAATGGAATGTTCATCCATGGATCTTTCGACATATAAGGTTTGATATCCTCAGCGTTTCCCCATCTGGCTGAACCATACTCGATTCCTTTCCGGAGTTTCTTTGCATCTGACTGTTTCTGCCAAACCAATAGTTTCAAAATAACTGCGACAGTAACTCCAACCAATAGGTCTCTCAGGTCAAAACTTAGCAGAATCCCTGTAAAGATCCGATCTGCATGTTCCATCGCATATAACAGTTTGTTCCCCATATCTTCTCCGAGACTGCTCCTGTATAAGCAGGATGCCCGGTCCGCATAAAAAGCGGTCAGAACATAGGGAAGATTTGTAAGAACCAGTTTCTTTTTATCCAGGGCGGACAGCCTGACCCCAGCCTTATTCTTCCACTTCTGCATCAGCTTATTGCTGTGTTGTTTCTTCATCGGCTCTGCTCCTGATGCCGGTTCTTTACTTTGTCCTTCGTCTTCTTTGGCATCATTGCCCGGTAAGCTGCAAGACGCTTATGAATGGAAGGTTTATTCGCTTTTTGAATCTGTTTCTGGGAAAACTCACGGAAAGCAGCATTGAGGGCGTCCTGATCACGTCCCTTGAAAAATACCAGATAAACCGGAGGCTCTTTGCTCTTGTCTTTTTTCAGAGCATAATTGATCCCGTATTTTCTGGCATAGCGTTCAAAGGACTTGATATTCTTATTTGTGATCTCGATATTGACCATCCCGGCATTCTGTTTTGCCAGCTCTTTTACCGTGACCTTTCCCTGTTTCGGCTGATTCTTCTTCGCTTTCTTCTCTACCGATTTCTGCTTCTGATGACGCAGATAAGCAGCAAGAACCTTTTTCAATAGATCTGCTGTTACTTTGGTAGTCCGAATGCAGAACGTGACCGTTTTCTGAGTTACCTCTTCCTGCATGACTTTTCCCTCCTTTCAGTGATTCAACTGCTGTCCAGATCTGTAATCATGGCAATCACCCCCTTTAATGAAAAAAGACAGATTAACCGGTAATCAGGTTCTGCACCTGTACGAGTTTTTCTGTCCCTTCTTCTTTTCTCTTATCTTCTCCACCACAATAGATGGGAACACACATTTCAAGTATTCTGCTATAAATACGCTGATGGGCAGTATCTAAATCTGTGGATTTCATTTCATTCAGTCCCAGATTCGTTGTTACGATCAGCGGAAGCATTTTACAATAGCGGCTGTCTATCACATTATAGACCTGCTCCAAAGCAAACTCGGAATTTCGTTCTATTCCCAAGTCATCAATAATCAGCAGCGGATAATCCACAAGATTTTGTATAATCAGGTTCTTATCTGCCTGATAGCTAGTCATTTCATTTAGGATCCTGGAAAAATTTGTCATCATGACACGTTCTCCCTGTTCCAAAAGTGCATTTGCAATACAGCCTGCAAAGAAACTTTTCCCGGTTCCAACAGGTCCCATCAAAAGCAATCCTACATTTTTTCTCTTCATATCTGTCCAGTTTTCTACATACTGCCTGGCAATTAGTATCTTCTGGTTGCTTCCGTTGTCATTTTCAAATTTCCATTCCCAGAATCTTCTTTCCCGAAGTCCGACGGATTTTCTCTGATAAAGCTGCCGCTGTGCTTCTTCCCACTGCATCTTCTCATCTAGTTCCTGCCTGGCTTTTGCCTCGCATTCGCACAAACAGGACACTACATGCTCAAATCCCATCAGACTGACTTTCATCTGTTTTCTTTTTCCACAGATGCCACAATGGAGACATCCCTCTTCGTCCAGATAATCTGCTGCTACTTTGTTTTCCATCACAGGCTTTCTCCTTCCTGAAATTCATATTTATCCATTCCTATCCTGGTTCCATCCCTTTCTGCCCAAAGACAGATTGTTGCAAAATGGTTCTGATATTCTTTTCCACTGGATTTCATATAAACAGAAAGATGATCAATCCGTTTCTGGTAATCCCATGGAAATAGCGTCATCAGCTCCTGCAGTTCAGCTTCCGACATAACAACATTTTTAAATCTACCATACTGACTGAATTTTTCTTCCAAAGCGGGAGTATTGCCCTTACTCTTATCAGTATGATTCTTTTCAGTCTTATTTATCTTAGTATTACTTCCATCCAGATTCTTGCAGTCCGGACTTCTATTTTTTTGCGTTCCGGACTTCCAGTTTCTTGCAATCCGGATTTCCAATTCCTTGCAGTCTGGATTTCCAGTTTCTGGCGTTCCAGAAGCAAAGTATCTTACGGGCTTTCCTCTGATCCGTTTCACAAAATTTTTCACGTATATGACAGAAGGACGATTATTTCCCTGCCGGTATCGTTCAATCAATCCAATCCCATGCACACTGTCAAGCTCATAAAGAAGCTTTGTCACTGTCGTATGTGACATTCGCAACAGCTCCTGTAATTCTGCGATCGTATAAATGATATAGACATAACCATCACTGTCGATCCAGCCATTTTTCTTGGATAGGCTGATTCGATCAAGCAGAATTCCGTAAAGGAGCTTTGCGTCTGTGGACAGGCTTGCAAATTCTTTTTCTGTGAACAGAGCTTTGGGTATCCGAAAAAAAGAAAACTGGTCAGATTCTTCTGCTCTGAAGTATTCAAAATCTGCCATAATTTATTTCCTATTCTTCCTCATTATTAAAATCACACCCTGCTGCACTGCCTGTTCCATGACACATCTCATTAAACACAAAGTTGAAGCACATCATTAACTCACTCAGATAATAATTCCTTGCTTCTTTGTTGCAGGCATACATATCCTCAATATAAACCTCCTCGTTTCCATTCATTCGTGCGATCGTTTCCAGAACTTTCATAAACTTCTTATTAGAGCAGCACTCATACTGTTCATTTACATATTTCTGAATTTCCAGCACACGTTCAGGCTTTCCTTCACAAACAGATAACACGCCAAATGCCAGATCCATCCCAAACTCATAGCCATTGGCTTCTACGGCATCAATATCAAGATTACCTTCTTCATCGTAATAGCCACGCTCTTCCATAGGAGTCAATGGTGTCTCATATCCATCCAGATATCCCATATCAGCAATTGTTCCCAAAATATCTCTGGATGCTGCCACCATCTTGTCCATGATAATTTCTCTTTCTTCCATCGGCATATTTGCCATAATTCTGTCTAATGTCATCATTGATTCTTCCTCCATCTCATTTTCATAAATATCATTGATATAAAAATGGTTCACCTTTCCATTGTTTTGAACAATACGCACCAGCTTTCCAATCTTAACAAGTTCCTGTACTGCCTGATCTACGCCATATCGAGTCGTATTCAGGTCTTTCTTCATTTCGCTTTTTGGATAGATAACAAACAGATCTCCGTTATGATCTACCCAGCCATTCTGCACCGCAAATTTCAAACGATCCAGAAATAAGCTGTATAAAATTTTTGCTGTATTTGACAGATTTTTGAATTCTTCCACCTGGAACAGCATCTTTGGCACCTGCAAACAATCTACCGGCATATACTCCATCTTACTCATTGATTATTTCCTCCTTCTGTTTGTACAGCACTTCGGCTGAATTAATATTGATTTCCAGCATCCCTACAAATACCTGATAGTACAGCAGGCATATCTGTTCATCCTCTCTTGCCAGATACAATCCTTCCAGTTCATCGGACGGATGTTTCATTCCATATACCGCCTGACAGATATCATGGATTTTCTCACATTCCACACTTCTAAGATGCATCTCCAAGGTGTGGTTAAATCTCTGCCAGTCCTCCAGTTTCTGATTTACTGACATCATGCACTGGAACAGTTCCGCTGCTTCACATGCTGCTGACAGCACTACATTTTTGTTATTGATACTTCCATCGGCATTTTTCATATGCCCTACCATATACGCCTGATCTACTGAAACCATCTTTTATCCTCCTCTATCTAAACGGCATTTCCTCTTCCATGCCCTCTGGGATCTCTAAGAACCCTTCCGCATCTTCTGGAAACGGTGGTCTGTCAACCATTTTTGCACCTGAAAATTCAATCCGGTTTGCATACACTTCAGTGGTATAGATCTTTTTCCCGGTATCCTTATCTTCATAATTACCTGTGACAATCTCGCCTTCCACCATGACCTTTGTTCCCTGCATCAGATAATCTCTGGCAAATTCTGCTTTCTTTGCAAAAGCCTTTACCGGAATAAAACTGACTTCATCGGAATAATTTCTTCTGACTGCCAGAACAAACTTGGCAATCTTATGAAGTCCTTTTTCATTCTCCACTTCGTTGTATCCAGGATTTCTTACCAATCGCCCGGAAATAACTGTTGTATTCATTGGCTTAACCCTCCTATTCTTTCATTGATTTGTAACAGATACCGATACATGGTCCACATTTTCCATAGGCACATCCGTAACATTCATCTTTTTCCAACTCTTCCTGCTTCATTTCATCGGCAAACATTCCTAACAGCGTTGTGTAAATCTTTTTCATTGCCTGGAACTTCTCTTCTGCTTTTTTCATCTTCTCTTTGTAAAATGGAATCAGTCCACGAAGAACTGGATGGAAACGTTCATTTTCATCATCCCAGGCACAGGTTTTCATCATACAGCGTGGCTGTTTCTCATAATTGCCCAGATAATACGGGCAGAACGTACAACCTCTTTCTTTAACAATTTCCACCGGAATCACTGGCATCTGACTTTTGATTTCCTTTGTTACATGCTTACTTTCAATTCGCTCTCTCATCTTAAAAATCCTCCAAGTATATATATTTGCAAAAGGGATTTCCCCTGAATTGCCTGATTTTGGGTACAAAAAAAGAGGCAAGCTTACGATTTTATTTTCGCAAGCCTGCCTCTTATCAAATATTCAATTATTTTCCGATGATATATCGTAAGAAAACGTATACCGCACGGATTACATACACTGGAATCATGATACTTCCGATCAAAGCTCCAATGATGACACTTAATGCAGCCATCCCAAGTGTTGCTGTTATATCCATTCCTTTTGGAATCAGGATCAGCCGCATTTTATGTATTCCAAATGGAAGTCCGGAAAGAAATATCCACCAGAATAAGTCTGTCTGTCCACTGATTTTCATGATGGTGGATACCATCCAGAACCAGAATAGCATAAATGCCAGTGGCAATATTGATTTTTTAATTACATCTTCTATCATCATCTTTTCATTCCTTCTGTCCAACTTCGCATATCATATTATTGTTTTTCTGCCCATGATGCCAGGAGCATAAATATCACTTCTTCCATCTGAGCTTTAGAATATGACTCAGGAAAATACTGTTTCAGCTTTTTCGCCGGAATCTGTACCTGTACTTTCTCAGTACTTTCATTCATACAGATCTGGTCAATCTCTGAATATGTCAACATCTGCTCTTTTGAAATCTGCTTCAATTCCTTTGCCTGCTTCATAGACGGTACCATATTGTGATTACTCATATACTGAAGCAATATCTGTTGTTCTTCACTTCTCAAATATGAAACTTCAACAGCTGTATTAAAGGGAAGCTTCTTCTCGTCTGCCAGTTCTAAAAGTTCTGCGATTAACTCTGTCAGATGAATATATCGAAGAATCTGTCTGGAACTATCTCCTGTATTCTGACTGACTTCTTCTGCCGCCAACTTCTTGCCAACTTGGCAAGAAGTTAAATCAGACCGTTTTCCCTGACGCTTTAACGCCTCATATTTCATTTTATAAGCGAATGCCTTTTCACTGATCAACAGCTCTTCTCGTTGAATGTTGGAATCTACCATGATCACCGTCGCTTCATCATCTGTAAGATCTTTGATGATAACAGGCATTTTCTCTAATCCCGCAAGTTCACATGCTCGTTTTCGCCTATGACCAGCTACCAGCTCATAACCACCGGACTCTCTCAATCGCACAATACCAGGAACCAACACGCCATATTGTGTAATGCTTTCTGATAATTCTTCCATTTTCTTATCATCTTTTACTTGAAACGGGTGATTTGGAAATGGATGAAGGCTTCCTATTTCTATCTCACAAATTCCATTGTTTGTTTCTTCGTTTGTTCCAAATAACGCATCAAGTGGCTGTAAGGAAATGGGAGTTGCTCTTTTTTTAGATGGCATCTTTCAACACCTCCTCCGTCACTCTCCGATAAGCTTCTGTAGCTTTGCCTTTCGGATCATAAGAGAAAATACTCTGTCCTTCTCTGACTGCTTCCTTCATTCTTACAGAAAATGGAATATAATTATCAAAGATATGAATTTGACTTCCATATACATTTCTGAGAAGTTCCATGTTATTTCTGGCATCATTCGTATGAGCATCGACCATCGTAAACAAAATACCTCCGACTTGCAGCTTCGGATTGATCTGCTTACGGACCTTACCGATTGTTTTTAACAACTGCTGCAATCCTTTGATTGGCAGGTAGGATGCTTCAACTGGAATGAGGACTTCATCTGATGCAGCCAGCGCATTAATCGTAATCATTCCCAATGATGGCATACAATCAATGATAACTACATCATATTGATCTTTGATACCATATAATATCTGTTTCAATACATATTCCCTGCTCATTGCATTTACCAACTGTACTTCCGTACCTGCCAGTCCAATGTTAGAACAGATAATGTCTATTCCCTCTGCCTGATGTCTGATATAACAGTCTGAAGGAATATCTTCATCTTTCATTACTGCATCCATAAGAGCTGTAAGTGTTTCATTACTATCATCACAATCACGATATCCAAATCCTGCGGATACATCAGACTGTGGATCGGCATCTACAATCAACACTTTCATATTCTTTTGTGCTAATCCTACTGCTAAATTAGCTGTACATGCGGATTTTCCCGTTCCCCCTTTTTGGTTTACAATAGAAATAATTCTAGCCATTTTTCATCACCTTTCATCGTCGTCAATCAAAAAGAGGACTGAATTAGACATCCGGAATCTATATTCCGTGCGAGCTAATTCAGTCCTATAATTACAATAATTCTGTTGTTTTTACTCTTGTCTTACACAAATCCATTTCCAGTCTGGATCTGTAATAATTCATAATCTGGAATGACAGCGCTGTTTTATTTTTCCCTTTTCAGGGAGTTAAAAATAAGGACTAAATTAGTGCAACCCCTTGTATTTACTGGAGTTTTCTAACTTGTCCTTATTATAACTCGACCATGAGGTGTGATTTTAGGTAATTCCTGTTTATATATTTTATTATACTTCTCACAAATATGCTGAAAATATTTCTCCCAATGCAGAGCAACCATAGGCATATCATTTTTATCTAAATACAGGAAACCGCTTTTACCGTCTATCATAGGTTCTGATTTTGGTTTTTTACGATTTTGAATAATCTTGCGAAAACACGCCTTTACATCATCAGTCATAGGCACAAGTCTTGTACCGCTGTCCGTCTTTGTGTCCTCTATAATATATTCCATATTACGCTTGCGTTGCAACTGATGATTGACATTGATAACACCTTTCTCTAAATCAATATCAGAAATCGTCAATCCAACAAATTCAGAAATACGAAGCCCCGTCTTAAATAGAATGTAAATTCCCTCATAATACTTACAAAAGTGTTTGTCCTGCTTTACAAATTCAAGAAACGCTCTCTCCTGCTTTCTTGTAATAGCTTCTCTTGTTACGCTGTCATTGACAACCACCGTTGCAAGCTGAAATTCAAAAGGGTTCTTTCGTATCAAATCATCATCAACAGCCATTTGAACCGTCCCCGCTAGCATAGACACCCAAAACGAAAGGATTCTATCCAGTTCTTAGTTTTTCTTGATTTTTCTCGTTTTTTTATCCGCTCAGGCTGGCAGGTAACTCTTTTCGGTCCCTGCTGTGCCCGTGTGGGTATTGGTTCCAAAACTGCTATGCTGTCTGCAAATCCGTCTCATGTTTCTGATAGTTGGTCCTATGTCAAGAAAAAGTACAAATTAAATGTAACCATTTTTTCTCTGTTCTGAGCAAATTTCAACTTGCTATTTTTACTGCATTCTCCTCGATGTTTTTAAGATATTGTTCCTCATATTCATTTGGA